>JBAXTA010000066.1:0-15967 GCA_037130415.1 Spirochaetota bacterium
CCTCTCGAGCTCCGCCATCTCGAGTCCGAATCCCAGGGCTACAATTGCAACCTCATCGCTCCGGGCCTGGCTTACCGAGGCAGCAAGCCGGCTGTTCCAAAGTTCGATTTCTGCTGCAGGCCTGTCGGCCGGCTGCGAGAGCGAAGCAAGCAGGGTCCTGGTCCTTTCGGCCATGACCTTGAGTTCGCCCGATCGTGCTGCCTCGGTGTCGAGGGCCGCCTCCAGGGAACGGAGTCCTGCCCGGAACATATAAATGTTCTTGAGTGCGTCGGCCAGCACCATGTCTGAGGCTGCGTTCGTCTGGAAGTCGTCGACCTTGCCTTTGAGTATGGCGAGGCTGTCCCTGAGGTCCGCCAGGCGAGAAAGCGCTGGAGAGATGCCGTACTCGAAATCCAGGAGACTCTGGTTGGCGGCCTTCCCCGCAATCAGGGCAACCTCACGAGGCCCGAGGCCCGAGTCCATCGCCCTGTCGCCGAGCTTTCCCCAAAGGAGCCCTATCCCCCGCGCTGCTGCGACCAGGGCTCCAGCCCTGTCCTGTTCGCCCTTTGCGGCAGACCAGCGGCCCTCGTCCCAGGCTGTCGCAGCAGCCTGCCATGCGGCCTCGATGGCGGGGGTCTGCCGTGACTCCACAGCCTCGATGCCCCGCGCCATCTGATTGAAGGTCAGCCCAGAGATGCCCTCGGGGAGGTCGCGTTCGGCCTCGGGTCGCCAGAGCGGATCTGTCTGCTCGTCCCGGGTAGCGTAGTCGTTGACCATCTGCCTTCCTCGCAGGAAAAAGCCCGCGTAGGTAAGATAGGAGAAATTGAGTGGCGATCGGGCCCGTCCGTCGCTGTGCTCCTTCGGCAAGGCCTGGAATATCTCGGAGAGCCTCGTATAGGTTCCTAGCAGCGATTTCCGGTCCGCGTCGAGGTGGGAGAATGCTTCGAGCGCGGTGGCGAAGGCTGCCGAAGTAAGCCCTGGATCGCCCTTGGAGAAGGCCTCCCCGAGGGCCGTCATGGCCGCTTCGAAGGCCGGGCCGCTTCCTCCGGGCTCCTCGAGCGCTGAAGCCCGCGCCGCGGCATCGGTCATGAGGCTGCGCATGAGGGTGACGATGCTTTTCGAAGATTCGATCTGCTTCTGGCCGCCGAAATCCTTGAGAACCAGCGTGCGAGGGGTCCCGTTTGTCTCGGTTTCGTACTGCCAGCCGAAAAAGCCCCGCATGGGCTTTCCGTTCGCGTCGGTCTTTATGACCTTCCCCGTCTCGTCGAGGAATTTCGTACTGACCCTGCCGTCGGTCTCAATTACGACAATCTGCCCCGCGTCGGCGTCCCTGCGGTCGAGGATGTCGTAGCCCGAATCGGCGAACTCCCGCCAGTACAGGGCCGGGAGCCCGGATTCCGGGGAGAAGGCCGCCACGTAGTCGTTCATCGCTCCTGCCAGGTTTCCCTCTGCCCGTTTCCCGAAGGCCGAGCTCATCGTTGACTTGAGGAGACCGAGGTTCTTTACCCTCGACTGGACCTCGAGGAGGACCGTCAGGATATCCTTGTTGGCGTAGGGGTCGAGGGCCCGGAGCTTGTCGATCTTCGCCGCGATGGCCGGATCTGAACCATTGCTGGCGAGGGCGCGATCCCTGATCTCCGTCGCGAGCTTGGTGTACTGCTCGCGGATGACGAAGATGTTCTTCACCTTTTCGTTGGCCTGGTCGAAGCGCTCGGGGTACTTGGCGCTGAAGGACTGGAGGGAAATGAGGGCCTGATTGAAGTTCTTGCGCCTGATGTTCGCGTCGGCGTTGTTCATGTACGCCTGCGAAAGGAGGCGGTCGACGGTGTCACGGTTGTTGCGGTCGCTTGCTGCGAGCGAATCGAGGAGGGGTTCGAGGAGGGCTATGGCCTTGTCGAAGGTAGCCGAGGCAGCTCCGTCGAGGTCGTTGGCGTTCTGCATATGCGTATCCGTGGGATCCCGGGACAGCGAGCGTTCCTTGGCGGCATCGCGTACCATGCCTGCTGCCTTGTCGAGGAAAGCCTGCCCCAGAAGGACTGTAGCCTCGGTCTTGACGGTCTTTGTCAGCTCCGTCGCAAGAAGGGGCTCGATGGCGGCTATCACGAGGTCGTTCTTGCGGGCCTGGAGGTCTTTTTTCGCCTGGACAACAATGGGATTCTTCACATTTGGCGCAGCCGACAGGTCTGGCGGCTGCGAGACCGCAAAGACGCAGAGGCAGAAGACCCCAAGTGGGCCTCGCCATGCCTTCGCCGCGCCCCTTGGGCGATGTTCGCATCGTATCGGCATCAGGGTCTTGCGCCTCAGGTGTCCGCGCTTCCTTCGGGCCGTGAAGGGTTTCGCGATCCGTACAGAAGATACTATACCGCCAAACCGGCGGTCCGAACCGAGCACTCAAATGCCTCCCTTGAGTTTCGGTAGTTTTTTTTGCCTATTTGAAGGAAAATCACGCGCCGACAAGGAACTACGAGGGCTGCCCAGAGTTCCATAACTTGGATATCCAGGCTCTCCACGCTACATTGGTAGTGAGCACCACCATGATGTCCCAGCAGCTCCGCGCCCTCTTTGGCGCCCTTGCCCTGCTCGCCCTGCCTCTTGCGGGCGCCGCCCAAGCAACCTCGGACATATACAGCTTCATCTCCAGCTATTTCAACCCCGATCCCAACGCCGGCCTCACCGCCTTCCGTTCTCTTCACATCCCCATCGGTGGCCTCGCCGAGGGCATGGGCATGGCCTATACCGCAGCAGCCAGGGATTCCTCGTACTTCGAGGCAAATCCTGCTGCCTCCTCCATCATCGACCAGACCGAACTCGGGGTCTTCCATAACAACTGGATTTCCGACACCAAGATCGAAAGTGCGGTCTACACGCTCAGGGCCGGGAATCTCGGTTTCGGCGTCATGGGAAAGTGGCTCTACCTCCCCTTTGTCGGCGTGGACGATTTTGCCAACAGCATGGGAACGGGCTATTACTCCGAGGCAGTCGCTGCCTTCAACGCCTCCTACAACTTTTTCCAGGGTTACAATTTCACGGGAATAGCCCTCGGGGCCACCGGCAAGCTGGCCTACCGTTCCGTGCCCACGACCCTCGCCAAGGCTGCCGGTAACTCGGGCCTCGGGCTCATGGTCGATGGCGGTGCCCTCGTCCGGATCAACTTCCTGAAGCTCTACTCGTCCCGGACCAAGAACTTCGCTGTCGGCTTTGCGCTCAAGAACGTCGGGCCCCCGGTTCTCGACGAGCCACTCCCGACAGTCGCGAGCCTCGGACTTTCCTGGTCCCCCTTCCGCTTCATCATGTTTTCCGGAGACGTGGCCAAGCCCATCAACCTGAAGGATCTTTCAAAATCGGAGCGGCCAATCTACGCAGCCGGTTTTGCGATCTCCATGACTGACGCCTTCGGGCTCCAGGGCGGCATCCTCATGAAGGGAAGCAACCCCAGGATCAGCGTGGGTTCCATGATCCTTCTCGACCTGGTCAAGCTGAACATCAACTACACCCTCGACCTCACCACGCAGTTCACGCCGCTCAACCGCATCTCGATCCAGACAGCCTTCGTACTCGGAGACCTTGGCCGGGGCGCGCTTGCCAAGAAGGTAGACAGGCTCTATCTTGAGGGCTTGGGCGAATATGGAAAGGGAAACGCCGACGCTGCGATCGCGCTCTGGGACCAGGCGCTGGCAGCCGACCCGACCTTCGACCCCGCCCGCGAGAGTCTGCATGCGGCAGAGAACTCAAAGAAACTGAAGGCTGCCATGGATGCCATTGGTACCATGAACCTGAGTCCCAAGCCTGGCAATTGATCCTGGAGGTGGCTGTGTTGCTTTCGATTCTCGCCCGGGTGCTTGCCGCCACGGTCACGGTCTACATGCTTGCCTGCTCGGTGCGCATTTTCCTGACCTGGGTTCCCGGCAACGGGGTCGGCCGGGCAGGTGAACTCCTGGCCAGCATCGTCGATCCCTACCTGCGTTTTTTCGCCCTCTTCAGGATCTTCCGCGTCGGCCATTTTGATTTTTCCCCGATAGCCGCCCTCTCGCTCCTTGCCGTTGCCAACCAGGTCTTCCTCTCCCTCGCCTTTGCGGGGACCATGACGCTGGGGGGGGTCCTCTCGCTGGCAGTCGATGCCCTCTGGTCTGCGCTGGCCTTCATCATGACCTTTCTGGCTGTTGCCACCCTTGCACGGCTCATCGCCTACTCGGCGCGCTGGAACTCCCTCCACCCCCTCTGGCGCGTCGTCGATGACATGCTCAATCCCCTCCTGTTCCGCATGAAGCGTCTCATCTGGAGGGATCGCGTCATCAACTACCAGAAAGGCCTGATCGCCGGCTTTGCCATCCTCGTCGTCGTCAGGGTGACCGGAGAGGCCTTGGTGGGCTTTCTTCTCAAGTTCCTGAGAAGCCTTCCAATCTGAGCGAAGAACCCTCTGCCTTCTCCAGCGCCGCCAGGGTTTCGGCCAGGGTCGGTATCGAGGGAGAGGCCCCCCGGCGCTGCACGCAGATCGACGCGGCCTTCTGTGCGATCCTGAGACGGAAGCGCGGGTCCAGCTCGCCGCGGGCGATGGCTGCCAGATAAAAACCCGCGAAGCAATCTCCCGCAGCGGTGGTATCGAGGGGGAGGACGGGAAAGGCCGGCTCGACCCAGCGCTCCGGGCCCCTGCCGACCATGGCTCCTTCGGCACCGAGGGTCAGGACGATTTCGGCCCTTGAATAACGATCAAGCAAGATCCTTAGCAGCCCCGCCGGACCTTCCTTCGAGCCGGCGATCGCCTCGGCCTCGTCGAGGTTGAGGATAAAGCGGTCCACGCAGTGCAGGGGATACTCCGACAGTCCTGGGCTGACAGGCGAGGGGTTGAAGCAGACTTCCCTGCCTCGTCGCCTCGATTCCTCCATGATGAAGGGAACCATGCTGGTCTCATTCTGGACCAGGATCAGGTCTCCATCTGTTGCTCCATCCAGGACCCTTCGGACATAGGCCTCGTCGAGACCCTGGTTGGCCCCACCGTGCACGATTATCGCGTTTTCGCCTGAATCACTGACCTGGATGATGGCGTGCCCCGAGGGCTGTTCCTCCTTGCTTTCTATCAAGGATACATCGACGCCAGCCTCGCGCAGCGCTGCAAGGAGGAGTCCGCCATCCATTCCGATTGCCCCGGCGTGGAGGACGGAGGCTCCTCCACGCGCCGAGGCGATGGACTGGTTCAAACCCTTTCCTCCCGCAAAGGTCTCAAGACCCTTTGCGGCGATCGTACGACCGGGGACGACAAAATCGGCGACCCGGTAGACCCTGTCCATGTTGAGCGAGCCAAAATTGATGATCTTCATTCCTATTGGTCCTTATCCATCCCGATTTCCATCTGCGACGATCCTCATGGCGAGTGCCATCATTGCTGCTGGCACTATTGCTGCTGTTTTTCTCCCTGTCAATGTGCAGCGAGGCGATTGGCCAGCTCGAAATGAGCTGATTTCATCCTGGCGGGAAGCTTTCCTCATTGACAGATGGCCGCGCTAGCCGCATCATGCCGCCTGTTGGCCCCTTGTTGAGAAAACGTTTACTCTATTCCAGCCGGGGCCTGCAAGCAGCAGGAAGGCGAAGGTGGAAGCCCATGATTCGTGCGCATCTGGTCAGCGAGACGCATTGGGACAGGGAATGGTACCTCACCAAGGAAGAGTTCGGGGTCAAGCTCGCCAGGCTCATGGACGGGCTTTTAGACACCATAGACAGCGTGCCGGACTTTGTCTCTTTCATGATGGACGGCCAGACCATAGCCCTCGAGGACTATCTCCGCATCCGCCCCTACAATCAGGAGCGCCTTCGCAAGGCTGTCTCTTCGGGCAAGATCGTCATAGGACCCTGGTACATACTCCCGGACGAACTCCTGGTAAGTGGAGAATCCCATATCCGGAACTATCTGGCGGGAGACAGGCTCGTCAGCCAGTTCGGCAAAAAGAACAACATCGGCTACCTTCCCGACAGCTTCGGACACCCCGCCCAGATGCCGCAGATACTCAAGGGCCTCGGCATCGAATCGATCCTGTTCTGGCGAGGCACAGGTGACGAAATCGGGAAGACCGAGTTCTGGTGGGAAGCCCCCTTTGCGGAGGCGAAGGTCCTGGCTGTCCATATGCCCTACGGCTACGGCAATTCCGCCCGGCTCAGCGCAGACATGGCCGAGACCGTCCCGCGCCTGAACGCCATGATCGACAGCCTCCACCGGCGATCGACATCGGATATCGTCCTACTTATGAATGGTTCGGACCATGTCCTTCCCCAACAGGACATCGTCGATGTACTGGCTGCATATGCGAAGGAAGCGCCTCCGGACAGGGAAATCCGCTTTTCCACGATGGAGGCCTTCCTTGGGGAGCTGCGGAAGGGTGAGCCAAGGCTCGGCACCTATTCAGGGGAGCTGCGTTCAGGCAATCGTGACATGGTGCTCGGTGGGACGCTCTCGACGCGTGTCTATCTCAAGCAGCGCAACCTTCGCGTCCAGCGGACGATGGAACGCTGTCTCGAGCCCCTTGCGGCGGCCGAACTCCTGTCCCTGACCCTGGTTCAGCGACGCAACGGGAATTTCCTCGACTACCAGGACCTCGTCTGGAAAAAAATCCTCGAGAACCATCCCCACGACAGCATCTGCGGCTGCAGCGTCGATGCGGTGCATGCGGAGATGCTGCAGCGCTACGACTGCATCGACCAGTTGCAGGCAACGCTGGGCGACGACATTTTCAAGGGGCTCGAGACTGTGCTCCAGCCCGTGCCTGGGCCCTCCCCCGGGCCCGCGCGGGGACCCTGCGATGCCCAGATGCTCTACTTCGAGAACAGCCAGGACAGTCTTCCCAATTACCAGGAATTCGATGTTGACTTTGACGCGGTATTGGTCAACAAGGTCAATTTCGCCAAGTCCATGATCGAGGACTACGAGGCGGGCCTCGCCCATCCCGATCTTCCCCTGGCTGTCGCCGCTGTCGACCAGTACGGCCGCGACATTCCCTGCGCGCTGATCCGGGCCGCGAAGGCCTATCACATGGACCTCCAGGACCAGACCCTTCCCGAGGTCTACAAGGTCAATCGCTGCCGCGTCGGGCTCTTGCTTCCGGGCTTCGACTACGGGCTCCATGTGCTGCGCCTCAGCCGCTCCCAGGCAGTTCGTGGACTTTCGGGACGCCCCGGCAATGATCGCATCGAAAACGAATTCTTCGTGGTCGAATACTGCCCCTCCGACGCTAGCTTCACCGTGGAAGACAAGGCGACCGGGTGCCGGCACAGCGGCGTGGGAAGGGTCTGCGACAGTGCCGATGCCGGTGACGAATACACCTATTCCTGGATCGAGGACGACAGGCCTCATGGGCTCGATCCCTCGAAGGTGGCCTGCCGCGATTCGGGGCGGAATGGCCTGTATGAGGAACTCACGGTTGATGGCAGCATATTCCTGCCCGAGGGGCTCGACGAGGACCGGAAGACCCGTTCCCCAAGGCTTGTCGACTGTCCGCTGTGCATCGCCGTCCGTCTCTACCCAGGGATCGCCCGCATCGATTTCTCCCTTGAAATCGATAACAATGCCAAGGATCACCGCCTTCAGGTGGAATTCCCCTCCGGCGTACTGGCTACTGCCTGCTCGGGTTCAACAGCCTTTGCCGTCACCAGCCGCCCGGTCACGCTCCCCGTTCCAGCCTCGTGGGTCGAGTATCCGCAGAACAGCCATCCGACCCATGGCTTTGTCCACGCAGGCAATGCGGAGCACGGCGTTTCCATCGCCAGTGATTCGACCAACGAGTACGAAAGCCTCGACCAGGGTGGACAGACCTGGATCCGCCTGACCCTGCTGCGCTGTGTCGGATGGCTTTCGCGTCCCGACCTTTTCACGCGCAAGGGCAATGGCGGCTGGAACCTGCCCACGCCAGGAGCCCAGTGCAAGGGCCCGCAGCATTTCGAATACGCTGCGATCTACCACCAGGGCGGTTTTCTCGAAGCCGGAACCTTTGCCAAGGTCGACCGCAAGCAGCATCATGTCCTGCCCCGCCAGCTCAGGAAGACAGAGGGTGCCGTGGCGGTTGCCGTCAATGCCCTCTCCTTTGTCAGCGCCCTTCCGGACTGTGTCCGCCTCTCCGCCCTCAAGCTAGGCGAAAGGGGAGGGCGCCTCGTGTTCAGGATCTACAGCATAGCCGGCGAGACAAGGCGCTTTGCGCTCAGGCTGCCGGAAGCCGTGGTCTCGGCAAACAGCGTGGGGCTCGACGAGCATTTCATCGAGGCGCGGCAGCTCAAGGGCCATATGCTGGAAATTGAAATCGGAGGCGGGGAGATACAATCATATGAATTGCTTGTATAGCATCGGCAGGGCCGCCGGGCCAACCTGGCCTTCCGCCGGGGAGGATGCATGACCTCGAAGGAACGCATGGTGCTCGCCTTGAACCGCGAGAAGCCCGACCGCCTTCCGGTGACCATCCACCAATGGCAGCCTTACCACCTGGCCACGCACATGGGAGGCGTCTCCGACATCGAAGCCAACCGCGTTTGCGGCCTCGATGCTTCCATTACCTTCTTCGAAACCCTCGAAATGCCTTCGCCCGACTGGCGACTGTCCTCGGTGACCTCGCCGGCCGATGGCTATATTCGCATAGACCATACCATAGAGACTCCGGGAGGAACGCTGCGCTACCAGCAGGGTCGCAACGCGATTACCACCTGGGTCAGCGAGCACCTCATCAAGGGCGAGGCCGAACTCGAACTTGTCCGGAAATACCGGCCCGTGCCGCTTCTCGATAGGGACAAGGCCAGGAAGGTCCACGCCGAGCTCGGGGATGGCGGCATCCTCCGTACCTTTCTCTGCGGCTTCCAGGGGGGCTGCTGGCAGGATGCCTGCGAGCTCTACGGAGCGGAGAATCTCATAATGGCGACCTTTGACAGGCCAGACTTCGTTCACGAGCTGCTCGCAGTCCTGCAGGCGGAAAAGCTCCGCTACATCGAGGAGAGCCTTCCGGGCATGCCCTTCGACCTCATCGAGACCGGGGGCGGCGCGGCTTCCAATACCCTCATATCTCCCGCCATCCACGAGGAATTCTGCCTCCCCTACGATCGCGTGCAGCACGATGCCCTGCATGCCCTGGGCTTCAAAACCGTATATCACACCTGCGGGGGCATGAGCCGCATCACCCACCTTGTCAGGGACAACCACTGTGACGCCTCCGAAACCCTGTCCCCGACGGGAGTGGGCGGAGACATCGACACGGACGCTACGGCCCGGCAGGTCTACTCGGACCTGCACCCGACGCTCGCACTCATCGGGGGCATGGACCAGAACAACATCCTCGAGCGCGGAGACGCGGCAATGATAGACCGTGAGGTCGAGCGCCTCTTTGGTCTCTATGGCCAGGACGGGGGCTATATCCTGAGCGCCTGCGACCATTTCTTCGCGGCTCCCGGGGGAAACATCGCACGCTTCGCCGCCGCGGCCCGAACATATACCTATTAGGAGAGAAAAATATGAATTACTCCGAACAGGAAGGCATCGTCAGGGGGCTCGCCCGTGAGCTGGCGGGCATTGCGGCGCTGCCTGACAATGCGAGGAAGCGCCGGAAGTGGGCAGACCACAACGAGCTCCATGGGGAAGGTGGAGCCCTCCTGTGGGTGTGCATCGACGAGGACGGCGGCTGGCTCGAGCTGCTGCCAGAGTCGGCCATCCAGAGCGAGGACGCGGAGCTGCGGACACTCGAACGGAGGCTGCGCCAGCAGATCTACCAGCACACGCACTTCGACGACGACTTCGTCTACGAGCCCCTGCTGCGCTTCGACATGCCCGGGGAGTACACTGGCTATCTCTATGGAGATGCCGTGCAGAAGAACGCCTGGGGCATCGATATCGAGGCCAAGGCCGTGGGCAAGGGTGCCTATCATCTTGACAATTACCTCTCCGACGAAGCCAATCTGGAGAAGCTGCTCGCGCACGAAGTGGATTTCATTCCCGACCAGGAGGAAACCCGGCGCCTGCGCGGGAAATACGAGTCGGCCCTCGGCGGATTCCTCGAACTCCAGCTCGTGATCCCCTACTGCGCACTTGTGCAGAGTCTCCTCATCGATCTGGTCCACCTGCGTGGGATGTCGGAGCTGATGCTCGATCTCTACGACAATCCGGAAATGCTGCATCGCGTGATGGACCACATGTCGGCGAGCAAGGTACGCCTGCTCGACCGGCTCGAGGCAAAGGGACTTCTTTTCGACAACCACACGAATATCTATACGGGTTCGGGGGGGCTGGGCTATACGAACCGACGTCTCGATCCCCGGCATCTCGCGATCTCGGAGCTCTGGGGCTTTGCCGACTCGCAGGAGTTCAGCAATGTGTCCACTTCCATGTTCGAGGATTTTGCCCTCCAGTACCAGAAACGGGGACTCAACCGTTTCGGCCTTGCCTGCTATGGCTGCTGCGAGCCCCTGGATGCCCGATACGAATCCATCTTCAGGGAGATTCCGAACATCAGGAGACTCAGCGTGAGTCCCTGGTCCAGCGTCCCATTGGCGGCCGAAGCGATCGGCGATCGCGCCATCCTGTCGTGGAAGCCCAATCCCGTCCTGTGCATGGGTTTCGACCGCGAGCTGATGGAGCGGGACCTGGCAGAGGTGGCGAGGGCCACCCGGAACAACACAACTGAGATCATCCTGAAGGATGTCCGGACCTGCTCGGGCACTCCTTCGCATGTCAAAAAATTCGTGGGACTTGTCCGGAAGCACTTTTGCTGAGGCCTCTCCCGACTTTTTCCCTTGACAGATTCGGAAAAGCGGTGATATTTCATACATAGAGAAAACGTTTACTCTGGAGGGTGGCTCCAAAGGCCGGGCATAGGTCCGGGCCAGGCAGAAAGATGTTTTCCAAAAGGAGTTAGGGCATGCTGAAGAAACTGGGTCTCATTCTTATCGCTCTCTGCGCTCTGGCGGTCGCGCTGCCCGCGCAGTCGAAGAATCCGCCGGTAACCATCGAGTATTGGACGGTCTACGAGAAGGACAGCGCCCTTCTTGTGACCATGCAGAAAGCAGCCGACATCCTCAAGGCCAGGGACAACATCACGGTCGACATCGTCTCCAAGGGCGATGCTGGTTTCCGCGAGCTCCTCACCGCAAGCGCGATGTCGCAGTCCGGACCCGACTTGGTGTTCAATTGGACGGGTCTGGCCGACATCGTCACCGGAGGCATGCAGGGTCTCCATTACCCGCTCAACAAGGGGAACCTCTTCACCAAGGCCGAGCTCGCAAAGCTTCTCCTCCTTGACAGCTGCACCGACGTCAAGACAGGAAATGTCTACGGCACGGCCACTGGCAACAACTACATCGCCATCGCCTACAACAAGGAAATGATGACGAAGGCCGGAATCGACTGGTCCAAGTTCCCTGCCAAGTGGACCTACGCGCAGTTCCTCGATGTCTGCAAGAAGCTCAAGGCCGCCGGCTTTGCTCCCTTCGGCTACGCCAACAAGGAAGGCATCTTCGCCGACTGGTGGCACAGCTTCTCCTTCCCCTCCTATGTCGACAAGATTTCCGACGTCATCCCCTACTATGGGAAGAAGCCGATCTACAACAAGGTCTTCGACAAGTTCTGCAAGGACTGGAAGGCCTTCTATGACGCCGGCTACTTCGTCGAGGGCGGCAACACGATTTCCATCAATGACCTCTGGGGACAGTTCACTGCCGAGAAATGCGCGATCATCCCCCTCTTTCCCGCCCTCTATTCCGTCTATGTAAACGCACTGGGCGAGGACAAGGTCGGCATCATGGAGTGGCCCAGCATGGGTGGCAATGGCAAGCTCGCGATGGCCAGCCCGATCTATGGCGATGCCATCGGCATCACCGCCTGGACCAAGCATCCGAAGGAGGCTGCGGCCTTCGTCAAGGAGCTCGTTTTCAACAAGGAAATCGTAGCCGAATTCGTCTCCCAGGGCCTCTTCCCTGTCAACAAGGAATTCAAGCTTACCGATTTCGACATCCCCGGCGCCGAGCTCAAGAGGTTCGCCGCCCTCCATGGCCAGCAGACCCTGTATCCCGAGGGCCATGCCTTCTGGGTCCGCGAGTACTCATCGGTCGTCGAGAAGTTCTGCAACTCCATGGTGCTCGGGCAGATCACCCCGCAGCAGTACGCAGCCGAGATCGAAGCGGCACTCAAGCTCAAGTAATCCTCTCGCAGGGTACCCGCCGGAGCGCCTTGCCGCGCTCCGGCGGGACAGCCTGATTCTCACGATCGGGGAGGAAGACCTTGGCGAAGAACAAACTGACGTACCGGAACAACGGTTACTGGTTCCTCTTGCCAGCCCTCCTCGTCGTGGCCTTCATCTTCCTTAACCCAATCATCCGGATGTTCCTGTTCAGCCTCGAGGGCTGGAAGTACCTGCGCCCGACCGGATTCAATAATTTCGAGAACTACCTCGCCCTTCTAACCGACCCGCATTTCTACGGAACACTCAGCAACAACGTCATAATCATCATTGGCGTCGTGCCGGCTGTCATCGTGATCTCCCTTACCTTTGCCCAGGCCATCTTCGGGAAAATACCCGGATATTCCCTGTATACCTTCCTTTTCTTCATTCCTGTCGTCCTTCCCGACATCGTCGTCGCGAAGATCCTCACGGAGGTGCTGAACAAGGCCGGCCCCCTTAATGATTTCTTCAACTGGTTGGGCCTGGGCTTTCTCGACCAGGACTGGCTCGGCGCTCCGGGGCTCTCGCTCTTCACGATCATCGTCTCCCTCATCTGGAAGAACATTGGCTTCGCCCTCCTCCTCTTCCTTGCCCGCCTGACGACCGTGGACATCGCGATCTACGAGGCGGCGGAGATCGACGGTGCCAGCGCAACCCAGAAATTCTTCTTCATCACCATCCCCATGCTTGCCTCGACGATCTCGGTCTATGTCGTGCTGCAGGTCATCGGCCTCATGTCCTTCCTCTTCAGCTACATCCATGTCATGACCGCCGGAGGTCCTGGCTACTCCTCCACGGTGCTCGAGTACTTCATCTACCTGAACACGTTCCGCCTGCAGGAAATCGGGGTGGGCAGCGCCGCAGGCATGATACTTATCGTAATTACCATGATATTCATCTACAATTACCTCTTTGCCTCGCGGAAAAAGGCGGCGAAGGCCCAGGAGATCCAGTAATGGGAAGAAAAAGAAGGATCACCTGGCTCGAGCTTCTCCTGCAGATTCCCTTCATCGCCTATTCCGCTACGATCCTCGTCATCTGTTTCCTCCTGGTATTCACACCCTTCCGCTCGACCGCGGACCTGGCGAGGGGCATCCTGGTCAGTCCAAACTCTTTCACCTTCGACAATTTCGCCGACGCGTGGCGCAACGGCTTGGGTATCGCCATCAAGAACAGCATGACCCTGAGCCTCCTGACCTGCCTGTTTACGGCCCTCCTCGGGGGCTTTGCCGGATATGCCTTTTCCTTCCTCCGCTTCCGCCTCAGGAACGGTCTCTACATCTTCATGTACTCGGGCATCTATGTTTCCACGATGCTCATCGCCCTGCCGCTTTTTCTCCAGTACCGGCAGCTCGGCCTGGTGAACAGCATGTTCGGAGCCCTCCTGATCTTCCTCGGCCTTCGCCTTCCCTTCTCGGTCTACCTCTTCAAGAATTTCTTCGACGAATTCTCGATCGAGCTCATCGAGGCGGCGCGCATAGATGGCCTCGCAGACCTGCGCATATTCTTCTGGATCGTGATGCCCCTTTCCGTCGGCGTGCTCAGCACCGTGATCCTGTTCAACTTCACCGCGGTCTGGTCCGACTACCTCATCGGGCTCCTTTTCCTGCAGAAAGACAGCCTTATGACGATCATGCCGAGGATCATGAACATCTTCGGCTCGGGACCGATGGTGACCCAGGCGACGCCTCTTGGGCAGGGCTTCGCGGGGCTCCTCGTAAGCACGATTCCAATAATTGTAATTTACGCCCTTGCGAAGAAACACTACATCACCGGACTCACGCTCGGCAGCGTGAAAAGCTGAAGGGAGCACGACAGGATGCGCCTGACCATCAAGCACATCGCCCAGATGGCAGGTGTTTCCAATGCAACCGTTTCGCGCGTCATCAACAACAGGGATGCGGGTGTCGGAGAAGATACGCGGCAGCGGATCAAGCAGATAATCCGCGAACAAGGTTACCGCATCAATGTGATCGCGAAAAGCATGGTTACCAGGCGGACCAACTCCATAGGCCTCATCATTCCCGATGTATCCAACCCCTTCTTTTCAGACATCGCCAAGAGCGTAGAAGCCACGGCCGAAGCTTCCGGCTTTACGGTCTTCCTGTGCAACAGCGACGATACGCTCGAGCGCGAGCGCCGCTACATAAGTGCCCTCGGGGACCGCGGAGTGGACGGGATAGTCCTGGTGCCCGCCTCGATCGGGACGCGTGAGCCCGATGACCTGGGTTTCATCGTACCCGTGGTGCTCATGGACCGGCCCCTTTCGGGCAGGAACGTCGGGGTATATATCGACAATGCGCATGGCGAATACCTGGCGACGGAGCTCCTGATCAAGGAAGGGCACCGGAAACTGGCCTTTTGCGGAGGCCTGCGAAGTGACCATAACGTCGCGAACCGCTTCAAGGGCTTCAGGCAGGCCTGCTCCGACTACGGCATCGAAGTAAATGAGGATACCTGCCTCTTTGGAGAATTCACGGTTCAGGCCGGCATCTCGCATTCGGAGCAGATAGCGGTCATGGACGTGAGCGCCTGCGTCTGCGCGAACGACCTCATCGCCTTGGGCCTCATCGCGGGGCTCAAGAAATTCGGCAAACTTGTTCCCAATGACATTTCAGTGACGGGCTTTGACAACATACTTCTATCCGAGATCAACAGCCCCTCCATTACAACGGTCAGGCAACCGACCATCGAGATGGGAGCGATCGCGACCCGCATGCTATTCGATTTGATCGAAAAGCCCGAGCTCAAGATACTGAGCAAGGTCTTCCAGACCGAACTCGTGATCCGGGACTCGACGAGGCCATTCCCTGCAAGTCAGCCATCGCTGTGAAGCGAGACCTGTAGCCCAGGAACCCGGCATCGCTCAGGGGCCTGGGGACTTAGATCGCCGAATTTTCTTTCCCTTTGCAATCAAAAAGCCACCACGCGGGCGTACTTCGTGTGGAGGTACCCATGCTGCTGGCCGTCAACGATTTTGTCTTCAAGTTTATCTTTGGGATGGAAGAACGGAAGGAACAGCATCATCCATGATGTTGCGGAACTACGTTCCGCAGACTCTGTAGCTCGCCATCCATGGCGAGCGGTCACACTCACCCTCGAGCGCGCGGGCCTTCCCCTCGCCGCCACCCTCACCCTGCGCAATCCCTTCGTCAACCCCAAGCACGAGGACGACAAAGCCTCGGTTCTCGACGTCGAAGCCACGGACAATCAAAGCCGAATTTTCGATCTCGAGATCCAGCTCAGGCGGGAGCCCGCCTACGCAGAGCGCGCCCTCTTTTACTGGAGTCGGAAATACGGCGACCAGCTCACCGAGGGAAAGGATTATCGCGAACTACATCCGGTCATCGGGATCCACATTCTTGATTTCACCCTGCGCCCGGACAAGCGGCACTTCTTCAAAATCTACCGCTTCAAAGACGATACCGACCCCGACCCGGCCAGTGCCATGAGCCTGACCCCAAACGCTACCCTCATCATGCTCGAACTGCCCCTGATGCCGCCGGCCCGCGATTGTGGCCGTCTTGAAAAGCTGCTATTGTTACTGAAACACGAAGGAGGTGACGAGGCCATGGTCAAAACGTTGACAGAACAGGACAAACTCCTCGCCGAAATCGACGAGGCCTACCACAAATTCCACGCCGACCCGGATCTTCGGTCCATTTACGAGGGTCGCCTAAAGTGGCAGATGGACCAGGCAACAGCCCTCGCTGTGGCCAAAGATGAGGGGCTGGCTGAGGGTGAGGTCAAGGGCAAGGCCGAGGGCAAGGCCGAGGACGCCAGGAATCTCAGACAGCTTGGAGTGAGCCTCGACA
>JBAXTA010000067.1:0-15941 GCA_037130415.1 Spirochaetota bacterium
GTTGTTGGTGAGCCTGAGCCGTTCGAGGGCTTCCTTCCAGCGTCCGCGCCACACCAGGTCGTTCCATTCCGGGATCAGGTTGTTGATGGGGCAGCCGGAAACCGCTCCCTCGTACAGGACGCCAGAGTGGCAGAAGGGTGTCCCGCAGTCCATGCAGCGCGCGGCCTGGTTGCGGTGCTCCTCCTCCGTCGAGGCAGAGCCGTGGAATTCCTTCCAGTCGGAGATCCGCGTCCGTACCTCCCGGTCGGCGGGAAGGACGCGCTCGTATTCCATGAAACCGCTGGGCTTGGCCATGATTGTGTCCTTCCCTCAGTTGCCCGACACGCGGGCGAGATCGTGGTTGTTGGCCTCGAAGGCAGCCATCAGGGCTTCCTTCCCGTCGAGGCCGCCCTTCCGGGCTGCCTCGATGGCGTCGCGCATGCGGCGGTAGTCGCGGGGCATGACCTTGACAAAACGCCGCAGGGCTCCGGCCCAGCCGGCGACTATCCGCTTGCCCAGGGAGCTTCCGGTGAGCCTGACGTGACGCTCGATGAGGGCCCGGAGCGCGGCGATCTCCGCAGGGTCGCTGAGCTCCTCGATGTCGGCCATCTCGGTGTTGAGCCGCGAGGGGAAATTGCCGTCAGCATCATGGACGTAGGCGACACCCCCCGACATGCCGGCAGCAAAGTTCCTCCCGGTCTTTCCGAGGACAATGACGGTACCACCCGTCATGTACTCGCAGGCGTGGTCGCCCACACCCTCCACGACGGCGGAGAGCCCCGAGTTGCGCACGCAGAAGCGCTCGCCTGCCATGCCGCGTACAAAGGCCTCGCCCGAGGTCGCTCCGTAGAAGCCGACATTCCCGATTATGATGTTCTCCTCGGGCTTGAAGGCGGCAGCAGCGGGCGGGTAGACGACGATCCGGCCGCCCGAGAGGCCCTTGCCGATGTGGTCGTTGGAATCGCCCTCGATGGTGAGTGTCACGCCCCGGGGCAGGAAGGCCCCGAAGGACAGGCCTGCCGAGCCCACGAATTTCAGGTTGATGGTATCGTCGGGCAAGCCTGCCGCGCCGTACCTCTTGGTTATCTCGGCACCCAGGATGGTACCAACTACACGGTTGGCGTTGCGGATCGGCAGGGTGACGGTCACCTTCTGGCCGCGTTCGAGGGCCGGCTCGCAGAGCCTGATGATGACGCGGCGGTCCAGGGAGCTGTCGAGGCCATGATCCTGGCTGCCTGACTGGTGGCGGCCCCAGCTGTCTGGCACATCGGGACGGTGGAAGATCTTCGAGTAGTCGAGTGTCCTGGCCTTCGCGTTGCCCGACTCCCGGTCCATTTCGAGAAGGTCGGTCCTTCCCACCATGTCCTCAAGCTTCCTGAATCCCAGGCGCGCCATGTGCTCGCGGAGGTCCTGGGCGATGAAGCGCATGAAGTTCATCACGTGCTCGGGCTTGCCCGTAAATTTGGCGCGGAGCTCGGGGTTCTGTGTTGCGATGCCTGCGGGGCAGGTATCGAGGTTGCAGACACGCATCATCACGCAGCCCATGGCGACCAGGGGGGCGGTGGCAAAGCCGAATTCCTCGGCTCCGAGGAGGGCGGCGATGGCCACATCGCGCCCGGTCATGAGCTTGCCGTCGGTCTCCACTACGATGCGCGAGCGCAGGTTGTTGAGGAGGAGGGTCTGGTGGGTCTCGGCGAGGCCGAGTTCCCAGGGCAGGCCCGCGTGGCGGAGCGAGGTCCTGGGAGAAGCGCCTGTGCCACCGTCGTAGCCGGAGATGAGGATGACGTCCGCCCGCGCCTTGGCCACGCCGGCGGCGATCGTACCAACTCCCACTTCCGATACGAGCTTGACGGAGATCCTCGCCTCGGGGTTGGCGCACTTGAGGTCATGGATGAGCTCCGAGAGGTCCTCGATGGAGTAGATGTCGTGGTGGGGCGGGGGCGATATGAGGCCCACACCGGGGGTGGATCCACGGCACTCGGCGATCCAGGGGTAGACCTTGCGGCCGGGGAGCTGGCCTCCCTCGCCGGGCTTGGCTCCCTGGGCCATCTTGATCTGGATCTCCTTCGCGCTCACCAGGTACTCGCTGGTGACACCGAAGCGGCCCGAGGCCACCTGCTTGATGGCGCTGCAGCGCGAGTCGCCGGATGCGTCGGGCAGGTAGCGTGCGGGATCCTCGCCGCCCTCTCCTGTATTGCTCTTGCCCCCGAGGCGGTTCATCGCAATTGCCATGGTCTCGTGGGCTTCCTGGCTGATGGAGCCGAAGGACATGGCCCCCGTCTTGAAGCGCCTGACGATGGACTCGACCGGTTCGACTTCCTCTATGGGCACGCTTTCAGCCTTCCTGAAGGCCATCATGCCCCGGAGGGTGCAGTTCCTGAGTGACTCCTCGTCGATGAGGCGGGTGTACTCCTTGAAGGCCTTGTAATCCCCGCTCCGGCAGGCTACCTGGAGGCGGTGGATGGTCTCGGGGCCGTAGAGGTGCTGCTCCCCGTCCTTCCGCCACTGCCAGTCGCCGCCCGAGGGGAGACTCCGTGACTGGGGACCCGAGTCCAGGAAGGCGGCGTTGTGCCTCGCCTCCACCTCCATGGCTATCTCTGAAAGACCTATGCCGCCGACGCGGGAGGGCGTGCCTGTGAAATATCGATCAATGAGTTCTTTCGACAGGCCCACAGCCTCGAAGATCTGCGCGCCCTGGTAGCTCTGGACCGTCGAAATGCCCATCTTCGACATGACCTTGATGAGGCCCTTTGAGACTGCCTTCTTGTAGTTGGCGATGGCTTTTTCGCGCTCGATGCCCACAAGGAGGCCCGAAGCGATCATGTCGTCCATCGCGTTGAAGACCAGGTAGGGGTTGATGGCCGAGACGCCGTAGCCTATGAGCATCGAGAAGTGGTGGATCTCGCGGGGCTCCCCCGATTCAAGGACGATGGACACGCGGGTCCGCGTCTCGTTGCGGATCATGTGGTGGTGGAGGCCCGAGAGCGCCAGTAGGGCGGGGATGGGCGCCTTGTCCGGACTGACGCCACGATCCGAGATGATGAGGATGTTGGCACCCTCGGCGAAGGCCTTGTCGGCGGCCGCGCAGACGGTGTCCATGGCTGCCTCGATGCCCGTCCCTCCGAGCTTCGCGTCGTAGAGGATGGGGATCGTGACAGCCCTGAAGCCCTCGATTCCGATGTGCCTGAGCCTGGACAGCTCCTCGTTGTCGATGAAGGGACTCTCGAGCTTGAGCTGCCTGGCTGCCATCGGGGTCGGGTGGATGAGGTCGCCCTCCGAGCCGATGAAGGTCTCCGGCCCGATGACAAGCTCCTCGCGGATCGAGTCTATGGGCGGATTGGTGACCTGCGCGAAGAGCTGCTTGAAATAATTGTAAAGGAGCTGGGGCTTGTCCGACATGACGGCCAGGGGGGCGTCGTTGCCCATCGAGCCGATGGAGTCGATCCCATCCTTCAGCATTGGTATGAGTATGAGGCGGAGGTCCTCCCAGGTATAGCCGAAGGCCTTTTCCCTGTGGAGGACCGACCCGTGGTCCGGCGGCGGCGCGTGCGGAACTGGCGGCAGATCATCGAGGGTTACCAGGTGGGCGTCGAGCCACTCGCGGTAGGGCTTTTCGCAGGCTATGCTTTCCTTGAGTTCCTCATCCTCGATGATGCGCCCCTGTGCCGTGTCGATCAGGAGCATGCGCCCGGGCTGGAGCCTCTCCTTCCGCACGATGCGGTCGGCGGGTATGTCCAGGACGCCGACCTCCGAGGCCATGATGACGGTATCGTCGAGGGTGACATAGTAGCGCGCGGGCCGGAGGCCGTTGCGGTCCAGGACTGCGCCGACCTGCGTGCCGTCGGTGAAGGCCATCGCCGCGGGCCCGTCCCAGGGTTCCATCAGGCAGGCGTGGTACTCGTAGAAGGCCTTCTTCTCGTCGCTCATCGACTCGTGGCCCGACCAGGGCTCGGGAATCATCATCATCATCGCATGGGCGATGGGCCTGCCGGTGAGCATGAGGAACTCAAGGCAGTTGTCGAACATCGCGGAGTCGGAGCCCTCGGGGTTGATGATCGGAGTCACGTCCGACATGCCGGGTCCGAAGAGGTCGGTCTCGATGAGGGATTCGCGCGCATGCATCCAGTTGATGTTGCCCCGCAGCGTGTTGATCTCGCCGTTGTGGATTATGTAACGGTAGGGGTGGGCCCTGATCCAGGTGGGAAAGGTGTTGGTGCTGAAGCGGGAATGTACCAATGCCAGGGAACTCTCGAAGGCGGGGTGCTCGAGGTCGAGGAAGAAGGGCCCGACCTGCTCGGAGGTGAGCATGCCCTTGTAGACGATGGTCCTGCAGGACAGGCTCGCGAAATACATGTAGTCGGGGTCCGACTCCTGCTTTTCCAGGACAAGCCTCTCGACCTTCTTGCGGATGACATAGAGCCGGCGTTCGAAGTCGAGCTCGGTGGCCAGGCCCTCGGTCCTGCCGACAAAGAGCTGGCATATGACCGGCATCACTGAACGCGAGACATTGCCCAGGGAAGACAGGTCGACAGGCACGTCGCGCCAGCCCAGGACTGGCAGACCGGCCTTGGTCACCGAGTCCTCGATCAGGCCCTTGCAGGAGGAGCGGAAGCCGGCATCGCGGGGAAGGAAGGCCATGCCGACCGCATAATGACCGGCCGCTGGAAGGGCAATCCCGGCCTCGGGGCAGACCTCCGTAAAGAAGCGGTGCGGGATCTGGGTCAGGATGCCTGCCCCGTCTCCGGAATTCCATTCGTAGCCCGCGCCGCCGCGATGGCGCAGGTTGTGGAGGATGGTCAGCGACTGGCTCACGATCTGGTGCGAGGCGCGTCCCTTGACGTTGACGACGAAACCAATGCCGCAGGCATCGTGTTCGTTGGCGGGGTCATAGAGCCCCTGGGCAGCGGGATAGCCGCTGTCGGTCTTTCCTTCTGTATCGTATCCTGCCATGTCTCCCCACCAATGTAGCTATATATCGAAACAATAAAACATACATGGACCGGGAAGGTCAAAGCCCCCGATCCTTAAAAAACGCAGCGCGACGGCGAGACTAGCACATCTGGGATCTTGAGGGAACCTGCGGTGTTTCCTTCATCGGCAGCAAGCCTTTGGTAGGGTTCCCCATAGCCAAAACTTCTTCGGTTGACAGGGTCTGGCGCTTCCAGTTATAGTCTTATTGTTACGTCATGAAGTAACATTAAAGGAGGGTCTGTGATCCGCCCGACCAAGAGCGACTTCCTCAAGGCTGCAAAGCGCGGTTCAGTCATCCCCGTCGTCAAGGACGTCCAGGCTGACCGGCTCACACCCATCGACGCCTTCTACGCCCTCAAGGCTTCCTATCTTCTCGAATCGGCGGGAGGCGGCAACTTCGGACGCTGGTCCTTCCTCGGGGTCGAGCCGGTGGCTGGACTCCGCATCGAGGGAAAACAGGTGAGCTGGAGCGACGAGGACGGAGAGCGCAGCTTCAAGGCGCAGGACCCCTTCCGCGCGGTGGGAGACCTCATGGCTTCGCGGCCCTGGGCGGGACAGGGAGACCTCTCTCCCTTTCCCGGCGGAGCAGTTGGCTATCTGGGTTACGACGCAGCCCGCCTCTGGGAGCGGCTCCCCGATGTCACCGACAAGCCCGGTCCCGAGCTGCCGGACGGCCTCTTCATGATCACACGCTACACCCTCATCTTCGACAGCCTGACCCATGTCCTCCGAATCGTCTGCAACCAGCGCATCGGGGATGATCCCGAAGCCGATTTTATCGCAGCCATCAAAGGCATCGAGGCCACCGAGGCGACCCTCCTCCGCGCCGACGAGGGCAGGGACCTGAGCCGCTTCCCCCCGCGCATCGGCCCCATCGAGGCAGACATGGACCTCGCAGCCTTCACCGAGGGAGTGCTCCGCGCAAAGTCCCTCATCGAGGAGGGCGAGGCCATCCAGGTGGTCCTGTCCAGGAGCTTCAGCGCCAGAGTCGAGGGTTCGCCCTTCGACATCTATCGCGCCTTGCGGAGCGTCAATCCCTCACCCTATATGTTCTACCTCGACTTCGGCGACTTCGTGCTTCTGGGTGCCTCGCCCGAGGTCATGGTGCGGGTCGAGGAGGGCAAGGCCATTGTCAGGCCCATCGCAGGCACGAGGCCGCGCGGAAAGGACCAGGCCGAGGACACAAGGCGGGAAGCGGAGCTCATCGGAGACGAAAAAGAGCGGGCCGAGCACCTCATGCTCATCGACCTGGCGCGGAACGATCTCGGCCGCATAGCTCAGGCCGGCAGCGTCTCGGTGGACCGCATGATGGAGGTCGAGCGCTACTCGCACGTGATGCACCTGGTGTCGGAGGTTTCCTGCAGGCTGGCGCCGAATGTCGACCTCTTCGACGTGGTGCGCGCTACCTTTCCTGCCGGCACGGTCTCAGGCGCGCCCAAGATCAGGGCCATGGAAATCATCGACAGCATTGAAAAGGAGCGCCGCGGCCCCTACGCAGGCCTGGTCGGCTACCTCTCCTACGCAGGGGGGCTCGATTCCTGTATCACGATCCGTTCGGCCATCGTGAAGGACGGCAGGATCAGCGTCCGTGCCGGGGCGGGCATCGTCTACGACTCGGTGCCCGAGGCCGAATTCGAGGAGACAGCCGCCAAGGCCCAGGCCATCCTCACCGCGATCGGAAAGGCGGGAATCCTGAAATGACTCTCATAATTGACAACTATGACTCCTTTACCTACAACCTCGCCCAATTGTTCATGCGCCTCGGCGAAGAGGTGCGCGTCCTGCGCAACGACGAGGCGGAACTCGACGATCCGGACTCCATCGACTTTGACCGCCTGGTCATCTCCCCCGGCCCCGGCAGGCCCGAGGCCGCAGGAAAGTCGATGGCGCTGATCAGGCATTTCTCCGGAAAGAAACCCATACTCGGGGTCTGCCTCGGTCACCAGGCCATCGGTGCGGCCTTCGGCAGCCGCATCGTTCGCGCCGGCCGCATCATGCACGGCAAGGCAGACGCGATAGAACACGATGGGAAGACGATCTTCTCCGAGGCTCCCAATCCCCTCCGTGTCATCCGCTACCACTCCCTGGCCATCGAGCGCTCGAGCCTTCCGGACTGCCTCGAGGTCAGCGCGCGTTCGGCCGACGGCGAGATCATGGCGGTCCGCCACCGCGAGCTCAGGATCGAGGGGCTCCAGTTCCACCCCGAGTCCATCGGCACCGAGGCCGGTGAGCGCCTCGTGCGCAACTTCCTGTCGGGCGTGCGCGAACTGCCCTCCGCCAAGTCCCTCCTCAAACGCCTGAGTGCCAGGGAAAACCTCGGACGCGCGGAGGCGCGAAGCCTCATGGACCAGATCGCCGACGGCGGCATCACGCAATCCCAGATCGGCGCCATCCTGGCTTCGATCACGCTGAAGGGCGCGACCATCGACGAGGTGACAGGCTTTGCGGAGGCCCTCCGCGAGCGCGCGGTTCCTCTGCCCCTTCCTGCCGGCCTGCGTACCGTGGACAACTGCGGCACGGGAGGCGATTCCTCGGGCACCTTCAACATCTCGACGACGGCCGCCTTTGTCGTGGCAGGGGCGGGAGCCAGGGTCGCCAAGCACGGAAACCGATCAATTACCTCGAAATCTGGATCGGCCGACGTCCTCGAGGCCCTTGGTGTTCCGACCTCCCTCCCGCCCGCCCGGGCGGCCAGGGCCATCATGGAGGCGGGCATGGCCTTCCTCTTCGCGCCGGCCTACCACCCTGCCTTCAGGAACATCATGGGTCCCCGCCGAGAGCTCGGATTCCGCACCGTCTTCAACATGATGGGCCCCCTCCTCAACCCGGCGCGCTCAAGCTCGCAGGTCATCGGCGTCTACTCATCCGAGCTCACCGAGACCGTCGCGAAGATCCTGGACAACCTGGGCTCGGAGCATGCCCTGGTCGTCCACGGCCTCGAGGGCATCGACGAAATCAGCCTGGTTGGAAAGACCCGGGTCACCGAGCTCCGTGGGGGCTGGATGCGGACCTTCGAGCTCGACCCAGGCGACTACGGATTCGAGCCCTGTACGGCGGCCGACCTCAAGGGCGGGGATGCCGCGCAGAACGCGGAAATCACGCTGCGGGTGTTGTCCTGCGAGCCGGGCCCCAAGCGGGATGTCGTCATCATCAACGCGGCTGCAGCCATCCTCGCCGCCGACCTTGCATCCGACTTCCCCTCAGCGATCGAAGCGGCACGGAGATCCCTCGACAGTGGGAAGGCGATGGCAGTCCTCGAGACCCTCCGTGCCTTCGCCCGGGAGGACAGTGTACCGACCGGCACAGGGACCTGACATGGGCATACTCGAAACGATCTGCGAGGCGCGGCTCGCCGATGTCGAGCTGGCCCGCACAGAAAGGCCTGAGTCGGGGCTGTGGCGAAGGACCTCGGCGCCCAGGCGGGCCTTTGCGAAGGCCTCTGCACCCTTCCTCATAGCCGAGTGCAAACGGGCCTCGCCCTCCCGGGGGCTCATGGTCCGCGACTACGATGCAGCCAAGCTCGCCCGGGCCTACGAATCCGGCGGCGCAGGAGTGATCTCAGTGCTCACCGAGGAGCGACACTTCCAGGGAAGTACAAGCCACCTGGTCGCCGTGCGGGAAGTTGTAGGCCTCCCCCTGCTCAGGAAGGACTTCATGGTCGACGCCTACCAGCTCCGCGAAAGCTGGGCCATGGGGGCAGACGCCATACTCCTCATAGTTGCGGCCATCGACCGGGGACTCCTCCTTGAGCTGGCCGCCGGTGCAAGGGAGCTTGGCCTGTCGATCCTCGTCGAGGTCAAGGAGCCGGATGAAATCGAGACGGCCCTCGCAGCGGCCCCCGATGCCGTCGGCGTCAACGCCCGGGACCTCCGCGACTTCAGCGTAGACACAGGAAAGTCAGCTGCCCTTGCCCGCGAGCTGGCAGCCCAGGCGCCCCCGGGGCTTGCCCTGGTGGCGGAATCCGGCATGAGGGAGCCCTCCGATGCCGCAGCCCTGCGCCTCTGTGGCTATGACGGCTTCCTGGTCGGTGAAGCCCTCGCGACCTCGGGGCAGCCGGGCGATATGGCCCGGGCCTTCGTTGAAGCCATCGCAGGGGCCAGCGCCGCCCGGCAAGCGCGCCCCTAGTGCAGCCAATTGTGAAGATATGCGGCCTGACCCGCCTCGGGGACGCGCAGCTCGCCCTCGGACTCGGCGCCGACGAACTCGGTTTCGTGCTCGCCCCCTCCCCACGGCGCGTCACTCCCGGACTGGTCAAATCCATCCTCGATGCCCTGCGTGACGCAGGGAAACCCTTCCGCGCCATCGGCGTCTTTGTCAACGAAGCGCCATCCGCGATGCGCGACATCCTGGCCTTCACCGGCCTCGATGCGGCGCAGATCCACGGAGACGAGGAGCCCGCAACCTGCGCGGCCTTTGACTTCGCCTGGTACCGCGCCCTCCGGCCAGGCTCTGCCGGGGCAGCCGCCGGCACCGCCACCAGCCTGATGGCATCCTGGACCTGCCCTCGCATCCTGGCCGATGCCGCAGTCAAGGGCAGCTACGGCGGCACCGGAACCACCCTCGCCCTCCCCCTGGCCCTTGAGGCGCGGGACGCGACGAGGGCCGCAGGAAAGCAGTTTTTTCTAGCTGGTGGACTCGGACCCGCGAACATCGCAGGGGTCCTCGCGGCCCTGCAGCCCGGCGGCATCGAGGGCATCGACGCTTCAAGCGGCCTCGAGGAGGCTCCTGGGATAAAATCCCCCGAGCTCCTCAAGGCGTATTTCGCGGAAATCTCGAAATCCCAGAGCGGACTATCGAAGCTGAAGGAGCCAGGTCATGAGGCATGATGAACGGTATTTCGGTGACTTTGGAGGGAGGTACATTCCCGAGGTGCTGCGGCCTGCCTTCGAGGAACTCGAGGCTGTCTGGAATTCCGCGAAGGCAGATCCCGCTTTCGCTGCCGAACTCAAGCGCCTGTCCTCCTCCTGGGTCGGGCGCCCCACCCCGCTCCATTCTGCACAGCGCCTCTCCGCGGAACTCGGCGGAAGGAGACTCTACCTCAAGCTCGAGGGCCTCGCGCACACCGGCGCGCACAAGATCAACAATGCCCTCGGGCAGGCCCTTCTGGCGAAGCGCATGGGCAAACGAAGGCTCATCGCCGAAACCGGTGCGGGCCAGCACGGCCTGGCGACCGCAGCTTCGGCCGCCCTCCTCGGACTCGAATGCGAGGTCTTCATGGGCGAGGTCGACATGGCCCGCCAGCAGCCCAACGTCTTTGGCATGCGGATGTACGGGACCAAGGTCACGGCGGTGAAGGAGGGTACACGCACCCTGACCGATGCCGTGAACGCTGCGATGAAAAACTGGACCGAGCGTGTTTCGGACACGCACTATGTCCTTGGTTCCGCCCTCGGGCCCCACCCCTTTCCCACGATCGTGCGGGAGTTCCAGTCCCTGATCGGCAGCGAACTGAAGTCCCAGATCCTCGAGGCCGAGGGTCGCCTGCCTGACAGGATCTATGCCTGCGTGGGTGGCGGATCCAATTCAATTGGAACCTTCTCGGCCTTTCTCGATGAGGATGTCGAACTTGTCGGCGCCGAGGCAGGGGGCCGGGGCCCCGCGCCTGGCGACAATGCGGCGCGCGTAGCGGGAACCGGCCGCGTCGGAATCGCTCAATCCTACAAGTCCCTCTTCCTCCAGGACGACAATGGATCCCTCCTGGCCACACACTCGGTGAGCGCCGGCCTCGACTACGCCGGATTAGGACCCCAACTGGCCCATCTGGCGGCTACCGGACGGGTCCGCTTCGAGGCAGTGCGGGACACGGAAGCCCTCGACGCCGTTGCGCGCTGCGCGCGACTGGAGGGCTTCATGCCAGCCCTCGAGTCTGCCCACGCCGTAGCCCTCGCCCTCCGGGAAGCGCCCTCCATGCCGGCCGATTCCATCATAGTCATGACCATCTCCGGACGCGGGGACAAGGACCTTTTCATCACAGCACCCCACTTCGACCGTGAAGCCTGGCTGGCCTTCCTCGAGGCCGAAGTCGGACGGCTCCGTGGGGAGGCCGCGCCACCAGGCCCGGATGCCGCCCGGATCGATAAGGAGGCCACGCCATGACCGGAATTGACAGGATCACTCGAAGCTTCGAGGGGCTGCGCGGCCGCGTCGGCCTCATGACCCATGCCGTCGTCGGCTACCCTGACCTTCCTGCCTCTGCCCGCATCCTCAGGGTGATGGCCAGCTCTGGCGCCGCTTTCATCGAAGCCCAGCTGCCCTTCTCCGACCCGACGGCAGACGGACCCTCCATCGTGCAGGCCAACCACGCTGCCCTGCGCGCGGGAACAACGACCTTTTCAAGCCTGGAAATCCTGTCCTCGCTCAGGAAGGACACAGATATACCCATTTTGATCATGAGCTACCTCAATCCCCTCCTCGCCTTCGGAATTGACGCCATCCTCGACCGCGCCGCGAAGGAAGGATTCGATGGCTTCATCGTGCCTGACTACCCCGATGACGAGCCTGAGCTCGACCTCGAGGCAAAGTGCGCCGCTCGGGGACTGGCCCTCGTGCCCCTCATCGCGCCCGCCACGAGCCTTATCCGGGCCAGGGCACTGGCAGCGGCGAGCAGCTCCCCCTTCGTTTACGCAGTGACCCGGCTCGGCGTTACCGGCAGGAAGACCGAACTTGCCGAAGAGGCCCTCGCGCGGCTCCGCGAGCTCAGGCAGGCGACAGGGCGATGGATAGCCGCAGGGTTCGGCATACGGGAAAGTAGCCAGGTAGAGGCGCTCACCGGCTGGGCCGACTGCGCGATCGTGGGCTCAGCCCTCATCGATGCCATCGGCGAGGCCCTGGCTCAAGGAGTGGACCCGGCTGCGGCAGTCGCAGCGAAGGTCAGGGACCTCGTGAAAGCGCAGGTCCTCTGAGACCGAGCCGCGCCAACCTGGGACCGCCGCGCCGGCAGGACGCCACCCCTGTCAGGCCCTGTATCCCGAGTCGAAGTCCACGAGGCCCTCGAAGGGGCCATCGGGCAGGGCGCGGATGTTGCAGCAGGCCATCGCGATGATCCGGTCGTGGGTTTCCCTGAGGTGGTACCAACCAGAAATATGGGGAGTTATCACGATGTTTTTTTCGCCCCACAGCGGGTGCCCCTTCGGCAGGGGCTCGGGGTCGGTCACGTCGAGCCCGGCTCCGGCTACCCTGCCCTCGCGAAGCGCCTGAAGGAGGGCATCCTGGTCGAGGGCCGTCCCCCGGCCCACATTCAGCAGATAGGAGCCCGGCTTCATCAGCAGCAGGCGCTTCTTGTCCATGATATGGATCGTGTCCGCCGTCTCGGGGAGGCAGAGCGCGACGACATCAGCCAGAGGCAGCAAGGCCTCGAGCGAGGCTGCAGCGAATACCGCCTCCACGCCGGCGGGGGCCGGGCCGGAACGCCGCCGTATGCCGCTCACCCGAGCCCCCATCGCCGAGCACAGGCCTGCGAAACAGCCCCCGATGTCACCAAGCCCGACCACAAGGACCCTCGCGCCCTTCAGGGAGCGGACCTCTCCGCGGTCGATCCAGAGCGCTTCCCCCTGGTCGTCACGGTATTCATGGAGGCGCTTCATCAAGCCCAGCAGCATCGCCAGCATATGCTCCGAGATGGCCGGCCCGTAGGAGCCGCTGGCGCAGCAGAGCACCGTGCCCGGCAGCTCCCGCCTCAGGCCCAGGTACTCTTTCGCCACGCCGGCCGTGTTGAGCTGGATGAGGCACGGCGTCCCCAACAGGGACAGCTGCTGCCCCAGGAGGTTCCCGACGACGATGTCCGCCCCAGCCAACTCGCCTGGCGTAAGGTCCGAGGCCTTTGCGTAGCTGATCCGCGCTTCGGGCGAAGCCTGCGAAAGCATGTGTCGGTGTTCGACGGCAGCAGGCATGGTCACCAGGATATTCATGGGCTTCATCGCTGAAAGTCCTTTCGCTGGGAAATGCATCGGTGGGGGCGGGTCGGAAGGGACCCGAACTTGACTATGACAATGCGTACCGGCGCCCCGACCCTAACACGGGCGACCCTTCGGTATCAGTACTGGAATCCTCCATCGACTCCGAGGCCACGCGGCTTTTCCCCCCTCGTCAGATTGATCGCGAGGTCCCACTCCTGGCGTGACTGAGGCTCAAGGACGCTGCCCCGGCCCCAGAGCCTGGAAAGGTCGATACGGTCCATCGCGGCACTTGCGGGTTCGGGAGCGATATTGAATTGTCCGTCCCAGCCACCGGCGTTCAGCCACATGCCAAGGAAGGGCACTCGTTCCCGTGGCCAGGCCAAGCCCACCGTGAGGCTCGATATCGGGTCGTGCAGCATGCACCAACCTTCGGTTACCTTGTCGGCAAACCAGTATTTCTGGTAGCTCGATACATCCTTGCCGGGCATTCGGTCGAGACGGAGGGGTTTCGCCCCCCGGGGTTCAGCCACAGGAAAGCCCAGGCTCTCACCATAGTTCGGTAGCGCTGCGCCTGGAACTGCATTGATGACCCTGTCCATTCCCGCGGGCACGATGAACTCCGTACCCTCGACAGCATTGAAAAGAGGATGGGCAGCCCAGATGTACTCGAGGGGAAAGTCGGAGCCGCTTGAAAGCCGGTAGTGCGAACGCAGACAGGAACCCTCGAGCCTGACTTCCTTTTCCAGGAAGTAGGGAAAGCGCAGGCCGGATACGCGCATCACGAGCGAGGAACCTTCAATGGAGTGCTGCCAGGGGAGGCTCCAGACCTCACCGTGATCGGGTACCTCGACCCCCGACCAGGGGCCTGATTCGTAGCGGCATGCCGAGATGCTGGGGAACATCTCGTCCATGCCTGAAAACTCGCCCTTGCCGTAGGCATCCCCGTAGAAGGTCCTCCGGTACCTGGGTTCCGGGTTCTGCCACAGAACCTCCGTTCCAGTCGCCTTG
This sequence comes from Spirochaetota bacterium, assembly GCA_037130415.1. Taxonomy (GTDB): domain Bacteria; phylum Spirochaetota; class Spirochaetia; order Treponematales; family Rectinemataceae; genus CAIJMU01. The sequence continues at coordinate 13,854 of JBAXTA010000067.1, forward strand.
TGGACGAAGGACGCGAGCTTGGATCCGCAGTGCGGCAGGAATACCGCCCGCACATCCCCGTTCTCGAGTACCACAGCGTCCTGGTCCTTGTATCTTCCCTTGACAATATCCGTCATTCCGCCACCTCCGGCCGTCGGCCCGCGACGGCGAACCCATGCTCGACGGCGAGCCGATGCTCGTCAACATCGCCGCAGGAATGGATCATCACCGATTTGCCCGCTTCGCGGGCGACCGAGTACATCCTGCGTAGTTCCGGGAAAATGTACTCCCCTCGAAAAAGCCGATGTCACTGCCCGGCTTGAGGATGTGATTCCCCACTGCCTCGTTCAGTTCTTCCGGATGGGGCGGGGTCTGATGGGAGTGCGCGGTCCCGACTGCTTCCCTCCGGGTCATCTCATGCATCCGTCCGGCGAGAAAGGATATCAGCAGCCATAGTACTCATCCATGGCTTCATACATGGCAATCGCGTTCTCGGGGGGGGTCCCGAACTGGATGTTGTGCGCTGGACCGGGAATGAAGCCCCCGCCGGCACCGAGCGAATCGAGGACGTACTTGACCTCATCCTTGACCTGCTGGACAGTGGACCTTGGAAGGACCTGCTGGACGTCGATACCACCGGAAAAACAGAGATCCTTCCCGAACTCGGCCTTGATCTCGTGGGGCACCATGCCCTTGGCGCTGGTCTGCACCGGATTCATTATATCTACACCCAATTCAGCGAATTCCCTGTAGAGCGCCCGCGCAGCCCCGCAGCTGTGGAACTCGACCTTCAGCCCGTAGGAATGGGCGAGGTCGGTGAAACGGCGGTACTGGCCGGCATAGAAATTCCGGAAGACCTCGGGACTTGCCAGCAGGCCTTCCTGCATGCCCCAGTCGTCGGCAATATGAATTGCAACGACATTTTTCCCGATGTAGTCCTTCACCGTCTCAAGGAGGCGCTTGAAATACTCATAGCCGAAATCCGCGATGTTCCTGATGATGGCCTCGCCTACCTTGGGGTTCAGCGAGAAATCGGTGAGGACGTTCTCCATCCCCCGGACTTCCCAGGAAAACCAGCCAATTGCGAGATATCCGACCATGAAGGGGTAGTCCGGATAGGCCTTGATGCCCGGCAGGACGCTCTCATAGTCGAACCATTCGGCCTTGGGCCAGGGGTGGCGGTCGACATCCGCCACTGTATCCGCATCGGCCAGGGGATAGCCGATCGTTTCGGTATAGGATCCCCCTCCGTTGCGATAGTACATGAGCCTCTGCCTTGAACCCCACATGTTCTCGAAGGTGCCATCGTCATATTTCCTGGGTTCGGGACCGATGTACTCGGGTTCCCAGGACTTCCCTTCCATGCCCGAACCCTGGAAGCGGTAATCGATGTCGAACTTCCCGTAGAGGATCTCGTCGAGTCCCATTCCAAGGTGATCCGTCAGGCTCTTCGTGAACTCGCCGGTCCCGAGGTAGAACCTCGGAAGCCGGTCATAGCTTGTGCGGGCCATGGCCGCCTTCCACCGTTCGAGGTGGGTCATCCTCACCTTTGCTGACATTGATTCTAGCTCCCTAATACGCGGCGAGCCGCATGGCAGTCTTGACGTAGGCTTCGACGTTCTTTTCCGGCGTCCCGTACTCCAGGAAATCGACGGGCTGCATTATGAACTTTCCGCCCGGCTTGCCGGCCATCATGGCGGCTTCGGTGGCCTTGATGACATCGTCCACGCTGCCATTCTGAAGGACATTGACCTGGTCGATGCCCGACAGCATGGCGTAGGCCCCGCCTGAGCGCCGCTTCGCTTCGGCGAGGTCGGCGTCCCCGAGGGGCTTGGGGGAAAAGGGCTCAACGATGCGGACCCCGAGGTCCTTGTAAGACTCCACGAGGTTCATGACCTCGCCACAGTTGTGGTACATGGCGGGGGTACCGTTCTTCTGGACGAACTCGATGTACTTCCGCTCGTAGGGCAGGATGTACTGGTCATAGGAGGGGCGCCCGAGAAAGCCGCCGGGGACGTTGCCACCGACGCAATGCACGTCGACGCCCGCGTCGTCGAGGGCCTGGGCGTAGGGCAGGCTCCGCTCGTAGGCGAAGGTGATGAGCTCGTG
>JBAXTA010000068.1:0-15502 GCA_037130415.1 Spirochaetota bacterium
ATCGGGATAACTTCTATGCGGCCATGTGGGCCCTCTTTACCTATCGATCGACGGATGTGGTGAAGGTCTGCACGGACATCTTCGACATGACTGGCACTAGCTTTTCGGATGCGGCGTTCAGCGCGGCCTTTTACCTGGTCAGGCAGGTCGCCGAACCGAAGGCGGCGTGGATCGCCTACTGCGATGCCAACAACGCCGCCTTTTTCGCAGATACCTATCGCGTCTACCAGTTCGCATCCATGCTCGACCACAAATGGGACGATCGCAGCATCAGCTATCTTGCCGAGCGCCTCGAAAGCTGCGATGACGCGACGAAGACCTGGGTACTTTCCGGCATGGTTGACAGGCCCTCGATTGCGTTCATTCACACACTTGAGTATCTGAGCTTGTCCGGAGACCTTCCGGTACGCCGCTGGGCAGCATCGCTCGCGGAGAAGATCGCTGGCCTCATTCCACCGCGAGGTGCCGCAACCTCCCTCGACACAGCGCCATCAGATGGCGAGCGTCTTCTGTCCATCATCAATGCCTGGCTTGCGACCGAAAAAGACAGCGAAACCGTCACCCGCCTTTCAAGATCAGCTGCCAGGATCGCTTCCTATCGGGAGCCAGCGACACAATAGCCATAGTTACCAGTATCCATGTTTGAGGATCTTTCAGGCATTCCTTGGCGCGGATACGGGATTGTGAATTCGTCGTGCTACCTTCCGTAGGAGATGCACGAGACCTCAGCCCCCAGTAGCCGTGAGTGCCAGGATTCGTGCCCTCTTTCATCGGCGGCGGCTCCCGCGATGGCAAAGAGGGGAGTCAGGTGCTCGCTGCGCGGATGGGACTCGAGGGCGCCAGGAGCTGTCATCCAGTTCACGAGGGCCTCGCGCCGCTGCCCGGGATCGGCAAGCGTGGCTGAGCTCACGAGCCACTGGTTGAACTCCGCTGAAATTCTCCCGATGGCGGGATCGCCCGAGAACAGGGCCCTGAGATTGTGGTAGCTCATGCCGCTCCCGATGATGGCGACTCCCTCGTCACGGAGCGGAGACAGTGCCCTGCCGATGTTCCAGTGGGTCAGGGCATCGAGGCCCTTTACGAGGGAGAGTTGAGCGACGGGGAGCCTGGCCTCAGGGAAGGCGACCATCATCGGGACAAAGGTCCCGTGGTCATAGCCCCTCTTTGTTTCGCGGCCTGTTGCGAAACCTGCCGATCGGAGGAGTTCGTCAGCCCGGGCGGCAAGGCTGGGTGAACCGGGGGCTGGCCACGTGAGGTGATAGGTATGCTCGGGAAAGCCGCCATAGTCGTAGAGCATGGCGGGAGCCTCGCCGTAGTGCAGGGTGGGCATGGTCTCCTCCCAGTGCGCGGAGATTACGAGGAGGGATGCAGCTTTTTCCGAAAGGTCGCGGCCCAACTCTCGTAGCCAGCTGCTGAGCGACTGGTAGGCTGGATCCGACCTGGATTCTTCCATCTCGTTCCATGGGCCTCCCCCGTGGGTCAGGTAGGTAACGGGCAAGCGTGACATTCATATGCTCCTTGTGCTTCTCAAGGTAAATGCTTCTCGGGGAAAGGGCAAACTGCGAGCTTCCGCCCCTCCCTTCCCGAGGATATAGTCGCCCCGTGAGCAATAGCCCTTCACGTCTCATTGTCTCCTTTTTCGGCTGGTCCGAATCGGGGAAGACCACCCTCATCGAGGCCCTCATCCATGCCTGCCTTCGCCGCGGCATAGCCTGTGGCGCTGTCAAGTGCACGCGGGCGCTGGGCGCCTTTGAGCCGGAGGGCAAGGACAGCGCACGCTTCCGCTCTGCAGGCGCAAGCCCGGTCGCCTTTGTCGGCACTGGGGTGGCAGGTACTACGGCAATCTTCATTCCCACGCCCGATTCGCCGGACAGGGCCTGGCTCGAAGCGCTATTTCCGGGGCAGGGGATCCTCTTCGTGGAGGGACTCGAGGTGGAGGGGGCGATCAGGGTTCTCGTGCATCGCGGGGAGGGTCCAGAAAAACGGTCGTCATCCGAAGTCGATATCCTCGTATGCGCGGAGTCTCGGCGCAGAGCAGCCTGGGAGGCTGCCGGACGCCTGGCCTTCCCACCCGACGCCGTGGAGGCTATCCTTGATCTTCTGGAGGCAACATGGAAAGGGAAGTGACGCTCAGTTCAGCCGGCAAGGATGTGCCGCTCAATGACTTTGCGCGGGCCATCGTCGCCAATACGATCGCGGCTATGGTAGGTACCCTCAAGAAGAGCGAGGCCGATGGGGAGATTATTGTCCGGATTGGGCCGCTTAAGAAATAGCCGACCCATGATGCCCCTTATCTGTGGAAGAAGCGGCATCAAGGAGTCCTATCCACCTTCAGCGGAGGGATTTAAGGGCTTTGTCGAGGACGACCGCGAGTTCGGCGCTGGTGAAGGGCTTGGCGAGGAAGGCGCAGATGCCGAGGGTCGATCGCAGGCCAAGCATCGAGTCGGTGCCGACAGGGATGCGCCCCGACATGGCTATGACGGCTACATGTCGTTGCTCCTTAAGGCTTTCCATGATGAAGGTAAGTCCACCAGTTCCCGGCATGACGAGGTCTACAAAGATGATTTCGGGGGGACGCATGGACATCGCAGCGGAGGCTGTCTCCACGTCCTTGGCGCATTCCACCATATGTCCAGACTTCTCAAGCATGCGTCCGAGTGTCTCGAGCACCATTGGCTCGTCGTCCACCACAAGAATGAGTGCCACAAAAGCCTCCAATTTGCATGATTGTACACGCGACGAGGCCATTGTGCAAATCGTTGTGGATTTATCGGATGCCTGGGTCAGACGTGGATTGAATCTCAGAGGCTGAGGTTGTCAGGCGCAGCGTCGAGCGCGCGGAAAAGGACTACCTTGCTTCGCAGGCAGGCTCCCTGACGCGGCTCCATTCCTGCCATCAAGCCGGTGGGCTCGACGCAAACAAGGCTCGCGTCTGGCTCGAAGAGGTGGCAGAAAGCCGGGCCGCGTGGAGCCGGGAACCGTGATCCTTCTTGATACTAACTTTCTCATCGGGCTCCTTGTCGCTGAGAGCGCTGAGGCGGGCAAGGTTGAAGCCTGGTTTGAGGATACAGAGCTTTGTACTACCTCCATTGCCCGGTATGAGCTCCTTTCCGGTCCAGTTGATGGGGAGGGTGTCGCAGTGGTCTTGTCGATGCTCGCCGACCCTATCATTCCTATTACCGGGGACCAGGCGCAGGAGGCCGCCCGACTGTGGAACAGTACTGGCCGGCTGCGTCGTCTTCGGCTTGATGCCATGATCGCCTCCGCCGCGATCCTGGTGAACTCCGTTCTGGAATAGCAGCGTCGACAGCATGAGGCGGTGGACATTGACGTATGTCAATATCGATTACATTTAAGGTCTAGAGCCTGAAGTATTGACAAATGATATCCGCACCCTATAATAAACCATGCCCAAGGCAGGAGAAGATCAGACAACAGCAGGGCGCTATGCCACTAATGTGCATCGCGTAACGGGGGCGAAGGAAGCGCTGGGTACGACTCCGGCGAAGCCCGCCCCTACGCGGGGAGAATCGGCCATGACCATCACCAGGGAGAAGCTGGGGGAGCTCTATCTAAAAATGGCGCAGACCAGGCGCTTCGAGGAAACTGCGGCAAGGCTCTTTACCGAGGGCAAGGTCCACGGAACCGCCCACTTCTGCATAGGCGAGGAGGCCACCGGGGTTGGGGTCTGCTCCGCTCTCGCCAAGGAAGACCTGATTGCCCAGACCCATCGCGGGCACAACCAGGCAATTGGCAAGGGGATGAGCCTCGACCTCATGATGGCCGAATTCCTGGGCAAGGAAGCAGGCTACTGCCACGGGCGAGGTGGCTGCATGCATATCGCCGACTCCTCTTCGGGAAGCCTTGGCGCGAATGGCATCGTCGGGGGAGGGATTCCCCTAGCGGTAGGGGCTGCATTTGCCCAGCGCTACAGGAAGGTCGATGCGGTCACTGTCTGCTTTTTCGGCGATGGGGCCACCAATGAGGGAGCCTTCCACGAAGCCCTCAATCTCGCTTCAGTCTGGAAGCTTCCCATCCTCTTTGTTTGCGTGAACAACTATTATGCAATGTCGACCCACATAGGATCGCACATGAACATCGAGGATATCTCGATCCGGGCCAAGGCCTACGGAATCCGGGGCGAGGCCCTGGACGGAAACGATGTCACGGCCATTTACGAGGCGACCCTCGAAGCCAAGGAATATGTGAAGCGTGAAGGACCCATGCTCCTCGTGCTCAATACCTACCGGATCATGGGACATTCCAAGAGCGATCCCCAGAACTATCGCAGCAAGGAAGAGGTGGAGGGCTGGAAAAAGCGCGATCCCATCCTTCTGTTCAGGAAGCAGCTTGTCGAGACCAATGGTTTCAGCAGCGCTGAGCTTGATGCCCTGGATGAGCGGGCTTCTGCGGACGTGGCGCGGGCAGTCGAATTCGCCGAAGCAAGCCCGGAACCCCGGGTCGAGGACGCCCTCCGCGACGTCTACGCGGTTTGAAGGAGCAGGCGATGCGCGAAATAACCTATGCTGAGGCCATCCGCGAGGCCCTGTCCGAGGAAATGAGGAGCGACGATTCGATTGTCTTCATCGGTGAGGACATCGGAATCTATGGCGGCGCCTTCGGAGTCTCGAAGGGCATGCTTGCCGAGTTCGGACCTGAGCGTGTCCGCGACACGCCTATCTCGGAGACGGCCATCGTGGGCTGTGGAGTGGGGGCGGCGATGGCAGGCCTCCGTCCTGTCGTCGAGATCATGTTCTCTGACTTCCTTGCCGTTGCCATGGATCAGGTAGTCAACCAGGCGGCCAAGGTCCGCTTTCAGTTCGGAGGCCAGTTTACCGTGCCCCTCGTCATCCGTGCTCCCTCCGGTTCGGGGACCGGTGCTGCTGAGCAGCACTCCCAGAGTCTCGAAGCCTGGTTTGTGCATACGCCAGGGATCAAGGTCGTGACTCCATCGACCCCAGCGGACGCCAAGGGTCTCCTCAAGACCGCCATCAGGGATTCGAATCCTGTCCTCTTTCTTGAACAGAAATTATTGTACCGTGTAAAGGGAGAGGTTCCTGAGGGAGATTACACGATTCCCTTCGGACAGGCAGCCGTCCGTCGTGAGGGGAAGGACGTCGCGGTCATCAGCTATGGCCGCATGGTCGGGCGCTGCCTCGAAGCCGCCGCCCTTGTCGCGGCGGAGGGTATCGAGACAGAGGTCATCGACCTCCGTACCCTTGCACCCCTCGACAGGGAATCCATCATCCGGGCCGCGAAGAAATGCGGTCGCGTACTCGTTGTCCACGAGGCCTGCCAGACCGGCGGGGTAGGCGGGGAAATCGTGGCGACGATCGTCGACAGCGAAGCCTTCTTCTACCTTGATGCACCGGTGCGCCGCTGCTGCGGACAGGATACTCCCATTCCCTATAATCGGAGCCTCGAAGATAGCGTTGTTCCCCAGACGGCCGGTATTGCCGAAGCCCTTCGCGGGCTCTGCGGGAAGAAATCCTGATGGCCACCAAGGTGATCATGCCCAAGGCGGGAATGGCCATGGAGGAGGGAGTCCTTGTTGCCTGGCTCAAGAAGGTCGGTGATGAGGTAAAAAGCGGCGAGGCCATCGCCGAGATTGAAACCGACAAGGCCATCATGGACCTCGAAGCCGAGCTCGATGGAACCCTCATCGCGATTGTCCGGCAGGCGGGCGAGCATGTACCGGTAACCCAGACAATTGCCTGGATAGGGAAGGCCGGAGAGAGCGTGCCTGCGGCTCGTGCCATGGCGGTAGTTCCCGCTACCGGGGGCTCCGCGCCCAAGGCAGCCCTGCCCGAAGTCGTGGCGCCAGCAGCCAGCAGCGATGGAAGAGTTGCCGCGACCCCGGCTGCCCGACGGCTGGCTTCCGAGGCTGGCATGGAACTCGCTTCCATCCCCTCCAGCCTGGGGAGTCCAATCAATGCTGAGGATGTGTTGCGCCATGTCCGTAGCGACGCCACTCCCCTCGCTTCACGAATGGCCCAGGCCGCTGGCCTTGATCCGGCATCGCTTGTCCGCGGGGATGGAAGCCGCGCGCGCAGCGCCGACGCTGCCGCAGCTATGGCGAAGGCCCCCCAGGCTTCGCCATCCAGGCCCACAGCGACCTACCAGCCTCCCACCGGGCTGCCACGCGAAGACCGCCGCCTGGCCTTCACGGCCATCCAGCGGATAACCGGGGAGCGCCTGACGCGCAGCCATGCCGAGATCCCCTCGGTGAGCATTTTCACGGTCGCCGATGCTACAGAACTGCTCGCAGCCCGCGAGCGGATCAACGCAGCAGGCAGCCTTAGCGGCAATCTCAAGGTCAGCCTCAACGACCTGGTTGTGCGGGCCTGTGCGAAGGCCCTCCTGGCCAATCCCCGTGCCAATGCCGTTGTCGATGGAGACGGCCTTATCCTGAAGGGTGGCATCCACATCGGGCTTGCTGTTGCTACCGATGCCGGGCTCCAGGTGCCGACCCTTCGCGACGCTGATCGGCTTTCCCTACCGGAACAGGCCCTCAGGTCGAAGGATCTTGCCGAACGGGCCAGGGCAAGGCGGCTCCGTCCCGACGAACTCGAGGGCGGGACCTTCACGATCTCCAACATCGGGATGTACGGCATTACTTCCTTCACGCCCATCATCAACCAGCCCCAGGTGGGAATACTTGGAGTTGGAGCCCTCGAGGAGAGGCTCGTCCTCGGAGCAGGGGGACAGCCAGTGCAGCGCAGGATGCTTCATCTCTCCTTCACCTTCGATCATCGCGCCATGGATGGGGTAGAGTCCTCGGCCTTCCTGGTCTCGGTGAAGGACCTCGTCGAGGCGCCTCTCATCCTGATCCTGTAAGACGTTTCCAGGCCCTCCACGCTGGACGAAAGGAAGCCCGATGCGCGACGAATATGACCTTATCGTGGTGGGCGGCGGACCGGCCGGCTATGTAGCAGCATTACGCGCGGCCCAGCTCGGCGCGAGGGTCGTCCTGGCCGAGCGGGATGTCCTTGGCGGCACCTGCCTCAATCGCGGCTGCATTCCCACAAAGTCCTACCTCCAGACGGCCGAGGCCATCCTCGAAGCCCGGGAATGGGCTTCGAGGGGCCTCATCCTGGACAGCCCGCCGAGGCTCGACATGAAGAAGGCCCTCGCCTGCAAGAACCAGGCGGTTCGCAGGCTCACCGCCGGCGTGAAGGCCCTCCTCGAGTCCCGCAAGGTCGACATCGTCCGGGGAAACGCAGTATTGCTCGAATCGGGGAGGGTGGAGGTCGAGGGCTCGGGGACGCTGCGCGCGCCCTCGGTCATCCTCGCTGGCGGCTCGGTTTCCACGCGGCTGCCCATCCCTGGAGGAGACTCGCCCCGAGTCCTGCTCTCCGAGGACATCCTGGCCCTCGACCGCGTTCCCACAAGCCTGGTCGTCATCGGAGGCGGGGTCATCGGGGTGGAGATCGCCCAGATCCTTTCGGCCTTCGGAAGCTCGGTGACCATTGTCGAGCAGGAAAAGCGCCTCCTTCCGACGATGGAAGAAGAGCTCTCGAAGGCCATGGCCGCAGCCCTGAAAAAGCGTGGGATCACGATCCACCTCGGCGTTTCGGTCAGTCGCATCGATGACAGCGGCGCTGGTCTTGCGCTCGCGCTCTCCGACGGCACGCTCGTCGAAGCTGAGCTCGCCCTCCTGTCAGTTGGCCGCAGGCCCGACCTCTCCTGCCTGGGAAATTCCGGGGTAGAGGTGGATCGGGGCCGCGTCATCGTCGATGATTTCATGGCCACCAACCTTCCTGGCGTCTTCGCTCCGGGCGACCTCAACGGACGCAGGATGCTGGCCCATGCCGCCTTCGAGATGGGGGAGGCTGCCGCGCATACCGCCCTGGGCCATCCCCGCAGGGCCGAACTCGACCTGGTTCCCTCCGTCGTTTATGGGAGCCCGGAGGCCGCCTCCGTGGGACTCACCGAAGCCGAGGCTCGGACAAGCTGCGAGAATGTCAGCATTGGTCTCTTTCCCTTCGCCGCCAACGGCCGTGCAGTCGCCTCGGGGGACAGCGAGGGCTTCGTGAAGGTCCTGGTCGATCCGCGCTTCGGCGAACTCCTGGGTGTGCACATGCTAGGCTCGGCTGCCTCCGAACTCATCAACGAGGCGGCCATCCTCATGCGCATGGAGGTGACCGCCTTCGAGATCGCCGAGGTCGCCCACGCCCATCCCACTCGATCGGAGGCCTTCATGGAAGCAGTCGCGGCAGCTATCGGACGCTGCGTGCATCTCCCCGCACGGGGCTAGTCCGAGGCCTATGCAGTGGGTACTATGCGAGTGGTGATCTGACATCCGTCAATATGGAGAACCAATGCCTGCCATAGACGACAACCTTCTCATTTCGATAGCCAAGTTGTATTACGTGGAAGGCCTGTCCCAGCAGGAAATAGCCGACAGGATCTCCGTCTCGCGTCCCACCGTCTCCAACCTCCTCAAGCGTTGCAAGGAGGAGGGGATTGTCGAGATCAGGATCAAGGAAACAAATTCCCTCCTCTACGCCCTCCAGCGTGAGATCAAGTCCTCTTTCGGTCTCCGCGAGGTTGTGGTTGTGCCCTCCAGCCCTGACGAGTGGATCACGGTCGAGGAGACGGGACGGGCAGCCGCAGAGTTGCTCGTCCGCTCGCTCAAGGACGGCACCAGGATCGGCATCTCCTGGGGAGTAACCACGTACAAGGCGGTCCTCGCACTCAACGTAGCCCCGAAATACCAGAACATCGAAGTGCGGCAACTCGTCGGAGCCCTGGGCTCGATAAATCCCATCTATGACGGCTACGAGCTTGCGCGGACCCTCGCGCTGAAACTCAACGGCAGCTTTTCGACGATCCAGGCGCCTGGTGTTGTCAGTACGGTAGAAGCCAAGGAAACCTTCATGCGGGAGCCCGGAATCGCGGCAGCGATCGAAAAGGCCCGCGAAGTCGATATCGCAATTCTTTCAGTCAGTCCCGACGAGCCAGATTACAGCTCCCTCGTCCGCGCAGGATTCATCACCCGCGAGGAATCCGCCGAGATCAGCCGCAAGGGTTCGGTGGGCCACAGCTGCGGAATCCACTTTGACATCGATGGCAACAATCTTCCTTCTCCGCTCAACGAGCGCATCGTGGGCATTACGATCGATGACCTACGGCAGATACCCGAGGTGATCCTGGCAGCCTGCGGCACGGTAAAGTCGAACGCGATCTTAGGTGCCCTCCGTTCGGGGCTCTTCCATATCCTTGCCATCGACGAGGCCGCGGCCCTCAAGCTATTGGCTGAGACAAAAAAATCAGGAGCCCGGTCCAGCAGCAAGCCGGTCCAGTAGCAAACCGGTCTAGCGCTTCTTTCCGAAAACCCCTTCCTTGATTCCCCTGCCCGCATTCTGGATGACAAAGAGTCCACCTGGCGAGCGGCTGCGCTGGAGGTCCTCGGGGCTCAGGCCCATGGTCGCCGAGGTGACGTAGAGGTCTTCGAGCTTCGGTCCGCCGAAACCCATGCAGGTGGCTGTGGCGAAGGGCATGGGAAGGACGCGGTCGATGCTTCCGTCAGGCGCGTAGCGGGTGATGCGCCAGCCAGCCCAGTGGGCGTTCCATAGGAAGCCTTCGGCATCGACGATGAGGCCGTCGGGCATGCCGTCGGCGGCTGGCACTTCGGCAAATACGGAGCGACGCGAAGCCCTTCCGGAAGCGCTGTCGTAGTCGTAGCGGAGGATCCGGTTCGCAAACATTTCTGCGACATAGAGGATGTGCCCGTCAGCGGAGAAGGCCATGCCGTTGGGAAGGGCGAGGCCACTGTCCAGGGTCAGGAGCTTGCCCTCGGTATCGATCGAGTAGATCGATCCCACTTTGGCGTCGAGGGCAGCTGTGTTGAAGGTGTTGAAAAGGAAGCGGCCCGCGGAGTCCACGGTTCCGTCGTCGAGGAGCATGTCAGCCTGGCCGCGTTCGGGGTCGCAGAGGAACTGCGCCTCCTTCCCGGGTTCGAGCAGGAAGATGCCGTCGGCGCAGAGGATGACGAGGCTGCCACTGCCTGCCAGAGCCAAGGCCCGGACGGTGTGGCCAGCGTCGCGGGATGTCGCTGTACGCGAGGCCGGATCCCAGGAATGCACATACGGCGAGGCAGTGTCAGCCCACCAGAGGCAGCGCATCTCTGGGTCCCAGATAGGGGATTCGCCGCAGACGGCGCCCGCTTCAAGCAGCAGTTCAACAACCAGATCGTCCTTGCCCATTTTTGATTCTCCCTTTTTGGCCAGTTCCTGACCAAGCCTGGCATGCATCCCGCTTGCCATCACGTAGACCTTCTGGAGCCGGTCATAGACCGCCCTGTTCGAACCCTGTGGGTTCGAGACCGAATCAACCACATGGATTTCGTCGATGCGGTCAAAGTCTTGCCACAGCCCCGTACCTACCGCCGCAACAGCTGCCGCGCCCAGGGCTGCCGCATGCTGGTCGACGCTGGTTTTCACGATCCTGAGATCGTAGATGTCCGCCAGGATCTGGCGCCAGAGGGCGCTCCGGCTCCCACCGCCCACGACGGTCATCTCCTCGCCGAGGGGGGCGAGTTTCCGCAGCTCGTCGAGGGCCACGCGGAGGCCCATGGCCACGCCTTCCATGGCTGCACGGATCAGGTCCGAGCGCGTATGGCCCAGGTCCAGGCCCATGAAGGCGCCGCGGATGTGCGGACTGTCGTCCAGGGAGCTGCCCCCACCCAGGCTGGGATTGAACAGGAGGTCACGGGCTCCTGCCGGAGACGCTGCGGCTTCGGCTGTCATGAGCTCGTAGGCATCCAGGCCCTCTTCCTCGGCGCGGCGGACAAGGTCCCGGCAAGCCTGGTCCCGGAGCCACCTGAAACTCGTGCCTGCGGAAAAGATAGCCGTGGCTGAGGCAAAGAGACCGGGAACGACATGGGCAAAGACATAGGGCCTGATGCGTGGATGGAGGAGGGGCTTTCCCGAGCTCACCGCGATCCAGCTCGAGGAGCCCAGGGAGTTGTAGATGCGGCCTTCCTTGAAGGCACGCGCACCGAGGGCCATGCAGGAATTGTCCACGCCCCCCGCGACGACCTGAAGGCCCTGGGGCAGGCCCAGTTCGGCGGCCGCCGCAGCGGTGATGCTCCCGATGACCTCGGTGGAGGGAAGGATGTCCGGGAAAAGCGAGCGTGGAAGCTCTGCCGCCGAAAGGAGTTCCTCCGAGTAATCCCCCAGAAGGAGGTCGTACAGGCCAGTGCCGGAGGCATAGGAGTGGTCTGTGGCGATCCGGCCCGTGAGCCGGAGATTGATGTAGTCCTTGGTTCCGATGATCTTGTGGATGCGCCTGAACATCCCGGGCTCGGTGTCGCGGTACCACATGATCTTGAAGGCCGGATAGAGGGGAGGAGGAAAGCCTGCACCGGTTTTCATGTACCAATTGGTTTCATCAACCTTGGCGAAAAAGCTTCCTGTCTGCTTCGCGTCGGGGCGTGAGTCGGACCAGATGGGAGTCGACTCGCGGAGCAGGCAGCCATCCTCGTCGATCGGCACCACTCCCAGGCTGTGGCCCGAGATGCCGCAGCAGGCAATCTGGCCCGCTTCGAGCCGGACGCTGCCGAGGAGTTCCCGGGTACTCCGGACGACGGCCTCCCACCAGTCTGCCGGCCGCTGCTCGTGCCAGCCAGCGTGTGGATAGCTCGTGGCATAGGGGACAAAGGAATAGGCAAGGCAGACGCCATCCTCGTCGTAGAGCGAGGCCTTGTTGCCGCCCGTACCGAGGTCAAAGGCAATTACATGTTTCTTCATGGCTGCCTCTCGCACTCCGCGAGAATGGCCAGGGCTGAGGAAAGGCCGATACCGAATCGTGTCGCGCCGGCGCGGTGGAGCCTGTGGAGCGTTTCCAGGTCGCGTACTCCTCCCGCCGCCTTCACCCCGAGCCTGTCTCCGACACAGGATTTCATGAGCCCTACATTCGCTACTGTCGCCCCGCTCTGCGCCCATCCGGTGCCGGTTTTCACGAAGGCTGCGCCTCCTGCCTCGCTGCAGGCGCAGGCCTGTCGGATCTGCTCGTCGTTGAGGTAGTGGCACTCGAAAATCACCTTGACGGGCAGGCTGCCGGCAGTCTCCACAACGGCACGGATATCTGCACTGACCTCGTCGATGCGGCCCGAGCGGAGCTTGCCGATGTTGATGACCATGTCCAGTTCGCGGCAGCCCATGGCCAGCAGTTCTTCGGCCTCGCGCACCTTGATGGCCGTCGTACTGCCTCCCGAGGGAAAGCCGACGACACCGCCGACGGCGATGTCCGTTTCATCCTTCAGGAGCGAGCAGAGGAGTTCAGTCATGGCGGGGAGGGCGAAGACTGCCACGCAGCGGTACCTCCGTGCCCAGTCGGCCATGGCCCGTACTTCGGTCTCGTCACTCTCTGCGCGGACCGCGCTTAAGTCCATCATCCGAACCAGTTCCCCAAAGGACAGGTCCATCGTCGCTCCTCTTCCGCCCAGCCATTGCCACAGCGGGCTCAATTTATGCTGCTGGCCCCTTCAAACGTCGGCTTGGATCGTTCTAGCCTACGAGATGATAACATATGCGAATTATGTTCGGTAATATATTTATTGTTGACCTTTGCTTGATTCCATCCAATACTGCTACGAATTCGGAGGGAGAATATGGCAAGCACCTATCTGGCTGGAATCGATATTGGCACCAGCGGTGCCAAGGCTATCGTCTTTGACCTCGAGGGCAATCCCCTGGCTTCGGCCTACAACGAATATGGATCGACCTATCCCCGTCCCGCCTGGGTCGAGCAGGACGCCACCCTCATCGTCGACAAGACGATGCTTTCCATGCGCGAGGCGATTGGCAGGTCGAAAGTCGATCCTTCGCAGATCGCGGCGGTGTCGCTTTCTGCCCAGCGCTGCTGCGCCATCTTCCTCGATGACAAGGAAAACCTGATACGGCCGATGATCTCCTGGCAGGACAACCGTCCGGTCGAAGAGGTCGCCGAGATAGTCCGCCTCGTCCCCGAAGCCGAGTACTACCGAAGGACGGGTTTTCCCAACAGCACGACCTGGCTCCTGGGCAAGCTGCTCTGGGTCCGGAGGCACGAGCCGGAAACCTGGAAGAGGACGGCGCGGGTTGTCCAGATGCACGATTTCTTCCTCCGGGCACTCGGAGCCGAAGACTATTTTGTCGACCACAATGATGCAGGCTTTTTCGGCTTCTTCGACTCCACGGCCTGTGAATGGGACCGGGACCTCCTCCGCACCTTTGACATTCCCGAGCGGATACTGCCCCTCCCGCGTGCCTCCGCTTCCCCCGCGGGACTTGTTTCAGCTGCAGGCTCCGAACGCTCGGGCCTGGTCCGGGGCACGAAGATCGCGATCGGTGCCGGTGACCAGTGCGCAGGCTCCCTCGGAGCCGGTGTCGTCACGAAGGGAACACTTTCGATTTCCATGGGCACCGCAGGAGCGGTGACAGCCCTCCTCGAAAAGCCCTACCGCGACCCCAACGGCCGCATCATGGTCACCAACCACTCGGAGCGCGGCCGTTGGTTGCTGGAGGGCTACCAGGCTGCCGCAGCCAGCGTCTTCCGCTGGTTCAAGGAGGAGCTCTCCGGCCCGGAGACCGCCCGGGCCGCCGCAGATGGAAGCAATGCCTACGATCTTATTTGTGAGCGCGCCAAGGGAGTGCCGGCGGGCGCGAAGGGACTGGTATTCCTTCCCTATCTGGCCGGCGCTGCGACGCCCCGCTACGACTCGGACGCACGGGGTGTCCTCGCGGGCCTCACCTTTGCCCACGACCGCGCCTGCATCGCTCGGGCCATCATGGAAGGCATCACCATGGACATGCGCGACATGATGGTCGCGATACGGGCAGCGGGGGCGAGCGTGGACACCGTGAGGCTTCTGGGTGGACCGACACAGTCGGAGCTCTGGAACCAGATCCAGGCCGATGTCTACGGTACGACCGTCCAGACCCTCAAGATCGGCGATGCGACCGTCCTCGGCGCTGCCATCATGGGAGGCGTCGGCGCGGGGATCTTCCCCTCGCTGGCGGAGGGGGCCCGGGCCATGGCACGGGTCGACAGGACCTATGAGCCGGACCCCGTGAATGCCAGGCTCTATGACGAACTCTACGAAGCCTGGACCGCTGCCTATAAGGGGCTGAGCGACTCCGGTACCTTCGGCCGCATATCCGCCTTGCAGAGGCGCTGAGCGCCGGGCGCGGTGGCGCCCGGCGCTCAGCCGATGCAGTGGATCGATCATCAGCGTCAATCAATGGCCTTGAGCCTACAGCCCGTGGGCAGTGGCTCGTTCCGCGACGATGGTCTCGAGCAGGGCGACTATGTTGGCCAGGGGCACGTCCTTCATCACCTCCTGCGAGGGGGAGATGATGTGTCCGCCACCCTTCCCAAGGAGCCTGATCGTCTGTGCCGCCTCGCGCCGCACGTCGTCCGGCGTCCCGAAGGGCAGCAAGCGCTGCGTGTCGATGCCCCCCTGGAAGGTCAGGTACTTCCCGTACTCCTTCTTGATGAAGGGCAGGTCCATGCAGGGCTGCACCGGCTCGATCCAGTCCAGCCCCATCTCGATCAACTGCGGGAGGAAGTGCGTGATGCAGCCGCAGGAGTGCATCATCATGAACTTTCCCGCGTCCTTGTACACCTTGAACAGCCGCTTGTACTGCGGCATCAGGATGTTCTCGAAGATCTTCGGCGAGATGAAGGGACCGGTCTGCATCCCAAGGTCGTCCCCCACGTGCCCCGCGGGGTAGTCCATCGTCATGTAATGCTTGCCGATCGCCACCTTGTAGTCGGTGATCTTGTCCATGATCAGGTTCGCCAGCTGCGGCTCAAGCTCCATCGTCTCGAACATTGTCGGTATACCCACGAGCCCGTAGAAACGCTCGTAGAGTCCGAAATAGCCCGAGGGGAAGACGAAATATTCATCTCCGTACTTTTCGATGTCCCGGGCGCACCAGTCGAAGTTCCCCTTCTGCTCCGGGTCCGGCGGTGTCCACTTCCTGATCCGCTCCTCGAGGGTCGGGGCTGTCACGGCGTCCCAGATCCGCGGCGGCATCCATTTCTCCGCGAACTTCCGGTCCAGCTGCTTCTCCAGCGGCGCGAAGCAGCAGAAGAACCCGTCCTCGCCGATCCGAACCCCCATGCCCCAGCTGTCGTAGACGACCCCCCCCTCCACATCCACCTTGCACCAGAGGTCCTTCTCCAGTTCCTTCATCAGCGCGATGTCGTTCCGGAAGAACAGCGGGTAGTCCGCCTTCGTAAGGCTGCAGATCAGGTGGTTCTCCAGGTACTCGTCCATCGTCTGCGTCGCGGGCAGTTTCAGCGCGGCGTGCAGCTGCTTGTCCCGCGTCCGGTCTGCCAGCGTGATCTGGCTCGGCAGGTAGTCCATGTGCTGCCGCTTCACCGTTGCAATCACTCGCTCTTTCTTGGTCATCGCCTCTTCCTCCTGGTTGCTGCTTCTCCGTAGCAAAATTATTACCTAGCAGCCTGTCGGGCTGGAGTCAAAAGCCAAAGGCATTGGGACCGGCATCCG
>JBAXTA010000069.1:0-15492 GCA_037130415.1 Spirochaetota bacterium
CGCGTTCTTGGGACTCATCGGGCGAGCAGACCACGAGGCCGAGACTCGTGGCCTCGGGGAGAAGGAGTTGGAAATCGTCGGGGACAGGGCCGAAGTCGATGGCTGCATAGGGCCATCCCGAAATGGATACGGTCGACTTCCGAAAATGCGAAAAATCACAGTAGAAAAGGAGTTTGAGGATCTGCGTCTTGTAGAGAGGCCGACCGACAGCCTTCAGTACGGCGCGGATGAGGGCGAAGAGCCGGTCCTTGTCGGGTTCCATGTAGCCTGTATAGATCGAAGATTCATTGGACGAGCTCGCCGAATAGGCAGGGCTGCGCTCTTTCGCGAATGCCGAAACCGGAACCATCTCGTCGAACTTGGCGATGGCGGATTCAATGCGCTTGCGTTGGGTCGGCCCGATGAGTTCCTTCCGCGCAGCGAAAAGCCGCTTGAAGTCGAGTGGGTTCTCGACAAGCCGGAGGAGATTGACGTTCGCGTCGGCGGGCAGGGCTCCCTGTTCGTAGGAGTTGATGGTCAGCTCGCCGAACCCCAGGATGAGGCCGAAGGCCTTCTGGCTTGCGCCGTAGCGCTCCCGGAGCTCCCGGATATCCGAAGGCGCGGGCAGGGAATGGCGCTTCCGATAGGCTTCATAGGCTCTCGTGAGGGTGCGATCCATCTCGTTTGCGTCGGAGAAATTCTCACCGCAGATGGTGCAACGCTGTCCTTCGACGAGTACTTCGATGTTGTCACCGCGAACCACTATCTCTTCGGTTTTCGAAGTCGGCTCGACGGGCGTGACTTGCCCGCAGGAGGGACAGTAATCAAGCGTGGCCATGTTGGCCCTCCTCATGGAAGGAGAGAATGGACCGCTTTGTACAAGCAACCAGATCGAGCACTATTAAGCCTTCTTGCCCTTAGGCAGCAATGCTTTGGTTGCCAGCTCGGCCCTGGCACAAAGATACTCCCGATATCGGTATTTTACCATACCGATTCTATGCCCATCCACAAATTGGATCCCCGTTCCTTGGACCAGGCCAACAGCCGTGCCCGCACCGAGGCCGCAAGGTTCTTCATAGAAGGATCTCCAGCGATCTCTTGAGCGGCCCGAGGACGTGAAGCTTTTCGGCATATTCGAGGAGCCGTGGAATGCGGCGCGGCCTGCGCTTCAGGTGCTCGCGCAGGGCTTCGGCCGCGATGTCGCTGCCAAGGCGGTTCTTCAGGCGGAAAAGATCGCACATGGTTCTTTCGGCATCATAAACCCGAAGCTTGCCTCCCGGCCCCGCCTTCGCGATGAGTCCGAGCTCGAAGCTACCCTTTGCGAAATGGAAGAGCCGAATAGGGAGAAGTTCAGGGATAGTGACCCTCCTTCCCGCTTCTACCGCAAGGTAGATCTCCGCCGGTTCCCAGGTCCCTATCTCATGGAAGGACAGTGCCGAGCCGAGGCAGAGGATCGAGCCAGCAATCGCCATGAGGGCTTCAAGCCGGTCATCTCCCTTTTCGTTATCGGGAAAGGCATAGAGACCCCGTTTTATGCAGACCAGGCGCCCGCGTCGGGCAAGGGCGGGAAGGACGCCAGGGTGGACCCCCGCCGCGCGCAGGTCCTTGGAACGGGCATAGCCACCTCGTTCCCGAATCATGGTGAGCACCGCCTGCTCGCTGATCCCGTGCATGGTACTCCTGAACAAAGTGACTATCGAAGACTGCTGTCGATAGTATATTTGTTCAAGATGCCATCGAGCGCAAGCCCCATCTAGCGTTTCTCCACCACATAGGCTGCCGTCTCCACCATCGCATCCAGGACCCCAAACCCCAGATCCGCGAAGACGACTGGCCTGGCTTCCTTCAGCATGATCTCCTCGCGGAACTTGGTGTGGCTCGAGAGGAAGAAGATCGTCCGCGTGGTGATCGCCCCGACCGCCCCGCCCTCTTCGAGACGCTTCAAGCCTAGATTCAGTCCGGACAAACACTATGGCGCTCATGTACTATTCCTTGACAAGCCACGAGGGCGAGTCGATGCTTGAGTCATGAGGTGGGTTGTGCTGACAGTCTCGCTACTCATAGCGATCCCGCTTCCAGCGGTAGGCGTGGCGGGCATCCTGTTTGCATTGCTCTGGAATTTCATCTTTCGCCCATCCCCCGTTCCAGCCGGATACCACTACGAACACGACAACGCAACCTACGGAACAAAGCTCGTTCGCGACGACGACTGACTCCTACCCCCGTCTGGCAGGGCCTTTCCTATACACGTTCTCCACCGGGACTCTTAATCCAAGTAGTTGCTTGCGGTTTGGGACCGACTCCTGCGAGCAGGCCCCATGGCGCGCTCATGTGGCACTGTGGATGAAAAATCCCGACCTCATCGACCCGCCCTATCTGCTTTAGCCAACCAGTCCAGGAAGGAATAATGGCCAGATCCCATAAATATCTGAAAACGTCTGGATCGCTGTCTACCCTATCGCCTCGCCCTGTCCTTGAATCGTCCCATATACACGAATACAACCCGGATGCCCAGGATGAGGGAAAAACCGAGCCAGGCGAAGGCCGGCCCGGCTCCCGGGATGAGGGAGCCGATCAGCGCGGCGAGGAGTCCTGGCCCTACTGAAAGCGCTGCTGTCGTCCTGAGCGAGGAAGCGAGTCCGGCTGCGCGTGGACCCGAGGCGACGCGGCCACCGATTCCGATGGCGGAAAGGGCGAGGAAGCCTCCTAGCACCAGGACAAAGGCCGCGGTCTGGAGCAGCATGAGGCCCGAGGCTGCGAGGATGGCGCCCGGAGCCTCCGAGGAGGCGAGGGCCTGGAGAAAACCCTTCACAAATATGGTGAACTTGCCGCGGTCCCGCGCGAGTTCGCGGAGTTCTCCTCCTGTAACACCTTCCAAGGCGGTGGCGGGTCCGTCGAGGAGGCTCTTCGTCCCGGGTTCGCTGGCCGTGATCCGGGTCTTTCCGAAGCGGAGCACGCGGCCCTCCGGAACGGCAGTCCAGGGCTCTCCTCCGTCAAGCACGATGCGCCAGCCCCCCGCCGACAGTTCCGCCGGACACGAGGAGTCGGGAAGAAAGACTCCCCCCTTCACGGAAAACCCGCCGCCCCTCGCGGCCACCTCCACCAGGGCTGCCCCTATGCCCGGCCAGCGAGCGGGATCGGCCAGAGCAAAGGCTTCGCGGTAGCGTCCGAGGGAAAAGGGAAAGGCAGCGGCAGTACCCGCCAGCAGCAGACAAAGGAGGGCGGCAGTCCAGGATAGTCTTTGGCCGCAGGCCTCGGCATCCCTATTAAAGAACCATGACCTAATTATGAGCTTCGTCCTTGAAGCTGGCAGCGCGGCCTCCGGATGGGCAGCGGCCGGGTCGCATTCCTCCCTGGACCTGTCTCCGACTTCCTGAGTCAACCCTTCTCCGCTCCGGCGGTCATGCCGTAGATGACATAGCGCTGCGTCACGAGGTTCACCGCCATGATGGGAATCGCCAACAGAAGCCCGGCTGCCATGAAGTTGAGGGGATTGTAGTAGAGCGTCACGAAGGGATCGGTCAGTCGATACAGGAATATGGCCACGGTCTGGTTCTGCATGGACAATAGCTGCATGGGAAGCATGTAGTCCATCCAGGGCGCCATGAAGGCGTTCAGGGCAATGAAGCCGATGATGGGCATCGACAAGGGCATGATGATGCGCCAGAAGATCGCCCAACGCGAAGCCCCGTCGATGGTGGCGGCCTCGTCGATGGAGCGCGGGATGTTCCGCATGAAACCGCGGATTATGTAGATGTTGTAGGGCACCGCTCCCGCGAGGTAGAAGGTCACGAACAAAAGGGGCTGGTTGAGCCAGCCCAAGGCCCTGAAGATCATGAAGATGGCGATCATGCCCATGAAGGAGGGAAACATCTGGAGGAGGAGGAGTCCGATGAGGATGGGCTTCCTCCCCTTGAAGGCCACGCGGGCGAAAACGTAGGCCGTCATGGTCGTGAACAAGACAACTGTGACGGTATTGAGGGCGGCCACCGCGAGCGAGCGCAGGAAAGACGAGACAAAGTCAGGGAGGGCCGCGCCGGTCTGGCTCCGGTAGCTGAAGAGGTACTGGTAGTGCTCGAGGGTCAGCTGGTCGGGCCTCGGGATGAGGCTCACGCTGGACAGGAGCTTGCCCTTGGTGAAGGATGCCACGAGCATCCACAACAGCGGTGCCAGCACGAGGACACAGGCCGCGATGAGCCAGAAATACATGAACAGGCGGAGGGCGTTTCGTCCGATGGCACCTCCGTTCGCGTTGATGGTGGCTGCCATGTCAGTCTCCCCCCTCTTCCTTGAAGGATTTCGTGCGCACCATGTTCACCACCGAGAAGGTCCCTACTATGAGGAATATCAGGATGGAGTAGACCGAGGCGACGTTGTACATCTCGAAATTCCTGGTGAAGGAGAGCTTGTAGATCCAGGAGATGAGGATGTCCGTCTGCCCCGGCAGGGCGCTCGAGATTATCTTGAGGCTGTCCGGCGTCTTGGCGGGATCCCAGACGGGACCGCCACCGGTGAGGAAGTAGATCGAGCCGAAGTTGTTGAAGTTGAAGCTGAAGGTCATGATGAGGGCGGGCAGGGTCGAGGACAGGACCATGGGGAAGGTGATGAAGCGGAAGCGCTGCACACCGGTTGCCCCGTCGATGTCCGCGGCCTCGTAGAGGTCGCGCGGTATCGTGGACAGGACGCCGATGATCATCATCATGTGGTAGGGAGCGCCGGCCCAGAGGTTCGTCAGTACTACGATGGCCTTGGCCAGGTTGCCGTTGTAGATGGGCTGGAACCAGAAGATGGGCACGTCGGGCTTGCCCTCGAGGCCGACGGCGAAGAGGAACCTGGTCACCGGCTCCATCAGTCCCGAGGAAAAGAGGAACTGGTTCATGAGCCCGTCCTTGTCGAAGACGTTGCGGAACATCATGAGGGTGATGAGTCCCGGCAGGGCCCAGGGGATCACGAGGATGGCGCGCCAGACCTTCCCTCCTTTTATGAGGGGGGATTCCACGATCATCGCGTTGAGGAAGCCCAGGGCGTAGACGGTGAAGGAGGACATCAGCGCCCAGAAAACCGTCCACAGGAAGATCTGCCCGAAGATCAGGAGCCAGCCGGGGTCGACGGCAAGGAAGCGGAAGGTGTCGAAACCCACCCAATTGATCAGGTGGAGGCCGAGCTTGATCCGGTAGTTGTAATTGGTAAAGGCCAGGAGGAAGGTGAACACGAAGGGGATGAGGGTGAAGAAGAGTATGGCCAGGTAGGCCGGCGCAGAGACGATGTAGGCGAAGAGGTCCTGCCAGACTCTCTCGGCCCAGCTCCTGAAACCCTCGGCCTTGCCGCTTTCCTCGATGCGGCGCCGGGTGTCGATGGCGTCCCGTATCCCCATGATCCAGAGGGCAGCGAGGAGAAAGAGGCCAGCCAGGGCCAGAAGCCCCTCCCCGATGCGCACGACCGAGTTGTCGGCCGAGAGCCAGGGCGTCACCTTGTTGAAAAGCTCGATTTTCCCGCCTGCGTAATCCTGGTCTATGACGAGGGTACCGAGGGTCACGAGTCCCCAGATGCCACGGCTGAAAAAGCCACCGTAGTCCCGGATGACATAGGCTTTCTTTTCGCCCTTGCCGTAGTCCGGATAGACATAGCGCTGGGAGAAGTAGCTTGCGTCGGGGGTGACGCCATCGCCGTAGAGGGCGGCGCCAAGGTTCTCACCCGCTCCGGGTGGGCTGCCCGCTGCCAGTGCCGAGGAGGGGGTGGCTGCTTCTGCAGTGGCTGCAGGCGCTGCGGCGGCTGGCTCTGTGCTGCCGTAGAGGTCGTCTTCGGCCGTGGATGAGGGGGCCGGGCTCGAAGGCGCTGGCTGTGCCACCACTGCAGGAGGAGCGACAGTAGAAGGAACTCCCGCCATCTCAGCGGCTGGAACCCTGCCTGAGCGAAGGGCGAGATACTTGCCCCAATCGGAGCTGCTCCACTCAAGGCCGAGGAAAAGAAGGGGAATGACAAACCAGATCAGGGCCTTGAGCCGCTGAGTGTTGATGAACTGCCCCAAGCCCATCACCAGAAGGGATGCCAGCCCCATGGCCCAGGCCCCCCCGCTGGTCCGCTTCCGGCCACGCCCTGGATCCTTGCCGCGACGAGCGGAACCGGGTGTATCCCGGACATCAGCCATAGTGCTTCTCCTCGCGGCCGCGCGGCGCTCGGGCCACCGCGGGCGCGTGATGCTTCTAATTACTTGTTGTTCGAGACCAGCCAGTCAGCAGCGAGCTTAACCGCCTCGGACTGAACGTCGGCGGACGTCCTCTCGCCATCCCAGACGGAGCGAAACAGGAGGTTGAGGCCGATGTTGTAGTAGACATCCATGCCCTGCTTGCCCTTGTTGGCGGGAAGGAGGGCCGAGGGAAGGGGCCAGATGACGCCGGCCTTGAAGGCCAGATTCATCTCTGACTTGTTCTGGTCGGCCGAGTAATCGGGATTGATCGGCGAGCCAGCCTTGAGGGCGGGGATGTAGCCCGAATTGCCGATCATGAGCTGCATGCCTTCCTTGGTGTACAGGAGGCGGTAGAGCTCGGAGGCAGCCGAGGGGAACTTGCTGAAGCCATTGATCACAAAGCCCTTGCTCGCGACAAAGGGAGTCAGCTGCTTGCCGCCCCAGGTGGGGAGGCGGGAGAACTTGATGTCGTAGGCGCCCTTGACCTCGGCGCCGTTGATGTCCATCCAGGTTCCGGCGAGGAAAAAGGGCGCAGTCTGGTTGTTGAGGGCGTCATCCCAGCGCCAGGTCATCGAGGCTCCAGGAGTCTTGGCACCGTTCGCCTCGACCGAAATCATGGCATCCGAGGCTGCCTTCACGAAATCGAGTCCCTTGGCGAACTCGGCCTTTTCAAAGCCTGGCCTGGTCGGATCGCCTTCCTTGAAGATCTCCCAACCGGCGGCGGTCACGTTGGAATAGCCGGACCAGACCTCGTCGAGGGACATCGGATAGACAATGTTGACGGGCTTGCCCTGGTAGCTCGGGCGATCGGTCTGCCACTTCTTTGCGAGGGCGAAGATCTTCTCCCAGGTGTCGAAGGCGTCGGGAAGGCCGTCCTTGTTCTTGTCTGAAATATCCAGCTTGAGGGCTTCCATCATCGTCTTGTTCCAGGCGAAGGCCATACCGTTGTAGGCGGCAGGAACAAACTTGACCGTGCCCTTCTTGATTTCGGGATTGGTGTTCGAGTAGTAGGGCTCCATCGCTACGTTGGCCCCGAGATTCTGGAGGATCTTGTCGAGGTTGAGGAGGGACTGGACGCCGCGGGCAATCTCGTTGTCGACGACCAGGCAGACATCGGGAGCCTCGCCCTGGAGCTGGGTGACCATGTCGATTCCGCCCGCGGAGCCGAAGTTGACGTATTCAACCGCGCCCTGGGCCTCGGGATGCATCCTGTCCCACATGGCGACAATCTGGGTGCCCCACTTGTCGTTATCGACGCCGACCCGGAGCTTGACGCCCTTTTCGAGGGCAAACTGCTTTTTCGCGCCATCCCATTTCGCCTTGCTGGCCTGGGCGAAACCGCCATTCGCAAGAATTGCGACGGCAAGCAGGACCATTATCGTCTTCCGAATCATGCACCCCCCTTGATTCCCGTAGTAAAACGGTTTACTAAAGGTCAGGGTATTCGGAAATCGTAGTTTCGTCAATTTGATTTTTTCTTCACTCCACCCTTGGAGGTTCCGGAAATGATCGCTGCCGCTGTCTTTCATCGCGCCACCGATTCCTGGTGCTACCCCCTGGACGGCGCCCGCCTCCACCTCAGACTGGCAACAGCCACAGAGGATGTCAGCGAGGTGGTCCTCCGCTGTGGCGATCCCCACGAGTTCGAGCGGAGCGCTCAGGATCCCGGCACCTGGACCTGGAAGAAGGCTGACCTCGCCCTCAGCCGAAGCGGATCGGACGGAAACCGGGATTTCTGGGAAATCGTGTGGAAGCCCCCCTACAAGCGGGCGCGCTACTCCTTCTGGCTTCGCTCAGGCGGAACCTGGTACGAGTATGGCGAAAAAGGCCTCTTCCCCGCCGAAGGCCCCCAGGGTCAGGCCCCAGGCCTCCCCCAGGGCGATTACTGGAACAGTTTTGTCTTTCCCTACATCAACGAGATCGATGTGTATCGGGCTCCCGACTGGGTGTCCGGTACGGTGTGGTACCAGATCTTCCCGGACCGCTTCAGGAGGGGAGATCCGGACAAGAGCCCCCTGGGCGTCAAAGTCTGGCAGAGCGGTCCCGTCCGCAATGAGGAAATCTACGGCGGCAACCTCGTCGGCATCCTGGAGAAGCTCGACCACCTGGCCGGGCTCGGAATCACCGGGATCTACCTGACTCCCATTTTCATGGCGCCGACAGTCCACAAGTACGATACCGAGGACTACCTGCGCATCGATCCGGCCTTCGGGGACTACGAGACGCTACGGCGCCTGGTCGCGGCTTGCCATGCGCGCGGCATCCGCCTGATGCTCGACGCGGTCTTCAACCACTGTGGCAGGACCTTCGGCCCCTGGCTTGATGTCGTCAAGAACGGCAGGGACTCGCGCTACGCCAGCTGGTTCCACATCCGCTCCTGGCCTCTTTTTCCCCTGGGCCGCGATACGGGCAACTCCCGCGAATCAGGTTTCGAAAGCTTTTCCTTCACCACACGCATGCCCAAGCTCGACACATCCAATCCCGAACTCCGCGAGTTCCTCCTGGGCGTTGCCGAGCATTATATCCGCGATTTTGATATCGATGGATGGCGCCTGGATGTCGCCAACGAGGTCGACCACGAGTTCTGGCGCCAGTTCAGGAAGCGGGTAAAGGCGATCAAGAGCGAAGCCTACATCGTCGGGGAGATCTGGCACGACGCCATGCCCTGGCTCCGCGGCGACCAGTACGACGCGGTGATGAACTACCCCTACGGCAGTGCCATACAGGACTTCCTCCTGTCGCGCCGCCAGGTACCGGATAGCCGGGCCTTCGAGCACAGGCTCGCTGCCATCGACTTCGGCTATCCCCTGCCGGTCATCCGCAACAACTTCAATCTACTGGACTCCCACGACACGGAGCGCCTTGTCCACAAGATGGGAGGCGACCTCGCGCTCGCACGCCTGGGCTGGCTTCTCATGTTCATGCTGCCTGGCTCGCCCTGCATCTACTACGGCAGCGAGGTCGGCCTCGAGGGCGGGGGCGACCCCGACAACCGGCGCTGCATGCCCTGGGAGAGGGTAGACTCTGGCGGCCCCCAGCTGGATTTCATGCGCGCCCTGACCAGGTTCAGGAATCGCTATGCCGGCCTCCTGAACGAAGGGAAGCGGACCTTCTCGCATTTCGAGGGAGGTGACGGGGCCTTCGAGCTGCGCATCGAAACGGATACTGAAGCAATTATGACAATCGTGAACAGGGACGACAGGCTCCTTGACGGCGGCACCGTCGCAGCCGCCCTTGCGGCCCTGGACGCACTGGATCCAGACAGCGGGGGAGGTCTAAGGAAGGGCCCGTGGAAGGCCGCAGCCATCCTCCTCGCCGACCCCCGCGAAACAGGATCCGGGGCTATCGACGCAGCCCTCCTCGGCAGGGGTTTCAGGGTTATGGGACTTGCGATGAAATAACCTTGCCTCCCTGCGGCAGCACCGCTACCTTTCGGTCCCAAGGAGTCAACATGGCCAAGGCCTAAGAGTCCAGCCAAGCGCTTCACCGCCGCGGGGGCAGCATTGAAGGCAGGGCCCGGGCATGGTAGCGTAGCGACCATGAACGCAGGCGAATCGGTTGATCATGGAATGCTCCCTTGGCCTGCCCTTGCGCCCTTGGCAAGGGCAGCCGCTTCCGGCGCGGCTCCTGACAGGGAAGAATCCCAGCTCTTCTACTTCGATTCTGCCCCGGAGGGGAGGAATGGCTCGCCCGCCATCATGTTCATCCACGGCCTCGGGGACGAAGCAGACAGTTTCAGGCATCTCTTTCCCCTCCTGGCCCCGGAGCATCGCCTCATCGCCCTTGACCTGCCCGGTTTCGGTCGCTCGCCGACCAACAAACCGACGAGCCTTGCAGGATGCGCCGCGGCAGTCCGGACGGTAGCAGCCCATGCCAGGGCCTCGCGGCTCATCCTCGTGGGTTCCTCCCTGGGGGCGGCCATAGCCCAGATGGTGGCCTCGGAGGTACCAGAACTCGCTGCAGGACTCGTACTCCTGGACGGGGGAATGCCCCTCCGATCGAAGCCCTCCCCTGCCCTCCTTGCAATGGCTGTCCCGCTCCTCGGCGAAGGTCGATACCGGGCCTTCAGGCGGGACCATGGGGCAGCCCTGCGTTCGCTGTATCCCTATTATGCCGATTTCGCAGCGCTGCCCCAGACAGACCAGGATTTCCTGGCTTCCCGTGTCGCCGCCCGCGTCGAATCGGAGAGGCAGCTTCGGGCCTACTTCTCCCTCCTCAGGGACACGATCCTCAATGCCGGGAAACTCGAAAAACGGCTCATTGCCGCTCTTTCGGACGCGAGCCGCCCAAGGGCCATTGTCTGGGGTGAAGCTGACCTGGTCATGCCGCTGGAAGCAGGCAGGGAACTCGCCAGGCTGGCAGGAGGCGATATCCAGCTTCAGGTCATCAAAGGCGCGGGACACCTCCCGCATCAGGAGCAGGCAGAGGCGATGGCCGCGATCATTCGGAATGTAGCGATGGCATGTCAGGCCGCGTGAAGGCTCGCCGCACTCGGGTTGCGTCCATCCTCATCGCAGCGCTGCTGGCCCTGTGGGTGAACCCCGAAAGGCTTCTCGCTGAGACAAAGGCGATGGATTACGGTGAAGAACCCCGATTTCCCGCCCAGGCAGTCCTCAACGCCTTCCATGAACTATGGCCACAACGCTTTTCCATACCCCAATTCCAGGACGGGGACTGGCAACTGTGCCTGGACTCGACCTGGTATCGCTGGGCTGGGGGGAGGCTCCTTCCCCTGGATTTCACCGGTGACCAAGGGCTCTACAGTCCCTGGCCTTTCTACAGCTACCCCTCGGCACTGGCGGCCGTACGCAAATTAAGCCAGGAGGAGCGCACACGGCTGGAATCCGAGCTCGCCAGGCGCGATTCAAGCCCGCCCCTGCGTAGCCCGGGCCTCTATGACCAGCTCTGGGACAGCCCCGACGAGGAGCGCGCCTGGGATCGCATGAAGACCATGCGGTTCCTTGGAAAGGAAGTCCTGGTCAATCCCGGCATCATGGAGGAGCTGTCGGCTATCGAACGGGACCTGCATGCAGCAGCGCGTGACGACAGGGCGACAGGAGCCTGGATCGGCTCGATAGTAAACGTGGATGGATATCTCTGGCGAAGCGTCGCAGGCACCAGCTCACGGAGTTTCCACTCCTATGGAGTTGCCCTGGATATCATGCCCTCGAGCGCACGACGCAATGCCTGGTACTGGCTCGACGCACGGAAGATGGGACTACGCTGGTTTGAACTCCCTCTGGCGAAGCGTGTCCAGGTGCCTCCCGTGGTCGTCAAGATCTTCGAGAAGTACGGCTTTGCCTGGGGTGGCAAATGGTTCTTCTGGGATTCCGTGCACTTTGAGTACCGGCCTGAGATCCTCCTCCTCAACGGAATGGTTCCTGAACGTCAGGAATCGCTTCGATGAGGGTTTCCCCCAGGGCAGGAGCTGCGATCGCTGTACTGCTGATCTCAGTCCTGTCAGCCCTCACCCAGACGCGGGAAACTACCCCCGCGCAGGCAGCTGCCCAGGCGGGCATTGCCCCAGACCTTAACGACCTGACCGAGCGCTGGGGACATGGCGTCGAAGCTTCCATCGAATCGGCGTACCGCGCCTGTTTCAAGACCTTCGTGATCGGCGGCCGCATCGTTTCCATCCGCATTCCCTTTGGCGAAAACAACGACCGTGCCGAGCTCGCCGAGAGCGACCTCTCGGTCCAGGGAGGAGGGAAGGCAGACCCGAAGCTCCTCTGGGAGGCCATCGCCGCTCTCATTGCCAGCCCTGATTTCCTGGCCTACACCGATGCCCTCGGGGACGGCAACGAAAAGGCCATCGTCTTTGACCTGTCGAAGCGTTCCTGGGAGGTCAGCCACGACCTCTGGCTGGTAGCGCGCGCCAAGGCGGGGCTCTACCCTGGGCTGCCGCACAAGCCTGTGGTGCTCTCCAGCGGCGAGGGAATCGACTCAGCTGCTGTTTATGACTACCTCTTTGCGGTAGGAGGTCTGGGCATGGACTGTTCGGGCTTTGTATGGCACTGCCTCAACACGGTAGCGCGCGCAGGTGGCCTCGACCTGCCTCGAGCCCTGGGGCGCCAGTCTGGCGGCTCGCGCGTCTACTACGCGGCACCCTACATCGGCACCTGGTTCTTTTCGCCGAAAAACAGGGCCTTCGAGCTGGTCGACGAAAAGATCTCCAAGCTCAGGCCTGCTGACATCATCGTTTTCCGGGACAAGGAGGGGAAACCCGTCCACTCCTCTGTCATCCAGTCCATCGACCGGAAGGCAGGACTGATACGCTACCTCCAGTCTACCGACGAGGCTCCCCGCGACCTGCGAGGCGTCCACGAGTCCTATATTGAATTCCCTCCTGGCAATCCGCAGCTCAGGCTCGGCGACCCCGAGGTGCTGTGGGGACAATTGCGCGAGTCTGCCTTTGCCGGCGAGCCAAGTTCGGCCTTCACCGATGACGGGGCCCGCTTCAGGGCCTGGACCAATGAGGGCGTCTACAAGGGTACGAACAGGGGGGGGGGATTCGTAGTCAGACTCAAGGCCCTCGCCCCTGCGATCAGGAAGCTTTCGAAGCCCTAAGCCTGATCAGGCGTCAGATTCCCGCCGAAAGACCTGGCAGGATGGCAGCCGCTGCTGGCATGAGGGGCCCGTACCAGATCCCGATATTCACGAAGGCGAGAATAGCCGCTGCTCCGAGGGCGAGGGCCAGGCCCAGCCCGATCAATGCCGCAACCCAGTCAGGCAGGAGAAGGAGGAGGAGGGACAGCGCCAGACCCAGGAGGCAACCGATCAGGGCAAGGTCTCCCCTCGGGGCAAAGGACACAAAGCGGCCCGACAGGCCGGCGCGGATAAAGTCTGCCGCCTCTCTTGCAGGATCGAAGGCCGGGGTTCCAGGTTTGCCCACAAAGCCATCGACAGAGGCAGTCGGCCTGTCGGCGATAAGACAGAGAGAGGCTCCGACAGCCTCGGTGAGGGCTTGCTTCCGGGCAGCCAACTCGTCCAGGGCCTTCGCAGCAGCATCAAAGGCCGCATCGGCGCGGTCCTTAAGGCCCTGGACGCCCAGCTTCGACTCCTCGGACATCGACTCGAGGGACAGGAGTCCGATGCACATCGTGTCGATGCGGATCTTTTCGTCGAGGGCGGCTCGGGCAGCCTCGATGGCAGCTGCCTTGGCGGCCTTCCATTCGGTGAGGGAAAGCTGCTCCGCGCTCCCGGGAAGGACACGGGAACCCATGGCCTGGGCACGGGCCCACTCCGATGATGGCAGGCTCCTCTCAACCAGATAGCCAGAGCGCTCGATCGCCCGCAGTGCTTCATAGGCACTGGCTTCGGCCAGGCGATATTCCCGGAGCGCCTCGAGTTCGAGGCGTCGTGTCGAAGATTCACCCTGCGATCCATCCGGGTTCTGCCCACCGGCTTCCTCACGATCGAACCAGGCCCGCCCGCCACGGTCGAGGGGTATCAGGAGTTCTCGCCTGCCTTGGCGGGGAAGACTGGCTTCCTTGAGGAGGATGCCGGCATCGCCGACGCTCAACTGCCGGGCATCGAGCCGCCGAACCAGAACCATGAGAGCGGAGTTTGGCACGAAGCGCTCCCCGTCTCGGGCCAGGGGCAGGAAACTGGCGAGGGGCACCCCATCAGCAAGGGCTCCGGTCGAAGTTGGCTGACCTACAAAACCAGCCACCGAAAGCGCCTCCTCCACCGTCGTAGGAAGGGGCTCGAAGGTGGCTATTGATGGAAACTCCGGTGGCTCGGAAAAAGTGAAGGAGGTAGGTAGATGCGAGGCGAAGGATGCCGCAGACCTCGTACCCTGCGCCGTCATATCGGCACTTCCTGAGCGGGGACGGAGACCGAGCCAGGTGGGATCCGTCAACTTGAGGCTCGAGACAAGGTTGTCTATCCCATCCGAGCTGGGCGTAGCTTCCTCGACCAGGCGATTCCTCGAAGCCAGGACCAGGCCCTTGAGGGCGCCAAAGGAAGCAGTTGCATCGACGGGACGGAGGGAACCCGAGCGGAGTCCCTGCCAAAAGCCATCGAGATTTCCAGAAACTAGATCGAACTCAACGCCGATCGAAGCCCTGAGGCGATCGATGGTACTTGTCGAGGTGGAGTTTCCGGCGGTCCAATCTATCGGTACCTCGATCGAGATGGAAAGTGCTCCAAATTCAGCCAGAGTAAGGAGATCGAGGGCAAGGCGGGAGGGGGCAAGACCCTCATCCTGTGGAGCCTGCAGTATCAGGGGTTCCCGATAGCTCGTAAGCGGTTTGCGCAGAGCCGCAGCCAGGCCCAGGAGGGGATCAGAGTTGGACTGTGGCCATGCAAAGGCAAGGAGCCCGGCCGCAAGCGCGAAGAGGGCAGGCAAAAACGGAAGCTTACGTTTCAATGACATTGCGACGATAATATCGGCAGGAATGATTGCGTCGGATAGGAGCGGCTGACCTTTGTGCCCAATCCGCGATATAGTCTTTACTGACAAACTGGAGGAAATCATGAAGCATGCACGGAAGCTGGCTGCTGGAGCGATGGTCGTGGCACTGTTTGCCCTCGCACTTTCCTGCGCCCAGCCGCCCAAGGCCGAAATCAATGCGGCACGCGCCAAGGTCGGAGCAGCGCAAAAAGACGCGGATATTGTAGCCTACGCTCCTGGCACCCTTCAGCAAGCCAAGGACAGCCTCGCCCGCATGGAAAAATTCC
Organism: Spirochaetota bacterium; assembly: GCA_037130415.1. Lineage (GTDB taxonomy): Bacteria > Spirochaetota > Spirochaetia > Treponematales > Rectinemataceae > CAIJMU01. The sequence goes on from JBAXTA010000069.1 coordinate 14,849, forward strand.
TTTCCGACAAGAAATACACCGAAACCAAGGCTGCAGCGACCCAGGCCTCAGCCTTGGCTGACCAGGCCAAGGCCGAGGTTGTCGGTGCCAAGGAAAAAATCAAGAACGAGGCAGCTAGCCTCATCGCCGACGCGAAGAAGGCCTTGGCAGGTCTGCAGCCGACCTTGGCGCTCGCCAAGAAAGTCCGCCCGGCAGGCCTCGACCTCGCCTCGCTCGACACCCAGCTGAACTCGGCCAAGACCAAACTTTCTGAGGCCGATACCGCTTTCGGAGGCGGAAAGTTCAAGGAGGCCCGCGACGCTGCAAGCGCTGCCAAAGCCAGTTTCTCCGACATCGAAAAGCGCATAGCTGACGCCATCCAGGCCAGCCGCAAGAAAAAATAGTCAGGTCTGCTTCGCAAAAAAGCCCGGTGCCCTCCCTTGCGGGAGGATGCCGGGCCTTTTGTTTGGGCGCGATCTCCCAGCGCGGGGTCATTTCACGAAAGTGAGCTTCCCCTCCGCGACCTCAGGAGGTCGCGCGTGAGTCTCTTAAAAATACGAGTCTTCCTTCCGCGACCTCAGGAGGTCGCGCGTGAGTCTCTTAAAAATACGAGTCTTCCTTCCGCGACCTCAGGAGGTCGCGCGTGAGTCTCTTAAAAATACGAG
>JBAXTA010000007.1:0-35837 GCA_037130415.1 Spirochaetota bacterium
TGGAAGGCCGACCTTGTCGCCTTCGAGTCCCTCGGGCACTTTGAGGCGAAGATCGTCTGGAAGGCGGGCCAGATTGTCGCCGAGGGCGGGAAGCTCTGCGAGGAGCCCGAGGCGATGCGCGCCCCCCTCCGCGATTCGGTCAACATCAAGCGGCTCACCGAGGAGGATTTCAGGATAGCCCTGCCCGCTGCCTTCACGACAGGCAAGGGGCGCATCCGCGTCATCGAAGCCCGTCCCAACTCCATCATCACCGGGGAGCTCCTCCTCGAGCCAAGGGTCGAAGATGGCCACGCTGTCTCGGACCCTGGTCGCGACATCATGAAGCTCTTCGTGATCGAGCGGCATACAGGATCGGGAAACATCGGCACGGGGTTCTTGAAGGGCTTTGGCATGAAGCGCGGAGCCCTCGGCTGCACAATAAGCCACGACTCGCACAACATGATCATCGCAGGCGTCGATGACGCGTCGATCTTCAAGGCGGCGCGGCACCTCAACAAGCTCCGTGGTGGCCTGGTCTTCACCGTGGGCGAGGAGGTCCTCCTTGACCTGCCCCTCCCCATCGCTGGCCTCATGAGCGACCGCGATGCGCATTTTGTGGTCGAACGCCTCCACGAATTCGAGGAGCTCTTCCGGCGTGAGGGCTTTTCCAATCCCTCACCCCTCATGACCCTCTCCTTCATGGCACTGCCGGTCATCCCTAGCCTCAAGATCACCGACCGCGGCCTCATCGACGTCGACCGCTTCGTGCCCGTCGAGCTGTTTACGGACTAAAGGGCTACGCATTGTCATGATGCAGGAATCCACGGCATGATGCGGTAGATTAGGGGGCATATTAGGCTAAGGGGGCATTGGATGCGGCTTCGGCTTGTCTCTGCTCTATTCCTGTCCGGCTCGCTTGTCCGCATGGCTGCAGGTACCGAGTGCGACCAGTTTACCCAGCGTGATGTCTATGAGGCGACCCTGCCCGACTCCATCGACAGGGTCAACGCCCAGACCAACGCCTTCCTCGACCTTGCCGTAGAGGACTACAACCTCCGCTTCCGCAGCGCACAGAAACAGCCAGACGTCTCCGAGCGCGAAGGCTACCTCGCCCTGATGATCCATAACGCCCTGGCCAGGGAGAACCGCCTCTTCCTTCCCCAGGAAGAGGAAGTTGTTCCGCCAGAACTCACCTTGATGCGCGCCTTCAGCAAGGCAGGGCGCGGTCCACTCCAGTCCTGGCTGGAAAACCGTTTCGACCAGGGCAGCTATCTCCTGACTCTCCGGGACAATATCTACCGAGACGTCTATCTCCCCGGCTTCAACGAAGCGATGGTCATGAAGATCAATGGCGTCCTTACCGGCACCGACAAGATCGACCATTTCTTCGACCAGGGCTACGAGTACTGGCTCGTTTCCCGGCATGGCAGGGACGACCAGGCCGCCATCGACTACGGTGTTGGTACCGAGTGGGGCTGGTACGGCGTGGCGATCGATGGGGTCTTTTCCTTCGGCGACCTGCGGGCCAACTGGAAGGGCTATCAGTTTTTCAAGGAGCTTTCACACTATTTCAGCTTCGGGGACGATGGATCCCTCGAGCGCGTAGCCACCTTCGACTGGAGGGACTGGATCGACTGGCAATTCGACGAGCTCCTCAATCCCTGCTACTACGCCCCCGCCCTCTACGCCAGGATCAGGGACATCCTCAGAGCGGAAGAACTCGGCTTCGAGCGGGGCGAATCTAGCTTCTCGCCGCTCCGTACCTGGGTGGCCCTGGCCGGGCGCGTCCCTGCGGAAAGGGCGCGAGCCGACCGCAGCAGCGAGTACCTCAATGCGAAGGCCCCAAGAAGCTTCCCCCTCATCTTCGACCTCGAAGGGCTCTTTGATCCAGAGCAGGAACGACTGGCCCGGGGGTCTGGCTCCGAGCCTGACCAGGCATCATTCACCAATCGACTGACCAGCTCGGGACCGCCCGGCAACTGACCCACGCGCCTTCGGCCATCAAGCCAGCGGCCAAAGAGGCCAGCGGCCAGCAGCCGAGGAGGCTGAGAAGGCCGGCTAGCTGGCTGCGACCGGCGTCGATTTGGCGCCAAGATAGGCAGCCTTGATGGCTGGGTCCTCCGCTATCTGGCGGGCTACCCCGGTCTTCACGATGTGCCCCTGCTCAAGCACATAGGCCCTGTCGGCTATGCGGAGCGCCTTGTAGGCGTTCTGCTCGACCAGGAGGATCGTTTTCCCGAGGCCCCGAAACTCCACGATTATGTCAAAGACCGTTTTTACCAGGAGGGGCGCCAGCCCGAGGGAGGGCTCGTCCAGCAACACCAGGTCCCCGTCCGTCATCAGGGCCCGGCCCATCGCGAGCATCTGCTGCTCGCCCCCGGACAGGGTTCCTGCCAATTGCTTCATTCTTTCCCGGAGGCGGGGAAAGAGCTCGTAGACCCGTTCGAGGTCGGCAGCGATCTTCTTGCGGTCCTTGCGCAGGTAGGCCCCGAGCCTGAGGTTGTCCTCGACGGTGAGGTTGGCGAAGATCAGGCGGCCCTCGGGAACGTGGCAGATGCCGGCCTTTACAACCTTCGAGGGATTCAAGCCGACCTTCCCGCCCTTGAAGGTCACCTCTCCCTTGCCCGGCTTCAGGAAGCCTGAAACGGTGTTGAGGAGTGTTGATTTGCCCGCACCGTTGGCACCGATGATGGTGACGATCTCGCCTTCTTCCACATCGAGGGAGACGCCCCGCAGGGCCTTGATGCCGCCGTAGGCTACGTGGAGGTCGCGGACTTCGAGCATGCTCATGTGGTCTCCTCCGCGCCGAGATAGGCCTCAACAACGCGGGGGTCGTTGGCAACCGCCTCCGGCAGGCCGTCAGCGAGGGTGCAGCCGAAGTTGAGCACGTGGATGTGCTCGCAGATCCCCATGATCAGGTCCATGTGGTGCTCGATGACCAGGATGGAGAGCTTGAAGCGGCTACGGATCTCACCGATCAGCTTCATCAGCTGGATGGTCTCGTCGGGGTTCATGCCGGCCGCCGGCTCGTCAAGGAGGAGGAGCTTGGGGTCAAGGGCCAGGGCGCGGGTGATCTCGAGGCGGCGCTGGAGTCCGTAGGGCAGGTTGTTGGCCAGCACCTCGGCCCGGTCGGAAAGGCCCATGATATCGAGGAGCTGCCTTGCCTTTTCGCCCAGGGCCTTTTCTTCCCTGCGGAAGCGGGGCAGGCGGAGGAGGGCTTCGGCCAGGCTGTATTTCGCACCCACGTGGCAGGCTGTGAGGACGTTGTCAAAGGCCGAGAGGTTCTTGAAAAGCCTGATGTTCTGGAAGGTCCGGGTTACGCCCTTCGAGGCAATCGCGGAGGGTTCGCGGTTCGTTATCGGCTCGCCCCTGAATTCGATGCTTCCCTCGCTCACCCTGTAGACCCCGGTGATGAGGTTGAAGATCGTAGTCTTGCCCGCCCCGTTGGGACCGATGAGGCCGGAAATGCCACCCTCGGCGACGCAGAAGCTCACCTCGTTGACCGCAGTCAGACCGCCGAAGCGCTTGGTGAGCCGCTTGAGTTCGAGGATCGTGCCGCTCATGGCTGTGCCCGCGCTGCAGCACGCCGCGCCTTCTTTTCCTGCCTCGCCGCCAGGATCTTCCGGACCCCCGTCGGCGTAAGTTCCATGCCGCCCATGAGGCCCTGGGGCCGACCGACCATGATGACGATGACAGCCAGGCCGTAAAACACGAGGCGCCATTGAGAGAAGGCGCGGAAAACCTCGGGCAGGGCAGTCAATAAGACAGCCCCGAAGACGGAGCCCGAAATCGAGCCGAGGCCGCCGAAGATCACGATGATGGTCAGCTCGGTGGACTTGGTCATGCTGAAGAGCTTGGGAGTGAGCTGGGACTGGTAAAAACCCAGAAGTGCGCCAGCGACGCCCGCCATGACCGCGCTCGCTACCAAGGCGAGCATCTTGTAGCGGAAGACATCGATGCCGACCATCTGGGCAGCGAGTTCCTCCTCCCGGACGGCAATGAGGTTGCGGCCCTGCCGGGAGTTGATCAGGTTCCAGGACAGGACGACGAAGATGACGTCGAGCAACAGGACATTACCGATGTTCACGAGGCCTGGGAGGTTGTCCCAGCCGCGCGAGCCCCCGACCCAGGACCAGTTGTTGAGGAGGAGGCGGACAGCCTCCCCGAAGCCCATCGTCGCGATGCAGAAGTAGTCGCCCTTGAGCTTGAGGGTGAGGCGCCCGATGACCCAGCTCACTGCTGCCGCCGCAACTGCCGCCGCGATCAGGCCAATGAGGAAGGGATGCCCGAGGTCGATCCCCGTCCAGGCCTTGAAGAGGGGCGGGAAGCGGAGGGTCACGATGGCAGCGGTATAGGCACCGATCGCCATGAAGCCGGCGTGGCCGAAGGAGAAGAGCCCTGTAAAGCCGGTAAGTATGGACAGGCCGAGGACAGCCAGGAGGCTGATCCCCGAGAGGATGATGATTCCCTGGATGTATTCCATATCCTAGGCCTTGTCCTCGACGCTCTTGCCCATGATGCCTGAGGGCCTGATGACGAGGGTGACGATAAGGATGAGGAACACAAAGAGGTCCCGGTACTGGGTACCGTTCGGTATATAGCCCGAAACGAAGGTTTCGATGAGTCCGAGGAGGACCGAGCCGATGAGCGCTCCCGGCAGGCTTCCGAGGCCGCCGAAAACTGCAGCGATAAAGGATTTGAGGGTAATTGCCCCTATCTGCGGGTAGACGAGGTACTTCATGCCGTAGAGGACCCCGGCCACGCCGGCGAGGCCACCGCCGATGGCAAAGACGACAATTATGATGAAGTTGGGACTGATGCCCATGAGGGCGCTTGCTTTCATGTTGTAGGCGGTCGCCTGGATGGCCTTGCCCATCTTTGTGTAGTCAATGAAGATGATGAGGGCAGCAAGGCAGACTGCGGCGATGGCGAACATCGCCAGGTCGATGCGACCTATGGTCAGCGATCCGATGTCGATCGAGCCAGAGGCGAAGACATCGGGGAAACGCTTGTAGGTGGGACCGATGGTGGCGATGACGAGGTTGTCGATGAATATCGAGGCGCCCATCGCCGTGATGATGAAATAAAGGAAGGGGGCCTTGCGCTCGCGGAGGGGCTTGTAGGCAAGGCGCTCGAGGAGGACGGCGACTCCGCCGGTTGCGAGGGCCGCGACGAGGAAGGCCAGGGGGAAGGGAAGCCCAAGAAGGGTCAGCGCATAGAAGCCGAAGTAGGCTCCGAGCATGATCACGGAGCCATGGGCAAAGTTGGAGAAGTTCATGATCGAGTACACAAGGGAATATCCCACAGCCATAAGGGCATAGATGGAACCGATCGAGAGGCCGTTGACGAACTGCTGGAAGAACTGGGTCATGGCACCATCCTTGGCCTAAAATAAAACCGGCCCGCCCCCTCCGTCCCCTTGCGGGGTCGGAGAGCAGGACGGACCGGCAGGACCGACTCGATCAATCGGTGAGTTCCACCTTCTCCTGGAATACGAGCTTGGGACCTACGACCTTGAGCATCCACGCGGTCTTTCCGACCGGGTCGTGGGTGGGACCGATCTTGAGACGGCCGGTGATTCCCTGGATGTCGCAGCTCTCGAGGGCCTTGCCGATATCGACGCCCTTGATCGACTTGGCACGCTGGATGGCGTCGACGACCATGAGCATGGCATCCCAGGCCATGTAGGTGTTGAGCTCGGGGTTTTTCTTGTACTTCGCGATGTAGGCGTCCTTGAGGGGCTTGGCGAGTTCGCCGTCGGGATCGAGATGGTTGATGCACCAGGAACCCTCGAGGGCGTTGCCGGCCAGGCTGATGAGGTTGTCGGATGGCCATCCGTCACCGCCGAGCATGATGGCGTCGATGCCGAGCTCGCGGGCCTGCTTCGCTGAAAGGGCGACCTCGGTGTAGTAGTTGGGGGAAAAGATGATGTCAGGCTTGGCAGCCTTGATCTTGGTGAGGGGGGCGCGGAATTCCTTTTCGCCTGAGGTAAAGCTGACCGTCTCGACGACCTTGCCACCGAGCTTTTCGAACTCGAGCTTGAAGAACTCGGCCAGTCCCGTCGAATAGGGATCATCAATGGCCATGAAGATGGCGGCGGAGCGCTTCCCGAGCTGGTTGTAGGCAAAGTTCGCGGCGACCTTGCCCTGGTAGGGGTCGAGGAAGCAGTCGCGGAACATGAAGGGGTGGACGGCCTTGCTGTCCTCGGCAACGGTGACCTTGGGATTGGTGGCCGTTGTGGCGACGAGGGGGACCTTGGCATCGTTCATGGTCTTGGCCACGGGGATGGCCTCTCCGGAACCCTGGGGACCGATGACGGCCGAAACCTTGTCCTGGCTTGTAAGGCGCTTGGCTGCGTTGACAGCCTCGACGCCGTCGCCCTTGTCATCGTAGCCGATGGCTTCGAGCTTGAACTTCTTGCCGCCGACATCGATGCCGCCCTTGGCATTGTAGTCTTCGACCATCATCTTGACCGTATTGAACTCGGCCTCGCCCCAGGCGGCAGTGTCGCCAGTGAGGGGACCGATCCAGCCGATCTTGATGACATTGCCCGAACCGCCGCCGGAGCAGCCGACAAGGGCGAGGGAAACCACGAGCATCGCTATCGCGAGCGTTCGAAGTCGCATGAAAACCTCCTTCAGATATGGAAACAGGAAACGTGAGCGGATTATAGCCCCGCCATGGCGCTCACACAACCCGCAATCGGGTTGCGGGCTGGGGCACGATCCCGGCTTTCCGCGCTCAGAATCGCAGCGAGAGGCAGGAGAGGCCGCCGTCGAGCTTGCGGTACTCCGAAGTGTCAACCACCAGGACATCGAGGCCTGCGGCGCGGATGCAGGCCTGGGTCTTCGGAAAGCCTGCGGGGACCAGCACCCGGTCATTGATGCGGAGGCTGTTGGCCGCATAGGACTCCTCGGCCGGCACCTCGATACGCTTGAAATCGCGGAACTCCGCAAGAGCGAGAAACTCGCCGGTGATCGTAAGGTGCCCTCCCTCGAGGTAGGAGAGCCCGGTCTTGAGGTGAAGCACCTTCGAAAGCTCGACGACCCGCCCCTTCATGCCGTGTCGCGCGAGGGCTGCGACAAGCTGCGCCGCACCATCCTTGTTGGTTCGGGCCGACAGGCCGATGTAGAAGTCGTCGCCGACCATCATCACGTCGCCGCCATCCAAGGTGCCCGGGGCCCTCACCCTTTCGACGTCGCTGAAGTAGCCGGCGAGGATGGCAGCCATGCCCTCTGCCTCGCCGTTCCTCGAAGCCGCGCCGGGATTGCTGACCATCGCAAAGGATTTCGTGCAGACAGCCGTGTCTTCCACGAAGCAGGAGTCGGGGAAACGCTCGTCTGCGGGCAGGACCCGGACCTCGACTCCGCAGGAACGCAGGGCCTCGATGTAGGCGTCGTGCTGGGCAAGCGCCTTCGCATGGTCAGGCTTTCCGAGCTGGGGATTCGAGGTGATGCCCTGGACCATGGATAGGGCGGGCCTTCGGACTATTGCGTGCTTGAACAAGGTAATGCTCCCTCGCCGGGCGCGGGTGCCGCCAAGCGGCGAATCCTACACCCGGCCCCAGGGGCAGTCAAGGAATCAGGCCGAAGCGGAGAGCTTCAGAAATCTACGGCGGCGGGAAAGGAGAGCTCGGCGTCGCTTGTCACACTGCCATAGAAGAAGGAGAAGCGCCGGACCAGGGCCACCACGAAGGCTCGGGGCAGCTCACGCCCCGATGGAGCCGACAGGAAGAGGCTGTGGTCCTTCCAGCGCAGCGCGAGGACCTGGCGTTCCCCCTGGACCAGCACCGAGGCAGGAACCCCGGTCGCTGTCGCAAGGTTAGGCGAATCCTTCCAGGCCGGGCTGAAGTACAGGGTCGAACGGGTAAACCAGAAGGTGATCCTGTCGGAGGCGACAAGATAGCTGCCAGAGAGGGCAGGCGTCGCGTTCGAGGGGAAAAAGGGCAGGCCACCCACCCTGGCGGGACCCTCGGCCAGAAGGCCTCGGCCGGGAGGGGCCACCAGGGGTATGCCTCCTGCGACGCTTCCGGAGGGGGGCGCGGCCGTCTCGGCGCCGCAGGCGAGGGCGCAGGCCGCCAGCGCCAGGGCGGCCAGAAGGCGGGCATGTCCCCGATGCCTCAGACCGCTGCCCCTGAGAGCGTCCTCACTCGACCCGTGCATGCGCGGCCTTCATTCCACGGTCACCGACTTCGCGAGGTTCCTCGGCTGATCCACGTCCCGCCCGAGGTCCAGGGCGCAGAAATAGGCCAGCAACTGAAGCGGCACGACCATCGTGAAGGGATAGAAACGCGGGTCCATGCGCGGTGTGCCGATGAAGTCGTCGGCTATCGAGGCAACCTCGGCGTCGCCCTCGACGCCGACCGCGATGATGGGACCGCCGCGCGCCTTGATCTCGCGCATGTTGGAGATGTTCTTTTCACGGAGGCCGTCGTCGGGCACGATGAAGACGCTCGGCACCTCCTCGCTCACCAAGGCGATGGGACCGTGCTTGATCTCGCCCGAAGCATAGCCCTCGGCGTGGATGTAGGAGATCTCCTTGAGCTTGAGCGCTCCCTCGAGGGCGATGGGATACATCAGGCCGCGGCCGAGGAAGAGGAAATCGCGGGCCTTGGAATATTTCTTTCCAATGCGCTGGATCTCGTCGCGGCCGGCGAGGACCTTGGCAACGGCTCCCGGCACCGACTCGAGGGCTTCGACAAAGCGCTTCCCCTCTTCCTGCGAAAGGTCGCGCATGCGGGCCTCGAAGAGGGTGAACAGATAAAAGACGGCGAGCTGGCTCGTGAAGGCCTTGGTGGAGGCGACCGCTATCTCGGGGCCGGAGTGGACGTAGACGCCGCCGTCGGATTCCCGGGCTATCGTCGAGCCGACGACGTTGCAGATGCCGAGTACCGTCCCGCCCTTCCGCTTGATCTCGCGCATCGCGTAGAGCGTGTCGGCCGTCTCCCCCGACTGCGAGACCGCAAACCACAGCGAGTCCTTTTCCACCACCGGATTGCGGTAGCGGAGTTCGCTGGCGAGTTCCGCCTGGGCGGGGATGCGCGCCACGCTTTCAAGGAGGGTCGCACCGACGAGACCCGCGTGCCAACTCGTACCAGCTGCGATTATCCGTACCCTGTTGACCTCGCGGAGGTGACGCCGGTCGAGGTTGAGCCCCCCGAGCTTGGCGGTAGCTATGTCCTTTTCGATGCGCCCCGACAGGGCCCGCGCGATGGACTCAGGCTGCTCGAAGATCTCTTTTTCCATGTAACAGGGATAGTCGCCCTTTTCGATGTGGTTGAGTTCCCAGGTGACCTCGTCGACCTGCTTGCGCACCGGCTGGTCGTCGCGGTCCGTGGTCCGGTAGCCCTCCGCATCGATGAAGACTACCTCCCCGTCGTTCAGGTAGACCACCTGCTTCGTATGGGCGATGATCGCGGTCACGTCGCTGGCCAGGAGCATCTCACCCTCGCCGATGCCGATCACCAGGGGGCTGCCGTTGCGGGCGCCCACGATCTCGCCGGGCCTGTCCGCGTGAACGACCGCGATGCCGTAGGTTCCCTCGAGGTGGTTGAGCGCTGCCTTCACCGCTATTTCGAGGTCGCCCTCGAAGTAGCGGGCGATGAGGTTGGGTATGACCTCCGAGTCGGTGTCGCTCAGGAAGACGACCCCCTCGTGCTCCAGCATGCCCCGGAGTGCGCGATAGTTCTCGATGATGCCGTTGTGCACGACGGCGATCTTTCCGGATCGGTCGAGGTGGGGGTGGGCATTGACGTCATTGACGCCGCCATGGGTCGCCCAACGCGTGTGGCCGATGCCCCAGTTGCCGGGAAGCTCCTTGGGCATTACCGAGCGAAGTGCCGCGATCTTCCCTGTCTTCTTGACGATGGTGAGCGAGCCTGGAAGCCCCACCGCGACGCCTGCAGAGTCGTAGCCCCGGTATTCGAGGCGCTTCAGGCCCTCGAGCAGGATGGGAGTGGCCCGCCTGGGGCCAACGTAGCCGATGATGCCGCACATGAAATGCTCCTGTCGATCCTTCGCCCCCTGGTCAGCGGAACCGCCCGAGTCGGCCGCAACCATCCGGAGGAAGGCCTCGTGGTGTCGGAGGACAGGATAGCACGGCAAGGGCTGTGGTTTCCAGATCAGGGGGGACGGGCTGGATCAGCCGCCTGGGGCCGGACCCGCCGGCTGCCAATCCCCTCGCCCGGTTGACTCCCCGCCCACCCTCGGCGAGGATGGCTCCATGAGCAGCCCCCTCCAGCGCCTGGCCGATTCAGCGCCGGCGCAGATCCTCATCACGCTGGTGATCTACTCCGTCTACGCGACGGTGCTGGGCCTTTCGCTCGCGCCTTCGGTAGCCCTTGTGTACTGGGCCGTGGGAGGGCTTTTTCCGGCAGGGGCTGCGGATGGAGCGGTCGGGGCAGGGGCCATCGTCCTCTTCGCCCTCTGCCTCGGCGCCGCTGTATACCTTTACTTCATCGCGGGAATCCTCGTGCAGGGCTCCATCTTCCGCCTCCTGTCCCTTGGGGTCGGCCCCGGACGCTATCCCCTGGCCTCGGTCACGACATTGCGCTGGCTGATCTACTCGGGGATCTACACAATCACCTCAACGACGATCCTTCCCCTCATCCCGGTGAGCTTCTTCTCGAACCTCTACTTCCGCATCATCGGCTGCCGATTCGGCAAGCGTGTCTATCTTAATAGTTACATGCTTCTCGATCCCTACCTCATCGAGATCGGCGATGACGTGACCATCGGCGGGCAGACCGACCTGTCAGCCCATTCTTTCGAAGGGAATACCCTCATCCTGGACAGGATCAGGATAGGCTCGGGCACCCTCATCGGGGCGCACTGCTACATCTCGCCTGGGGTGACGATCGGCAGGAGCTGCGTGATAGGCCTCGGGTCCTTCCTCAGGCGCGGGACCGCGGTGCCCGACGGAGCGGTGTACACGAGCCTCGCGGCCCTTCCCGTCAAGCGCATGGCCGCGCTCGAAAAGCGCGCATCGCGGCGCCAGTCCTAGTCAGTCTGCAGTCCGGTCAGCTCAAGGCTGGAAGGACGCGGAAAAGCCCAGACGCAGGGCACTCAGGGCCGCTCCCGCCGCATTGACAAAGGTCTGGGACTGGCCCGGATTGAGGCCCTCCAACGCAGGATCGACTCCGGAACTCCCCGTCATGATGTCGTCGCCCACGAGGCCTCCGATGAGGGTCCAGCCAAGCCGGGCCTTGAGCGCCCAGTCCGGGTGCGGCGAGTAGGTGGCCGTGACAAGGGGCTCGACCAGGTAGCCTCCCAGAAAAATGTCGCTGAAGGTGACATTGCGGAAGACATGGTTGTCGACTGCAATGGCGACAAGGATGGGCGCGGCGTCAACCTGGCCTTCGAGGCTGAAAACGGTCGAGGGAGCCCAGTGGGCTCGCAGCCCCAGGAGGAACCCGGCATAGACCTGCCCGTAGGTTGAAACGAGGCCATAGATCGGAGACTTGGCGCCAGTCGTCCACGAATTGTAGGGTGGCGAGGCATTGGAGCCATTGTCAGCGTACTGAAGCCAGCCTCCCTCCGCCGACCAGGCAATGTCGCAGTACCTGAACCCGATTTCAGGGGCCAGGCTCAGCTTCCCCCCTATCGGGAAGTCATAGCCGAAAAGCAGGCCTACATCGAAATAATGACCGATGGCTGCGGCGCTGACGGAGTAGTTTGTCTTGGTCGTTGTGTCCCCGAGGGGAGCATTCTGCCAATCAGAGTCCGTTATGAGGCCCGAGGACAGTGGCAGGCCCATGGAGACCGCAAAATCAGAGACAAAATGCCCGATCGACAGGCGCGCGCTGGAGTCGATGGACACGAGGGGCTTGATGTCCCAGTCGAGTTCGCTGAGTTTCCTTCCTCTGTCGTACACAAAGGCTGACGCCCCGCCATAGCGCAGCCCCAACCCGCTCGTTGCCTCGAAATCGGGTTTGGCAGGGTCCTCGGCATAGGCGCTCGGTGCAGCAATTGCAAGGGAAAGGGCGAGAACAGGGAACCAGGCCTTGAGTCCCCCGAAATTCCTGTGATTGCTATCCACTATGCCCCCTTATTTGACTCTTCTCGATTATCCCATAGCCTTTCCTGCCGCGACAAGAGACAAGGCAGCCATCGCATCAGGAGCCAGCACGCATCGAGGCAGCTCCCTGGATCAGCACCCTTGAGGCTTTCGCCTCCTCCCGCGTATCGTGGGCCATGAACCCGGTCGCCCCGCTTTCCGTCGCCAGGCTCCTCGCCATAGCCAACCCCCTCGGTGGTCCCGTCTGGCTTTTTGCCGAAACTACTTCGACCCAGGACGAGGCGCGGAGCATGGCAGCTGCGGGGACAGCACCTGGAACAGCGGTCGTCGCCAACAGACAGAGCGCGGGGCGGGGCCGACTGCCGGGAAGGAAATGGCTCGCGGAGCCAGGTGAAGCCCTCCTCTGTACCCTCATCCTCGACCCTGCCTGGGTCCTCCTCCCCGCCCTTCCACTGAGGATAGGCCTCGCCCTTGCCGAAGCCTGCGAGGCAGCAGTCATGGAAGAGGGCGGCAGGATCGGCATCAGCGTAAAATGGCCCAATGACCTGATGTTCCAGGGAGAAGCCGGCAGCATCGACCGAAAGCTGGGAGGCATCCTCTGCGAGACAGGTTCTGGCCTCCTTTTGGCAGGATTTGGCATCAATCTTGCTACTCCAGTCCTCCCGGCCGGCACGGCAGCTGCCGCCGGTCTCGAAGAAGCCCTTCCAGAAGCCCAGCCTGGGCCGGGCGGACGCAAAGGCCTTCGAGAAAGGCTCCTCGCAGCCTGCCTGGCCGGTCTGGCCAGACTGCCCGGACGAGAAGACTGGCATCTGGCGCTCACAAAAAGGCTTTGGATGCGAGGGCGGGAATGCGCCTTCGAGGAAGGCCGCCCTGGCTCTGGCGCACGCTTCGTCGCCACCATCATCGGAATCGGACCGGAGGGCCAGCTCCTGACCGAAGCGGCGGATGGAAAGGTCAAGGAATTGCTCGCTGGCGAGATTTCGATAGCCAAGCCCGGCACGGGAGCGTTGACCCCCTATCCATCGATCAACTAAGGTACTGGCATGAGTGCGCCCTCAAAGCCCGAGCCCGATAGCGGCAACTTCCTTGATAAAATCCTCTCGATTTTTGTAGGCATGGGAGATCCTGATTCGGACAAGAAGAAGATCCTCAGGGCGATCGCCAAGGACCTGACGCGTTCACGCTACAAGTTCCTCAAGCCCAAGGGCAACGAAGCCTTGCCGGGTATTGCCCGGTTTTTCTTCGAACTCTACAAGATCACCGCACCGGCCCAGATGCAACTCCAGAGCGCCAGCGGATCCAGTGCGCTGCGGACCTTCGTGATAGAAAGCCATCTGACAGCAGAGAAAAAAGCCCTTACGGAGCGGCTCAGCGAAAGCTATATCATCGAGAAGTCCAAGACCCTCGATATCAAAAAGCTTTCGGAACAGTGCCAGACGGATCTCGCAACCTTCCTGGCCAACTTCGACGGCGACAAGACAAAGGAAATCGATGCCGCGTTCAATACCCTGCTTTCCCTCGCCAATTTCGTCAACTTCGACTTCTACTTCCTCCTGAAAAAATTCGACTCGAGCATTCCGGAACGCAACTTCTCCTACAAACCCAAGTTCGAGGCGATCAATGCCGAGTATATCGCCGACGACCTCGCCGACTTCCTTGAAGTCTTCATGTCCCTCGACCTCGAAGCCGACTGGGAGCGGATCTTCATCATGATGAGGGACTTCCGTGACGCTGACATCATACAGATCGAAACATGGAACAAGATCACCCCCATCTGCCTCGACATCAGGCGAAGCCTGATCCTCGAGCAGGTCGTCCGCTTCGTGAAAAAGGATCCATACTGGTCCATACAGCCCCGATATCCCAACGAGCGCATCGTCGAACCCTATATCCAGAAGCTCAAGGCCCAGGTTGAGACCCTCATCCATCGGATCAACGCCGAGCGCAGGAACGCCAAGATCGACGAGGTTGCGGTCCAGGTATTCGGCACCAACATCGTCGTCCGGATGAAGAACTATACGGAAAAAGCCAATGTCGTCTTCGCCAAGAAGATGCTCGGCGGCTACACCCAGGTCACCGCCCTGAACTACCTCAAGGCCTACCTGATCGACTACTTCAAGAAGGATATCCGCGAGATAGTCGACATCCTGCTCATTCGGGGAAAATGGACGACGGGCGTTCAATCGCAGCAGCTCTCCGACGCCTACCACGCACTCATGGAAGTCTCGACCAAGCTCCTGGCCTTCGACGACTCCCTCGCCGATGATGCCGAGATGGGCGCCAAGCTCAGGCAGGCCCTCGCCAAGAGCGACCGTGACAAGGAGCAGCTCAAGTACCTCCGCACGATGCTCAAGGACGTCAACGACCAGGCCGTGGCTTTTGTCACAAGGGCGATGGTCAATCTCATCCAGGTCGGACGCCAGTTCAAGTCTCTCCTTGAGGACCAGGGCAAGGTGGGCCGGCACGAGCAGATCATGAACTGGAAGGAAATCGAGAATCTCGGAGAAGTCCCCCTGAAAGATCACATGACTGCCGCATACAAGAAAATCTACTACATCATCCAGCTTCTCCAGAACTTCATGAAAAAGGGAGCAGCCGATCCGGAGTAAGCGAAGCTTCGAGTCAGCCAGGGCTCAGGCCTGGAAGCTCCTGAAGCGGTCGGCGAATTTCTGTGGCAGAAGGCATTCGATGACTGTCGCGTCATCCTCCCTCTCCTCGGAGAGTACCTGCGCCTCGCGGTGCAGGAGGGCCACGAGGGCGTAGTCGGTATCGGGCACGCGCACACGCACGCGGCCATCGCCAGCGGTGAGGGCCGCCTCGATGGCAACCGCGAGTTCAGCCAGGCCCTCGCCGCTCCGTATCGAAATGGCGAGGGCGCCGGGGTGGCGGGCCAGGAAATCGGCGATCACGGAGGGCTCGGCGACAAGATCGGTCTTGTTGAAGGCCAGGACGCGGGGAACCTCGCCCGCGCCGATTTCCCGGAGCACCGAAGCGGTAGTCACCAGGTGCCGTTCGCATTCGGGATCGGAGACATCGGCCACCTCGACCAGGAGGTCGGCGGTTGCTGCTTCTTCGAGCGTCGCCTTGAAGGCCTCGATGAGGCCATGGGGCAGATTGCGGACAAAGCCGACGGTATCGGTAAGGAGGAGGGTCCCGCCCTTGCCGACTGACATCCGCCGCGTTGTCGGGTCGAGGGTCGCAAAGAGCTTGTCCTCGGCCAGCACGGCAGCCTTCGAAAGGGCGTTCAGGAGGCTCGACTTGCCGGCGTTGGTATAACCCACGACTGCCGCCCTCGGCACCGCGCTTTTCTCGCGGCGCTTGCGCTGCGTATCACGGCTTTTCCGGACAGTTATCAATTCCTCTTTTATTTCGTGGACCCTGCGTTCGATCCCGCGGCGGTCGAGCTCGATTTTCTGCTCGCCCTTGCCCTTGTTGCCATAGCGGCCCCCGCGCTGCCGCGAGAGCGCGGAATAGGAGTGCGCGAGCCGCGGAATGGAGTACTCGAGTTCGGCCAGCTCGACCTGGAGGCCGGCCTCCCTTGTGAGGGCCCGGCCGGCGAAGATACGAATTATGAGCTCTGCCCGGTCGAAGACGCTGAGGCCGGAAAGTTCCTCCCAGTTGCGCTGATGGATGGGCGACAGCACGTGGTCGAAGAGGATGGAGTCCACCCCCGCGGCAGTAGCCGAGGCAACGATCTCGTCGGCCTTGCCCGTGCCCACGAAGAGCGCAGGATTCCTCTCGCGCACGCGGACCGATGTGGAGCCAACAACCTCGAGACCCAGGGTTGCCGCGAGGCTCCTGAGCTCGGCCAGGAGACTTTCGGCCTCGTGTTTGCCGACCTTGTCGGTCTGGATCCCCACAAGCCAGCTGCGCTCGGGGCGGATCGCGGTTTCAAGAAGTTCGCTCATCGTGGACCGAGGGTACCCGAGGATGGGCAGCAGGTACAAGTTCGCCCCTGCCCTGCGACCTTTGCACGCCCTCCCCGCCCTTGGCGCTTCAGCGGAGATCGGTCGCAAAGCTTGCCCATCAGGGGCGCAAATGCTACTCTTGGCACAGCGAAGCTGAACAAAGGAGAGATGCGTGGCTCTGTCCCTATCTGACCTCGGCAAGGCGGTCATCGATACCGAATACGCAGTCCGTGGCCCCATCGTTGCGCGTGCCCAGGAGCTCGAGCGCTCAGGCCGCCGCATAATCTGGTGCAATATCGGCAATCCCCAGTCCCTCGGTCAGAAGCCCCTTACCTGGCTCAGGCAGGTCATTTCGCTCTGCGAGTGGCCGGAGCTCCTCGACAAGGCTTCCAGCCTCTACCCTGCCGAGGCCATCACCGCTGCCCGGAGCCTCCTTGCCGGCTCAAAGCACGGCCTCGGCGCCTACTCCGAGTCCAAGGGCCTCAAGGTCGTGCGTGACGCAGTAGCCTCCTTTATCCGGGCGCGCGACGGCATCGAGGCCGACCCCGAGGCCATCTACCTCACCGACGGCGCCTCCAAGGGCGTGCAGGCAGCCCTCCGCATCCTCATCGCCTCCCCTGCGCCAGGGACTGCCGACGATGGCATCATGATCCCCATCCCGCAGTATCCGCTCTACTCGGCGACCATCACCCTCTATGAGGGCCGCCAGGTTCCTTATTACCTCGACGAGGGACAGGACTGGCGATTGTCTCGAGCCATGCTCGACGAGTCCTGGAACAAGGCCATCGCCGCAGGCACGCGTGTCAAAGCCATCTGTGTCATCAATCCCGGCAACCCTACAGGCTCGGTCCTCGATCACGCCAACATCGGCATGATCGTCGACTTCGCCCGCGACAAGGGCATAGCCATCCTTGCAGACGAGGTCTACCAGGAGAACATCTACCGCGCAGGGGAAAAATTCGTATCTTTTGCGAAGGTCGTGACTGAGAAGAACGCGAAGGATGTCTCCCTCTTCTCCTTCCATTCCTGCTCCAAGGGCTTCCTCGGAGAGTGCGGACATCGCGGCGGTTACATGGAGATCCGCAATATCCCGGGCGAGGTCGTCGCCCAGATCACCAAGCTCCAGTCCATCAGCCTCTGCTCCAACCTTCCCGGCCAGATCGCCACCTGGTGCCTCGTGAGCCCCCCGCCAGGGGGCAGCCCTGCCGCTGCCACCTTTGTCGCCGAGCGCGATGCCATCCTTTTCGAACTCGCCTCGCGCGCAAGGCTTCTGGTCGAGGGTCTCAGAAAGATACCGGGAATTGTGTGCAACGAGGTCGCCGGAGCCATGTACGCCTACCCTCAGATCACCCTGCCGCCTGGTCGGAGCGACGAGGACTGGAGCCTGGCCCTCCTTGAAGCCACCGGGATCTGTGTCGTCCCCGGCACCGGTTTCGGCCAGCGCCCGGGTACGGCCCACTTCCGTACGACAATCCTGCCGCCGACCGCCGAGATCCGCGAGGTCGTCGGGCTGATCGCCGGTTTTCATAGCAATTATAAGTGATTACCGACAGCCGGGTCGAGCCGGGCTTCCGGCCCTCCCCCGTCGATCTCAGGCACAAGGAGTCAACTACATGGAATGGAAAGCCAGCCACATACTCGTCAAGGACCAGGGCCAGGCCCAGTCCCTGCTTGTCAAGATCAAGCAGGGCGCGAATTTCGAGGGCCTCGCCCGCGAGTTCTCCACCTGCCCCTCGAAGAGCTCCGGCGGTGACCTGGGATGGTTCGGCCCCGGCAAGATGGTGCCCGCCTTCGAGAACGCCTGCAAGAACCTGGGAGTTGGTTCAATATCGGACGTCGTGTCGACCCAGTTCGGCTACCACATCATCAGGGTTACCGGCAAACGCTAGCCCTGCGGGGCAGGGAAGCCTTGCAAAGCGACCCTGCCCCTGCAGGCGGGCGGCAGAAGGCTTGTCCCCTGCCTGCATCATCCGTAAAGTCCTGATATGAAGCGTTTTTTCAACACTACCGGTCCCTGCAACCCGGACGATCACTACATGCCTCCGCCAGAAAACCGCCTCGTCCGCGCCCAGCTGGATCGCTACATCGAGTCCAGACTCTACTGGGTCCTCCATGCGCCCAGGCAGAGCGGCAAGACGACCTTCCTCCAGTCCTGGATGCGGACGATCAATGCGGCGGGAAAGGCGGTGGCCTGCTAGGTGAGCGTTGAGACCGGCCAAGGCATCACTGAAGAGGAAAAAGCGATCCCGGGCCTCTGTTCAGCCATTCGTTCCTTCGCCCGCGATTTTCTCGGGCAGGAGTTCATGCCCCCCCTTTCAACCGAGCCTGCCGCCATGATGCTGAGCGATACCCTCCATCAATGGGCTGCCTTGGTGGCTCCTCCTGAGGATTTCACAAGTCGGGCAACACATGATCGCATTCCATACCACTGATTATTGATCGAAATGCGATCATGTGTTGTCATATTTACGAAATCCTTGGTAAGCCGCTTGTCGTGCTCTTTGACGAAGTCGATGTGCTCCAGGACGGGGCGATGCTCAGCTTTCTCAGGCAGCTGCGCAGCGGTTTTTCAAAACGCGAGGTCGGTATTTTCCCCGTCAGCGTGGCCTTGGTGGGCATGCGTGACCTCCGCGACTACCTCATGCGCAGCAAGGACGGTGTTTCTCTCAATCCAGGCAGGCAGAAGACCTGGGAGGAGCGGCTTACCTGGGAGCTGCGCGAAACTGCGGGGGGGGGGGAAGTGACTCTCGTCGGAGGATAAAATGGCAAGTGACGAAGAACTGACGTAAGGCTTCTGACTTTCACTTTATTGAGCGCGGTAATAATCGGGAAATGTCCATTGGGGAACAGCGGATGGCAGAACCCGCACCGCCCTGCCTCTCGCGACGCGTGGTGCGCGGAGGCTTCGCCTTTCCTCGCGCCCCCTGCGCCGCTCCTGGCAGGTCTCACTTCCGTTTTTTTTACGGACTGGCAGGGGCGACAACACGGAAACCGACGTAGTAATGCCTGTAGTTCGGATAGTTGTAGTTCCGGTTGGAGACCGTGCAGTAGTCGGCGGCACTGCCCCAGCTGCCGCCGCGTAAGACGCGATAGGGCCCCGAGGTGCCTCCGACAGGATCCACTCCAGCCTTCGTCGGATAGTCCCCATACCAGTCGTAGCACCATTCCCATATGTTCCCGCTCATGTCCACGAGACCAAGCCCATTGGCTTTGAGCTGGCCGAAAGGGTGGGTCCACTGGTCAGAGTTCCCGTAAAACCAGGCTGCCTCACCCAAGGACACTGAGCCTGCGTAGAGCGTCCCATCGGCCATGGCTCCGCCACGCGCAGCGTATTCCCACTCCGCTTCGGTCGGCAGACGATAGCCTGTAGCTGTGGCCACATGGCTTATTTTCATACCCTTGTACTCGTAGGCGGGGCTCAGGCCCTCCATGGCTGAAAGCTTGTTGCAAAAGGCCAAGGCGTCATACCAGCTGACCTGCTCCACCGGATGCCGAGGCGCATTGTCGAGCCTGGAGAAGTAGCTCGGGTTCCTCCCCATGACTGCCTGGTACTGGACCTGCGTAATCTCGGTCTTCCCAATCCTGAAACCCGATACCGTAACCGCATGCTCTACCTCGTTGTCTCGCCTGCCAGCCTGGATCATTGGACTGCCCATGGTGAAACTCCCCCCTGTAACGGCTACCAGGTCGATAAATGAAACCTTGCTGACCTCGTCCGGGCTGGTTGCCGCAAAGTCATAGTGGCCGACCATCGGATCAATCAGGAAGCTTTCCAAAGTCATCTCGCTGCCGTCTTCGTTTTTCCCCACCACCTCAAGACTGGCCTGCTCCGCTCTCCACTGGCTTCCACCCTGCCAGCTGACATGGTAGATGATTCGGCAGCCCAGGGCCTTCGCCTTGACAAAGGCATTCACCTGGTCGTAGACCCGCTTGGGATCATATGTTTGCGCGATGTTCCATATGAATTGCAGGTTCACCGGGAAGCCCATATACTGACCGACAACTATCAGATCCCATTGTTTTTTGTTGCGGTCCCAATCGCCGAGACTGAGACTGAACCCCGCAGCTTCGACAGTCCAGACGCCGTCCTCAAGTTCGCTTCGAGCCGCATCCCAGGCAGCCTTCAGGTCAGCTTCGCCCGTCTCCGTGGCCTTCGCCTGGGCCGGCTTCCCGCTGGCCAGCCTGGCCTCCTCCGCCGTCGTGAACTGTGCAGCACTGGGCTGATCGGCGACAAGCGCAGCCGCAGCGACTGAAAGTCCGATGAAGAGTGAGACAATGGTTCTGAATCTCATGAAAGCCTCCACAATGAGCTTCGGCTACATCGCCGAGTTGGGCCAAGTTCGGTGATTGCATTGCTTGGGTACAGGGGGCGGCAAATGCCGCCTCCTGTACTTGAAATGACGCTATCCGGTACAACTCAATCCGTCATGCTCCTAAGTCGCGCGATCTCGTAAAGATCCTGGGTTACGAGGACGAACTCCACCCGCCTGTTTTGCGCTTTTCCGGATTCGGTTGAATTGTCGCCTTGCGGCCGGTACTCTCCGAGGGATGCGGCAACGAGCTGGTGAGGATCCATCCCGCACTGTTCCTGCAGGTACTGCACGACGTTCGCCGCCCGCGCAGCGCCAAGATGCCACGATGTCGGGTACAGCCTCAATGTATCTGCGCTGGAGACAGCGATAGCTGTATTCCCCTCCACTCGGACGATCTTCTCTGGCGCATTCTTGAAGATAACCGCCAATTGCGAGAGGATCGTCAGACTTGTCGGCCTGAGCTTCGGCGAATCAGGATCAAAGAGTACGGCATCGCTGACGCTGACGATCAAGACATCCTTGACCTTCTTGATATCGAGCTCACCTCGGGCAATTTCCGCGGCAAAGGTGGTTTTCAGCCTGGAGATCCTCGCGTCGAGATCTTTCTCATCAGCTGCGGCCAGAATCGCGAGTGAATCCCTTTCCTTCTCAAGATCGCCGATCCTGTCCTGAAGCTCGGATTTCTCATTGCTGAGTGCGGCAATCCGCGCAAGGAAGTCAGCCTGTGATTCCTGCGTTCCCGATCCCAGCGAAGCCAGGTTGGCAGATAGTTCGTCGTTTGCAGCGCCCAAGGCTGCAAGCTTCGCATTGAGCGCTCCCAGTTCCGAATCCTTGACCGCAGCTCTTTTCTTAAGCGCATCCAGCTCCGCTTGTACCTGTCCTGCCCGGGCGCTTGTCGCCGTGATGCGTTCATCGGAAACCTTTTCCTGGTGCTGCAATGGTTCGGGAACCGCATCACTTCTGGTTGCCGCATCCTGGGAGTTTGCAACTTCGGTGTTGCCGTCCTGAAACTTCGCGATGGTCGGGACCTTCGCAGTCCCCTGATTCTGTAAGTCTGCGATCTGTCCTTGCAACTGCAGGATGGTGGCATCCTTTTCAGGGACTGTTTTCTGGAGGCTATCCACTTGCCCCTGCAATTGGAGGATGGCGGCGTCTTTTTCTGCGACTGATTTCTGGAAGCCATCCACTTGCCCCTGCAGCTCTCCCTTTTGCGGATCTTCTGGAGCTGACTCCCTTGGTGGCGTGGCGCAGGTCGCTAAAATGAAAACGCTCAGAACAACCACAAGAAATCTGACCTTTCCCATACAGTGCCTCCTTGGCATTACAGCAAATCTCGCTGCACTGATCTATCAATGCGGCATATTCAGGCAGCAAAGGGATACGATACGCATTGATCCTTCCTGTGACTGGTCCGTTCAAATCAGGAGCCGCCAGTCAAGGATGAACCTTAGCCTTCCATATCCTTTCCCGCCGTTTCCCTCTCGCTCTCGCGCAAATTCCTGAGGAATTCCTCCATCGCCGCCTTCGCGAGGTCCTTGCATCCCAACCCGAATGCAAGGGCGGCCCCGAAGGCCAAAGCAGCAAAGCTGATGGAGACCACATTCTCGAGCACCCCGGCAGCTACACCAAGCTGGCGGAGTGCCGAGACGAGAGCCAATGCGATCACGGCGTATTTCACCGCACGGGAAATCATTCGAGCTCCGTGCATCCCGGCATTCTTCGCAATCGTCAAGGTGAAATTGCCCAGGAAAGACGCAATGACAAGTCCGGTGATGGAAATGAGGACGAAGGCGACAAATGAGGGCAGGAACTGGGCGATGGTGTCCGCTACCGATTTGACGAGGCCGATGTCGAGGCTCCTGGCCGCGAGGATAAAGACCTGCAGCAGGATAAGCCAATACGCAATGAAGCCAAGGAACTTCGACGGCTTGTAGGAGACATTGCCGGTCAAAAGGAACTTGCTGAGTCCTGCCCTGTCGCAGAAGCGGTTGAAGCCAAGGCGCGACAACAGACCGGAAGAGATCCATCTTGCGAGTAACGCAGCAATCCAACCCATGATGACGATTAGTACGGCTTGCGCAGCCGGAGGGATGCTCAGCCATAGAGCTGTGATTGTCTGAATGAATATTTCCATGTTCAGTGCTCCTTGGGAAAGGTCAGGCTTCCTCGTCTACCAGTTTGCGGATTTCCTTCACGGTGAGTCCGGCGAGACCGAGACTCTCGATCGTGCGCCCCTCGGCACGATAGTCGCGTCCGTGAAGAATCGAAGCGAGTTCTATTATCAGGTCGATCGTCGGCGTCGGCGCACCGAGCGCTTTTCCAAGGGAGGACAAGGGGACGAGGCTCATCGGAACATCCTCCCAGATGTACCTGTGCTGGAGATTGACTGGTGCTCGGATTCCCCGGTAGGCCTCGGTGTTTTTGATGGCTTCACAGAGGTCGTCTCCATGCGAGTCGTAGCTCTGGTAGAGCCACTCGCGCGAGGACACCGATCTGACACCGAGAAGACGGGCGACATGCAGCCGTTCGGCATCAATACGTTCAAGGACGAGGGCGACCGAAGGCGTGATCCCATCGGAGTAATAGTCGAAGTCTCCGTGCGTCGCCTCGATCCACCCTCCATTGAGGATGGTGAGTGCCGGATGGAAAACCGCGCCAATATTCTCAAGGCTCGTGGATAGCACATCCCCCCCTGGTGAAAACCAGGGGAAGGCAGATTCCAGACGCCGAAGGACCTCAGCCGTCTTGTGGGCTGGCAAGGCGGCCAGGGGGACCTCGTTCTTGATTCGGAATATCCTGGCTTCGTGCCTTGATAGAGCGCGTGAGGCATAGAGGAAGGTCTGTGCTTCAGCGATAATGGGCTTTCCTATGAGGCCGTCTTCGCGGATCTGCTTTAGGAACTCGAGGGCTCCCCCCGTGCGTCCCGGATTCAGGACAACGATCTGGTTGTCGCGAAGATGAGGAGCCATCAGGCTCGCGAGCCCGCGATGCGCTGTCGATGGTGTGACGACCATGGCGATATCGACTCCCTCGAGCGCTTCTTCCATTGACGAAGTCGCGAGCTCGACGGGACCGAAACCCTCGACCTCTCCCTCGACTTTGATGCCACCATGCCAACGGACACCCTCGAGGTGTTCGGCTGTTCGATTGAACAACCGCACTCGGAAGCCCATGACCCCGAGGTGTGCTGCCATGGCCATGCCACCGTTGCCGGCGCCAACCACACAATAGACCGATCGAGGTTCGGCGCTATCCAGCGCGGATTCCTTTCGTCCCTTTTTCAATACATTCCTCCCTTGGCGCCTTTGATAAGGCGAAGAGCCTCGGAGGCGCGGGCAAGGCGTTCTGCTACCGCGAAGGGCTTGCCATCTTTATCGATTGAAGTCATACCTCCGTCGGAAAATGCCGTGAGGCCAGCCGCCGCATTCGGGTAGATGTCCTGCTGCTCGGCGAGCCAGGGTAGGGGGAAATATCCCGCAGCCAGAGCAAGGTAGAATCCTTCCGCTGTGTAGAGGTCAGGAATCGCTGACTCCATGCCAGCAACGAGGGCGCGGGCATCTGCAAGAAGAATCCGTGTTCGTTCGCGGGCTTCGGCATCAAGTCCCATATCGGGAACCGAACCGTTCGCGCGTGACTCTCGCCATTTGTCGAGAGCCATTCTGGTGATCCTGATGCTTTCATCGATAACTGGAGGATCGGCGAGCCCAGTTGCCTCGGAATGGCTTACTACGTGGATGAGCGAGGGACTTCTTGAATTTTCAGGCTCGATGTCGTCCATCAGTGCCGTCGCTCCAGCCAGCTGGATCTTGGCCCGGGTCGTGTCCCGCGAAAGGTAATCGAGGCCGGCCCTCGGTTGGAGGACTACCTTGAAGGTCTCATCCTGGAGATTCCGAGTCATGGCGAGCAGGGCTCGTGCTTTGGCGAGATCCTGGACACCCCAGGTCCAGCGAGGTGTCTGGAGCATCACTTGAAGGACATAGAGACGAATGCCGGCCTTCTTGGCTGCTCGCGCCGCGAGGTAGCCTGAGGCAACATAGCTCGCGTCATCTGTCCCTCGGAAGGCGAAATGGTGAGGCACATTGGCTTCGAAAGGCTTGCCTGTCGCTGCGATGGCGCGAAGGGCAGCAAAGTGATCCTCGAGGTTCTCCCGGACGCCGAGGGGGCCGCGCGCATCGAGCTTGCTGAACCACCAAAAAGAAAGAGCATGCCATGCGATGTCGAGACTGGCCTCGTAGACAGGGACAAGTCTCGCAGCGCAGCCGGCGCCTGAGTAGGTGCGAACCAACATGGGCCGTGCGGCATTCCATATTGCTGCATACTCCCCGGCGGAGTTCACGGGTACACCACCGCCATTCGGTGTTTCACCCCAGTCCTCTCCAAAGCGCGATTGGCTTAATTGGGAACTGCCGATGGACAGCACATCGAGCATGCCTCCCGAGCCCAGGCTCTTCGCCCACTCGTTGAATAGTTTGAGGGCTTCCTTCCTGTCAGGCAACCATGGTCCCGCATGCGCCCGCATGAGCGGAGGAAGCCCATGCTCCTCACCGTGGACGAGGCGCGATGCAAGGCTATCTCCTCGCCTGCCGAATTGTAGCGACGCACTACGGTCGATTTTGCCAATCTTGCCGAAATCACCGCGCCGGACCAGATCCTTGCCAAAAGCGAGTCTTGCCTCGTCATAGACGACACTTTGAAGCATTTCCGTCGGGTAAAGGTCTCGTGCGATTCCAAGAATATCGAGGAGTTCGCCACTATCTTCCTCGCCACTGAACAAACCGCTGATGTCGGGATGTCGTTCCCTGATAAGGTTGCAGGTGGCCGGGAGGCCAGCGAAAAAAACCCCGCGTACAGGGCCGCCATAGCGCGCGAGGAGATCGGTGGTGTCGAGGAAATAATAAATGCGGTCAAAGAGCTCTGATCCCAGCTCGGGATCAAGCCGCCAGCTCAGGGCAAGCATCGTGATACCCTTGCCTCGAATCCAGGAGAGGATGCGCCTGCCGTTTTCCGCAGCCAGAGGCTCCTTCGCCGCAGCCCTCACTTCATCCGCAGCATGGTGGACCCTGAATCCACAAGCCTCGACAGCTCGTGCAGCGTTGGTCGCGCCGAGCGTATGAGCGTCGGGGGGGATCCGCAAGAACCCGAAGCGGTCAGTGGTGGGGTCAGCGTGTCGCATATCCGACTTCTGCCCTCACCGGTGATCCTGCCGCCGTGGCAGTCAACCTTCGATAGGCCATCTCGGGAATGCCGCTGAACAATGCGTCGGGGAGCTCCACATCCGTATCCTGGCTGGCGGCTGTGCGGGAAAGGGCAGCCAGGAAGATCGCCGGAATGTAGTGGTCTTCAAGACCCTGACTTGCCGCACATTCCCGAAACCAGCGGTCGGGTATCATTGGCTGGCCATTGATCTCGATGGCATGCAGCTCATTGCCGGCCAGGATGATATCGATACGGCTGTAGTCCCTCACACCCGAGGAAATGAATGCATCCGAGGCGAATTCGATGATCCTCTTGCTGAGTTCGTCGTTCGGCAGTGTTGCTACGATCGTCCGATGGCCCGCTTTATCATCATTTGAAACTAGAGGATATTCGCGATGCCCAGAAAGTCTTATCTCGATTGGCATAAGGAGCCCATAAAGTGGATCGCCTATAAGAGAAACCGTGAATTCCCTGCGATCCCGGAAATGGCCGAGATAGCGCTCAACGATGCAGTCACCGTGCTTTTTCAAATAGTGGGTAATTCTTTGGTCGAGCGATGCCTGATCGATGACAACCGAATCGGACGAAATGCCGATGCTGTTGCCACCAGCCAGGGGCTTGAGCAAAACAGGGAAGTCAGGTAGAGGTTGGGAATATTCATAACCTCCTTGCGCATTCAGGCGTGCGATGCTCCACGCTGGTGTCTTGATGCCATCCCGAAGCCACTGTGCCTTGAGATTCGCCTTGACCAGGCAAAGGTCAAGCGTATCCGGGCTCGATCCGACGTAGGCAAGATTCCGTTCCTCGAAAATGGCGTGAACGAGAGGCCCATTGTCAGGGAACCGAGCCGAGCTGGAATAGGCAAGTTCCGGCTTCACTTCATCAATGATGGTCAGCAGCTCGATAGGATCATCCGAAGAACTGACAGCAACTTCCATTCCAGATTTTTCCAGCAGGGACCTGATGGTCGCAATCCGCGCCGAATCGCCTACGTCCCTATAATCATCGGTGGAGGGTATCCTGAACAGCATTGTTTTCAATGTGACTCCCTCAGAACCTTCAGGGTTCCACAACAAACATGCCTGAATCTGGCGAAATCGTCCAATCCAATATTGGCAGGGTGCTGATACTCTCTCGGTATCATTCACGGAAGAAAACCTATAACAATTGAGATCTACGGAAGGATACAGATTTTCGATCGCATAATGCCTCCGCAGACCTTTTTCGGGAAGGATTGCGTCCTCATGGCAGGTGCTGTATCATCCTTGACCATGGAACTTCGCCATCTACGTTATTTTCTTGCGGTCGCCGAAGAACTCAACTTCAGACGGGCGGCCGAAATGTTATACATAACACAACCTCCGCTCACGCGCCAGGTTCAGGAGCTTGAACAGGAATTGGGCGTCAAGCTCTTCGATCGCTTGGGGAAGAAGATCAAACTCACATCGGCGGGTGAATTCCTCCGAAAGGAAGCCCGTCTCCTCCTCGATCGGGCTGACGAGATCAAGCGCCTCGTCAAGGCAACCGAGGAGGGCGAACAGTCGCGGCTCAGGTTGGGCTTCATCGAGTCTGCACTACACTCCTTCCTGCCCGGTGTCCTTTCGGACCTTCGGGAAAAGAAACCTGAGATCAGTTTTGAACTCTTCGAAATGAGCACCGAAGAGCAGGTTGAGGCTCTGCTGCATGGTCGACTCGATGTCGGGTTTATCCGGAATTGGGGGCAAGTCGAGGACCTGGAATACACCAGGATTATTGACGAGACCTTTGTAGCCATTTACTCCAAAAAGCTTTCGGGATCCAGAAATGCGTCATCGCTCGAAGAGCTCGCCGGGCTCCCTTTCATTTCCTTTTCGCGCAGCAAGGCTCCTGGACTAGTCGGGCGGATCGATGAAGCTTTTGCCCTCAACAACCTCCGCCCCAGGCACATCTTCGACGGAGGCGGTCTTGAGACTATCCTGAAACTCCTGTTGATGGGCCTTGGCTGGGCGATACTCCCTTGGTACACCGTGAGTCACGCAATGGAAGCCAAGGAATTGATACATTTCGAAATCCCAAACATCAAGAAGAGGATCGAAATCGGAGTTGCACGGCCCAAAGGCAAGAAGAGCGAGGCGGTCAAGGCGTTTCTCGATTCCATTCAGGCTCTCAAATCATGAAGGCGCATACAAAACGAGCGCTTTGATCGTTGTTTTCATCCTGTCCTATGTACTCATCGCCTTCGAGCACGTACTTCGCTTCGACAAGTCCGCCATCGCCCTCGCATCTGCCGCAATTCTCTGGACCCTCGTTGCCTTGTCGGGCACTATGGGCACCCATATCCACGAAGTCATTTCCGAGCAATTGGCGCCAATAGCTGAGATCATAATCTTTCTCATGGGAGCCATGACCATAGTCGAGATGATCGACAGCCATGACGGATTCCGTTTTCTTACCGACAGGATAACGACCCGAAAAAAGCGTGTTCTTCTCCTGACGATTGGCTTTGCCACCTTTCTCCTCTCCTCCATCCTCGACAACCTGGCGACGATTATCGTGATGATGGCTGTGGCGCTTCGCTTCGTAAGCGACAAGCGTGACAAGGTTGTATTATCTCGCGGGTCTTCCTTCCTTCCATGGTCTCCTTCGTCCTGCCCCTGCTCGCGGCCCTGCCCATGGTCAAAGGATCAACAGAAACCGAGACATCCTATCCGGCAAATCGACGAGCAGTCCACGGAATCGGCGATCCCAAGGTTCCAATATCTGAAACAGAAACCATTGCAGCACTATTTCCAATAAAAGCGTGGGAGCAGGTCCTGGTTTTCTCGGTCGGCGTCGGTGCCCTCATCTCCGTGCCTATATTCAAGCTCTTGACCGGATTGCCGCCTTTCATGGGCATCCTCGGTTCCCTGGCCCTCGTCTGGATATTGACAGAGGCTTTGCAGCGTGCCAGGCCCGGTGAAGGGCATCATCACCTACGCGTCGCACAGGTGCTCAAGCAGATTGACTTGCCGAGCATCCTTTTCTTTGTAGGCATCCTTCTTTCTGTTGCAGCCCTCGAGGTAACCGGCATCCTGGGTCAACTTTCCGGCTGGCTCGAGAATACTATCGCAATCGCGACCTCATTGCTGTCTGCCTCGGATTCCTTTCTGCGATATTCGACAATGTCCCCCTGGTAGCAGCAACCATGAGGATGTATCCCCTTGACCTTGTTCCAATGGACAATGGCTTCTGGCACTTGCTTGCCTATACAGCTGGTACGGGTGGAAGCATGCTCATCATTGGATCGGCAGCTGGAGTGACAGCCATGGGGAGTTCGAAGGTGAGCTTCGGATCCTACGCAGCCAGAATTGGCCCCCTTGCCCTTGCCGTCTTCGACATGTCCCTACTCAGGCGCTCTCTTTTCAATCTCGCTCTCATGACGGTGATCAGTATCGCGAGTTCATTCGTCTCCTTCAAACTCTCCCCACTCGCAGGAACGACGCCAGAAATCCTCGCGCGAACGACTCCCACCTTCTACGATGTGTTCATTGCCATTCTAGGAGGGACTGCACTCATCATTTCCATTTCCCGCAAGACCAGGAGCAGCAACATGCTCGCAGGCGTCGCCATCGCAACGGCTCTCATGCCTCCTCTCTGTTCCGCTGGCTACGGGCTCGCGAGTGGAAACCTTGCCTTCTTCCTCGGTGCCTTCTACCTGTACCTTATCAACTCCGTCTTCATCGGCCTCACGACCTTCGCATTTTCAAAATACCTCCACCTCGGCGAGGGCTTTTCGATCGCCCATGGATTTTTCACAAGGAAGAATCTGACCCTCGTCGGTCTTGTCGGCCTGCTCTTCGTGACCCCGAGCATCTTCATGGGCTACGGAATCATTCGCGAGAATGAATACCGCAGACAGGTAGAACGCTTCGTGGATATGAACCTAAGGTTCACTGATACCCAGGTCCTCGGCGTCAAGCGCCTGAGCGGTGGCGCAGGGAGGATCGTTGAAATTTCGCTCATTGGAAAGACCATCTCGGACGAAATGATCGGCCATTTCAAATTGCTCCTTCCAGAGTTCGGACTAGGGGGGGTCGAACTGAAAATTGTCCAAGGAAACTCGGTTGCGCGGGGATCGGCGAACGCCGCGCTGGTCACCACAACTCCGACCTCCACTGCAGCGACCGACACAATCATACGCCTTCAGGGACAAGTCAGTGAGCTTGAGGATAAGCTCTCAAGAATGCAGGACAGAGGTACCATCCTCGACCGCGCCACCAAGGAAGCGCTGCTGCTATTCCCCGATCTCGAGCGCCTATCTTTCGGAGACATGCTCGTGAGCGATGGTGGACCTCTCGAACCGACGAGGAAGTATACTGTGCTGGCCAAGTGGGCGAAAGCCGCCAAGGAAGTGGACATGACCCGGTTGCGGCTTTTCCTGAAGCTCAGGCTGGAGCTCAAGGATCTCGAAGTCGTGGAATTCTGAGATTAGTGCGTGAGCGTGGGTGGCTGGCCCTTCGAACCAGGAATACAGGACAGCATACCGGCATACGATCCAAAATTGCCAGCTTGGCTCCAACAAAGGGGCGGGAGACTTCGCCTTTATTCATCACCTATTTAGACCGAAGTTTCCCCTCTTCTCGTCTCGTAATTCACGTAGCGCTTCACGAAGCTGACCCTGTTCCTGGTGCAGGACGCTGCGAGGGGCTTGCCCCGGGCTGCCTTTCCCACGAGGTAGGGTGAGCCGTCAGTCCAGAACGCTTCGAGCCACGGCGAGGCAAGGAGGCCCTTTGCCTTCATTCCCCTGCGCCCTGCAGCCGGTATGCCGTCCTGGAGCCAGGTGGCGACCTGAAAGACGGCTTTTCGTAAGTCGGCTGTCCTGGTACTTCGGGCGATTGCGTAGCGCCCGCGCTTGAAAAGCAAAAACGGAGCGCGAGCCATACTTCCATCCTTCGAGCGGGCTGACTGACAGCAGGCTCACAGTGAAGTTAAAAGGCTCAAGCTCCGTTGTTCGGTCACTCGACTAATTACTTACCCTAAAACAAGAACTTCGTGGAGGTGATCGGAATTGAACCGACGACCTCTTGAATGCCATTCAAGCGCTCTAGCCAACTGAGCTACACCCCCGAAGCAGTGGCATAGTAGAAAAAGGGGGCAGAAATGTCAAGCATGGAGGCCCGGATCGGGAATAAGCCGCTAAGTGACCTCTTGATCGGCTTGATCGGAGGGGCCGGGGGCAATAGAATCTGGGGAACAGGCGGATTGGACGCACTCGGCGTTGCCCACTCCATCCTGAAAACGGAGGCCCAATGTCCGATGCCATTGATCCCGAGCTCGCTGCCCTCCTCGGAGGCGAAGCCGAGCCACTCCAAGGCAAGGGAGGCAGCGCTCCCCGGCAGGGCCCGGGATCTGCCGGTCCCGATCTGTCATCGACACCTGACTTCGAGGCGCTCTTTGGAGGCCTCAACACCGATGGTGAGTCCAAGACCCGTTCCGAGTCCTCCATCGACCTCAGCAGGACGACCTTCGCCCCGGTCACGAAGTACGAAGAGGAAAAGGCGGCCGATTTCTTCGCCGATGCCGATTACTACAAGCGGGCGCTTGCCAACGAGGGCGACGAAGCCCAGCGGGTCCACGAGATCCTTTCCAAGTACCTCAAGGCCTCCGATCCCAAGGACAGGGGCGTCTTCCGGCAGCAGATTATCTCGTCCTATTGGTACCTCGCCACCAATGTAGCGATCCATTCGGTCCAGCCCTCCGTTCATATCTCGAAAAAACTCATGCTTCGCTATGGCGTCCTCCTGCCCTCCCTCATCACGCCCGAACAGCGCGATACCCTCGCGAAGATCATCTACAACAAGGACAGCGACGAGCCAATCTACTATGTGGATGAATGGATAAAAGGCGTCGCGAACGGCCAGATCAAGGCCAGCGCCACCGACGAGGTCAAGAGCGCTCGCGGCGATGACCGCGCCAAGGTCAACGCCTCCCTCCAGAAGGCCCAGGGGCGCAAGGACGCGGTCGAGGGAACGCTGAAGGCCAAGGCCGAGGAGCGAAGAAGCCTCGAGTCCGATCTCGGAGCCAGGGTCGATGAGGTCCGCAATCGTACAAGCCAGCCAGGCCTTCTCAACATTCCAGCACCCTACACGGATGGCCAGCGCAAGGCTGCATCGGAGGTCATGGAAATCCTCAGAAAGCTCTCGGCTACCGACAAGGCCCTCGCCCTCAACATCGAAGAGTACGAGAAAGCGAGCGAGGCGCTCCAGGACGTGGAAGCCAGGGCCAAGGACTTCGGCGGAGATACCAAGGCGGACCTCCAGACGGTCGCCCAGGAATTCGAGGCGATCAAACAAATGGTAAAGCTGTGCATCGGCCGCCAGGGCAACCAGTTCCCCATACTGACAAAGGACCATTTCCACGGTTCGAACCGCGACATCGCAACGCGCGAAAACGTCATCAAGAACCTCGCCTGGATCGAAAGCATCGACTCCCAGGCCTTCATGCGCCCGTACAAGAACGTGCTCAACCGCATCGTGCCCTTCATCATCCTTGTGCCGGCCTTCGGCGACCAGGGCATCTGCTGGGAACCCTTCGACAAGTTCAACCGCGCGACCGGCCGGGGCCGCATCTCCATCCCCCTCTACCCGAAGAATGTCCAGGCTGCCGTCATCTACGCCGTCGCCGATCTCCGATGGCAGGTCGCGAAGGAAAAGGCCTCGTACTACTGGATGGAAGAGGGACTCACAGGCAGCTACTACCAGTGGTTCACCTCGAAGAAGCTGAAGGGCGATGTCAAGGAAGCCTTCATCCAGGACTACATCATCTGGGTGACCAAGGAGAGCGAGGGAATGCAGAAGCTCGACAAGGAGGTACGTGCCGAGTTCTGGCGCCTCATGCCCTTCCAGCAGGCCATCAAGGACAAGCTCAAGACGAGAAGCTACATATACCAGGAACTCTGTCAGAAGGACAACAACCGGTCCCGCTCTGATGGCTACTGAAGCCCTGGCTCCCGACAATCCAGCGAAGGCGCGAGGCGCCACAGGAGACAAGATGCAACCAATAAGCATCAATTACCGCGAGCACCTCATGAAGATGATGTCCAGGTCGAAGGCCCAGCTGGAGGTGGGGGAGCACAACGTCTTCCAGGAGGGCAACCCGGAAATACTGCCCTTCATCGACAGGATCATCGAGGATGTCCTGTTGCCGGACTCGACCATCCTCCACTCCGAGCGCCTCGTGGAACTGATGGCAGCCTCGAAGGCAGGAGAACCCTGCCTGCTCCTTCTCGAGCACTTCTCCAACTTCGACCTTCCAGTCCTCCACTACCTCATCAGGAAAGTCGTGCCGGGAGGGAAGGATATCGCCGATGCGATCGTCGCAATTGCCGGAATCAAGCTCAACGAGGCCAATCCCGTCGTGGCGGCCTTCAGCGAGGCCTATACCCGGCTCGTGATCTACCCGAGCCGTGCCGTCGATTCCCTCAGGCAGGCAGGGCACGGCGATCCGGCGGCCCTTGTCGCCGAACTCATGAGGAGCGTCGCGGTCAACCGCCGTTCCATGAGGGTCTTGGGCGAGATCAAGACGCAGGGAAAGCTTATCCTCGTGTTTCCCTCAGGCACGCGCTACAGGCCCGGGGTTCCCGACTTGGCCAAGGGTGTGCGCGAAATCGACTCCTACATCAAGAGCTTCTCGAAAATGTGCATGGTTTCCATCAACGGCAGCATCCTCAGGCTCAACCCCGCCATGGGCGAGATGCAGGAAGACCTCCTGTGCGAGGACAGGGTCATCCTGGACGTGCACGGGCCACACAACTGCGACGACTTCCGCGAGAAGGTCAAGCACGCGCCCGATCACCACCTCATCGAGGACCGCAAGCAGGCCGTGGCGGACCAGATCATGGCCGAACTCAGGGAGATGCACGAGGCCGTGGACCGGGATTACCCGCCGCTGGCTTCCAGCGCCCCGACTGCCAGCGCCCCAGCATGACGAGCCCGCGCAGGCATTCGTCTGTGCACATCGCAATCCAGACGCCCAGCAGTCCGAGGCCAAGCACACGGCCCAGCAACCAGGCTCCGGACACCGAAATACCCCACATGAACACGAGGCCGACAGCCACGGGGAATCGCACGTCGCCCGCACCCTTCAAGCTGGGAATTATGACAGTATTAAGGCATCTTCCCGGCTCGTAGACGACGGCTACGAGGAGGACCGAGGCAGCCATCCCTCCTATCACCGTGTCGTGCGTGAAAAGCGCGATCAGGGGGAGCTTGACGACATTCAGGATCACCGCAAGGGCCGCTGAGATGGCCAGGGCGAGACCCAGCCACTTCGGCAGCGAACGGGAGGCATCCTCGTGGTGGCCCGCGCCGACCAGCCAGCCAACACGGATCTGCGCCGCCATCCCGACCGAAATCCCGAAGGTAAACACATAGCGCGAGAGGGCTATCACGAGGCCATAGGCAGCAAGGGCGGCCGTTCCCATGCCGGAGATTATCGCCGCTATGACAACCTGGGAAAGATTGTATGAGATATTCTCTCCAGCCGTTGGCACGCCGATGGCCAGTATTCCGCGGATTACATTCCGCGGGAGCCTGGGCGCGCTCCTTGAACCGCCAAGCCTGATCCCCCTCCGCCGGAAGGCCCGCACCAGGATGAGCGAGGCGACCATTTGTCCTGCGACATTGGAGGCCGCTACTCCGGCCAGGCCCAGGACCGGCAGCCCGAAGGGCCCGAACAAGGCGAGGTAATTGCCCGCGATCGTACAGCAGAGGGCACAGATGTTCGCAACCATCACATCGCGCGTGTGGCCCCAGGAGCGGAGGATGACTGCCCCGGCGATGTTGAGGGCCATGAAGGAGCTAGCCCCTCCGTAGATGGACAGGAAGCTGACCGCACCGGCGCGGACACCCGGAGCGAGCGAAAAAAAGCCGAGCGCGGCTCCGGAGAAGCTGATATAACTCATGCTTACGATCACGGAGAAGGTCAGGACCATGACGATTCCAGCCCAGGCGTAGGACTCGGCCTCCTCGCGCTTTCCAGCGCCCAGACGCTGGGCCACGAGGATGCCGGCGCCCTGCGAGGGCATCTGATAAAGGAGCTGGAGGAAAAAGGCGAGCTGTGAGGCTGCACTCATTGCAGCGGCGGCATCCGTCGAGAAGGCATAGAGCATGAGCTGGTCTATCGCGATGAGGGAGGTACGGACGAGGTTTTCGGCGAGGATCGGAGCAGCAAGTCTCGCGATGGGGATACCTGCGGAGACTGAGCCCTTTCCATTCGGGAGCCGCTGAGCCGCGACCCCGGCCTTCAGGTGACCGCCCGGGCAGCGCGGCGCGCCCCGATGACCGAGGCGGCAGTGACCGCCGCAACGATCATGAATCCACCGACCATGGCTGCGGACGAGGGTCGCTCCCCCATGAAAAGGAAGACCCAGAAGGGATTGAAGAAGGGCTCGATCAGCGCGACGAGGACGCCCTGGACCGCAGTGACCCGTTTGATGCCGTAGGCGAAGAATACCGCCGCCAGGCCTATCTGGAGCACGCCGAGCGCGAGGATGGCGAGGACGGATCCCGTCGTGACGGCTGGCATCGGCAGGAAGGCCGCGATCGGGAGCATTACCAGGGCGGTCAGCCACTGGGAAAGGAGGTTCGACTCAAGCGGAGACCCGTCCTTCTGCATCCTCATGAACACGAAGTAGAGGCCGAAGGTCAGGCCTGTCGTCGCCGCGGCAAGGTTTCCGAGGAGCCTGCCAACGCCAAGCGATTCGAAAAAGAAGATGCCCATGCCGATCATCACAAATAGGAAGGCTATGACTTCCTCTGCCCTTGGCCTTTCCCGGAGGATGAGGGCACCGGCGACCGCAGTGATGACAGGCGCCGAATACTGGAGGAGTATGGCATTGGCCGAGGTCGTGGTCTTGTTCGCGTAGACAAAAAGGCACATGGTAGCCGTGTTGAGGACGGCAGCAGCCACCTGTGCGAAGGACCAGTGGAAGCGCGGCTTGCCTATCCATGCGAGGAGGAAGATGCCCGCGATGAGGCTCCGTACTCCCGCGATGAGGGGCGCGTTCCAGGGCAGGATCTTGATGAAGATGCCCGCAGTACTCCAGAGCATGGCGCAGGCGGCAAAGGAGATCATGCCCTTGGCCCGCTCACGGGACTGGTCGCTGCTGAGGTCAGAGTGTGGAACGGACAATCGATTCATGGCAGTTCCCGACAATGTCCTGCAAGGCCCCGCGAGGTCAATACCGGCAAACCGTGAAGAAGAAAAGCCCGGAAGCTTGAAAGTCAGGCGTTACTCCGGATAGAGTGGAGACTGTCGGCACAGCCTCGGGATTCCATCGCCGCATCGGCAGTCGACAGCTTGCCAGGGGGGCACATGATGGTTATCGCTTTCACGATCCTCAGTCTGGCCGCTCTTGTCGCCTGCATCGCCCTCCTGGCATTGATGCAGGCCAGGAAGGCCAGCTTCG
>JBAXTA010000070.1:0-15316 GCA_037130415.1 Spirochaetota bacterium
CGTGACCCCCGGCTTCCGGAGGACGCGCCCCGCTACATCGAGATCGTGTCGCCGATAGAGGATACGCCCGGCTGGAAGGCAGGGCTCAAGCCCGGCGACCTCATCTCGGCGATCGACGGCGAGACTACCGAACCGATGTCCACCGATGACGCGATGGGCAAGATCAGGGGCAAGCCTGCCACCACCGTGGCCCTCCACATCAAGCGCGGGAAGGCCCTCGAGTTCGACATTTCAGTCGCGCGCGCCATCATCGAGATCCCGACCGTTCGCAAGGCCCTCATCCCCACGGACAAGGGACCCGTCGGCTACCTCCGCATCATCGACTTTTCCCCCCAGACCGTTCCCCGCGTGCTGGAAACCCTCAAGGGCTTCAAGACCGACGGCTTCAGGGCCCTTGTCATCGACGTGCGATCGAATCCGGGCGGCCTTTTGGACTCGGTAGTGCAGATCTCGGACTTCTTCCTCGACAAGGGGACCATCGTCTCCACCAAGGGCCGCATCCCCTACGAGAACAAGGTCGAGACGGCAAAGTCCGAGCTCTCGATAGCCAAGGACATTCCGATCGTCGTCCTCATCGACAAGGGCACCGCCAGTGCTTCGGAAATCCTCTCCGGAGCGCTCAAGGACAGCCGAAGGGCCCTCATCCTGGGCGAGAAGTCCTACGGCAAGGGCGTCGTACAGCGCATCTATCCCATCGATGCCACGGGTTTCAAGCTCACGGTGTCGCGCTACTACACGCCCTCCGGCGGCAGCATCGACAAGTACGGCATCACGCCGGATATCGCGATCAAGGAGCCTGACCTCAGCGAGGCCGAGGCCGCCGAACTCCAGAAACTCATCTCCTCGGGCACCATCGAGTCCTGGGTGGAAGCCAATCCGAACGCCAGCCGAGCCCAGCGTGACAACTTTGCCGCCAAGGTCCTGGCCGACGGCATCAAGCTGCCCCTCAGGGTAATCACGATGATCATAAAGGAGCGCCTGTCCAGGACGAGCGTCGCCCCCGCCTACGACCTTGAGTTCGACACAGCCCTGACGACGGCGCTTTCCACGCTCGACCGCCCCGACTTCAAGAGCCTGATCGAGGCTTCGGCGACAGTAAAGGAAACGATGGACAAGCTGGCGGCTACCAACGCCGGCACGAAAAAATAGGGGTTCCCCTGCGGCAGCTCGTTCTGCCCCGGTCCTGGGACGGCGGACCGGAGTGCAGGATCTTCGGGAAGGAAGCCCGCCACCTCACACGGGTGCTCAGGCTCGGGCCGGGTGAGCGTCTTCCTGCCATCGACGCTGACGGAGGGCGCTGGTCCTGCCTGATCAGCTCGGTGAGAGAAGGCGAGGTGCTGCTTGCGGTGGAGCCCGCAGGGATGGTTCCAGCACAGCTGGAAGATTTCCGCAGCGGCCGTGGCGCCGGCACGCTCACGATCGCTGGCGGTGCCGCCGAATATGCCGCCGGCCAGGACAGAACCCCAGCGGTCCATCCTGCCGCCTCGGCCCAAGCCTTGGCGCGCCTTGGGCCAGCCCTTCCCCGACTCACCCTCGCTTTGGCCCTCCTCAAGGGCGAGACCTTCGATGCGGTGCTGCGCCAGGCTACCGAGGCTGGCGTCGAGCGGATCATACCCTTTGCGAGTTCGCGCAGCCTGGGCGGCCTCGCCTCCAAGGGCCGCCAGGAACGCTTCGAGCGGGTCGTGCACGAAGCCCTCGGGCAATCCGGCTCGCCGGTACCGACCCGGGTGGAAGCAGTCGTATCGCTCGAAGGCCTGCCTGCGGTCCTCGGCCCCGGTAGCGCGGGGCGGCTCGCGCTGGTCCTCCACGAAGAGCCTCTTGGGCGGCGCAGCCTCCACGACTATCTTTCGGCCTCACCTGCTGAGATACTGCTGTGCGTCGGCCCCGAGGGTGGCTTCTCCGCTGCGGAGATCGCCTTCCTCAGGGAAGGGGCCTTCGAGCCGCTGACCCTCCCGGCAGCGGTATTGCGGGCAGGGACGGCGGCGCTGTATGCACTAGGAGCCATCCAAACAATCATGTCGGAGCGCGATACATGGAACCTCACAAGCGGCTGAACCGAATCTCCATCCTGGGCATTCCCCTGGACGACCTGCCCGAGGCTGAGCTGGACGAAATCGTGGCAGCACTCGAGGACGGAACCAACCACCAGATCATCCTCCTTTCAGTCTGGGACCTCATGCGTGCACGGCAGCGCATGGAATTCCGCACCATGGTCGTGGGTGCGAGCCTTGTCATTCCTATCTCCCCTTCCATGGTGAAAGCTGCCCAGTTCCTGAAAAAACCCCTCCCCACGCGCTACCAGCCCTTTGAATTCGTAATCAAGGTCCTCGGCGCCCTCGAACGGCACGGCAAGACTGCCTACCTCCTGGGCGGCACGCGCACCATCGTGCAAAAGGCCGAGGCCAACCTCAAATCAACCTTTCCCGGCATGCAGCTCGTCGGTCGCCACATTGGCAACTATCCGCGGCAGCAGGAGGAATCCATCATCGAGGCAGTCAGGAAAGCCTCCCCCACCCTCCTTCTGGTCGGCAAGGGCATCCCAGGCGGCGAGCGCTGGATCCCGCGCAAGCTCCCGGCCTTTAATTCTGGCATCTACCTCTGGTGCTCCGACCTTTTCTGGACCTTCGCCCACGTCAGGCAGAGACCGCCCCAGGTCCTTGTCGATCGCGGGCTCGAATGGGTTTTTGCCCTCCTCCGCCGACCCTGGAAGCTCTATCGGATTTTCATTTTTGCCGCCTTCAAGGTCCTGATTCTGGTCGAGCGCCTCCGGCAGCACCCTCCCAGGGAGGCGGAACGCCTGCCTTAAAGAGAGTAATTATTTTCTGTATAAATAACTGCTAATCAGGCGTCGAGCAATTCATACAGGGATTACCGGGCCTAGATTTTTGTCTAGCAGGGTTGGGGATTGCGAAGCGCCGGTGACTGCCTGATTTTACGGCCATGCACATCATCATCGATATCCAGGACGGAGACCGCCCCTCCAAGGACCTCGAAGCCATGCTGGGCGACAATTTCAGGGTTCTTGGCTGCCGAGGAAGCAATGAAGCCCTCCTGGCCATTGGCCGGGGCGGGGTCGAGGCCATCCTGCTGGATCTCGAGGCGGGCGGCTTCAATCCGATGGACACGGTCAGGGCCCTGGGCTCGGGGAGCGGAAACCCACCCCTCATAGTGCTGTCGGGGCAGGATGATCCCCAGGCAGTCATCGCCGCAATCAGGGCTGGTGCGATCGACTTTGTCCGGAAGTCCTCCGGAAGGGCCGCACAATGTCTGGCGATCGCTCGTGCCATCGAGCGGAGGGGCAGATCCGGCAGTCCCTCGGCGATCGGGAAGAGCCCTGCCCTGCGATCGGTCATGGGCATGCTCGAGCGGAGCGCACGCTGGGACTTCCCCGTCCTCATTACCGGCGAGAGCGGTACAGGAAAGGACCTCGCCGCCAGGATGCTTCATGGGATGTCTCGGCGCAAGACTGGCCCCTTCGTGCCGAGGAACTGCGCTGCCTTTCCTGAAGCCCTCATCGAAAGCGAGCTTTTCGGCTCCACGAGGGGCGCTTTCACCGGCGCCCTCGACCGCCCCGGAGCCTTTGAGCAGGCCCACGGCGGCACCCTTTTTCTCGACGAGATCGGCGAGGCTTCCCCGGAAATCCAGGCCAAGCTCCTCCGCGTCATAGAATCGGAGGAGCTGTGGCCCCTGGGTTCGCGGAAGCCTGTCAGGGTGGATGCCCGCCTCATCTTCGCCACCAACAGCAACCTCGAGGACCGGAGCTCCGGTATCATCTTCAGGACTGACCTCCTCTACCGCATCGAGACCATCCGCGTGCACATCCCGCCCCTCCGCGAGCGTCCTGAGGATATCTCGCCCCTGGCGCGCCACTTTGTCCGCGAGACGGGAGCCTGCGAAAAAGACCTCTCCGACGCAGCCCTCGACCGACTCCTGGCCGCGCCCTGGCCTGGAAACGTGCGGCAACTCAGGAACGTCATCCACAGGGCCATCGTGATGTCCGAGGACCGCGACCTCATCGGCCCGGAAGACATCGTGATCTACTGAGGCTCGGTTTCCTTGCCGGCGCCTTCCTTGCCGGCGTGGCTCTTGTTGGCCAGGGCGGCCATCTTGTGGATAAAGGACTCGAAGTAGCGGAGTTCGTAGGACGAGAGCGCGGCTCGCTCGGCAAGGTCGCGAAGGAATTCGCGGAGGTCCTCGCCCTGGTTCAGCTTGAAAAACCCGAGCTCGGCGAGTCGCCCGGCGGCACGCTCCACGCTCGCATCGACATCGGCACGCCGAACCGAGGCATTCGGCGGCGCAGGCCCAGGGAGCCAGCGCCCAGCCTCTGCCTGGCGCCGCAGTTCCCAGGCTGCAATCTGTACGGCCTGCGCCAGGTTGAGTGAGGGAAAGACCTCGGAGCTCGGGATGTGGACGGCGACCGAGCACAGCGAAAGCTCCTCGCCGGAGAGGCCACTCCGCTCGTTGCCGAACACGAGCGCTATGTCTCCCCCCGCGGGCCTCCCCAGGGCTGTCGCCATGAAGCCCTCCACTGTCTGCGAAAAGGTCTTCCGCCTCTCGCCGCGCCGCCGCGTAAAGCCCGCCGAAAAACTTGTGGAAGCGAGGGCGGCGGCAAGGTCCGCGTGACGGGTCGCGCCCTGGTACACATCGAAGGCGTGGACAGCCATCGTGGCAACCCGGTCCTCGTCGTAACCGCGATCTCCTGCAAGCGCGAGCCGCGAAAGGCCCATGACCTTCATGGCCCTGCAGGCGGCGCCGACGTTGCCAGATTCCTCGGCGCGAGCGAGCACGACGACAAAGCGTGAAAGATCCGGTTCCGATGCTGGCCGAGGGGACATGGGGCGGTATATTACTTTGGCAATGGCATCGGAACAAGGACGACAGGATCAAGCTGCGGCAGCCCTCGCCGGCAAGCGCGCCCTTGTTGTAGGCGGCTCGGGAGGCATCGGCAAGGCAGTGGCGTGGGCACTGGCTGGCCGGGGTGCATCCCTCGTCATCACCGGGGGCAGCGAGGGGACGCGCCTCACTTCGAGCCTTTCGGAGTTCCATGCGCGCGGCATTTCCGCGGAAGGACTCTCGCTCTCCATCGGCGCGCCTGTCGACCTCATGGATCGCCTCCTGGGCCTCGGCCACTTTGACATCCTGGTTCCTGCCTTCGGACCCTTCCTGCAAAAGCCGCTCGACGCCACAAGCGAAGCCGACTGGGAGCGCATCGTCCTCCTCAATCTGGCCCTCCCCGGTGCCCTGGCCTCGCACTATCTTCCCAGCATGATGGAGCGCAGCTGGGGCAGGATACTTTTCTTCGGCGGCACTGCCACCGATACCCTAAAGTCGTCCCGCAGCAACGCGGCCTATGCCGCTGCCAAGACCGGCCTCGGCGCACTCGCCAAATCCATAGCCGCTGGATACGCAGAGCATGGAATCGCGGCCTTCGTGGTCTGCCCGGGACTGGTGGAAACCGAGTATCTGGATGCGGCCGCACTGGCCTATGGCAAAACGCACGCGCCGCGGGGCCGTCTCATAACTACCGGGGAACTCGCCGAAAGCGCAATAGCCCTCCTGGCTGCCGAGCCCTGCCTGGCCTCAGGCGCGGTCATAAACCTGGATGCCGGCCTCAGCTTTTAGACTCCTCGCCGCGAAAAGGGCAAAAACCTGCCTCCCGGCTTGCAGTAGAAGGCCACTGACGCTATGGTACTCTACGGCGATGAGTTTCGCGCGATTGACCTTATCCTTTGGCTCTCATAGAATAGATGTCAATTGCCGATCCTTTTTTCGTATGAAGAGGAGAAGTTGATGCCAGCCAATGACAACAACAGCATCGTCACGGGATTTGATGACGAGAAGGACGACAGCCTCAAGATCCACCTCATCAAAATGGATGAGGTAGAGAACTGCCTTCAGCTCGCCCTCACTGGTTATATCGATACCTACAATTCGAATTCCTTCCAGAAGCGTGTTGGTAAAGCCATCGATTCGGGCTTTACACGCCTCATCTTCCACTGTGGGGGCCTGAGTTATGTCTCCTCCACGGGCATCGGTTCCTTCACCGCCTTCCTCAAGGCAGTCAGGCCCCGGAGCGGCGACATTGTCCTCCTCGAAATCCAGCCCAAGGTCTATGAGGTCTTCCAGCTCCTCGGTTTTGCCCAGTTCTTCAACATAAAGGACAACATCGACGAGGCAACGGGCTTCTTCAAGCAAGGCGACACGTCCAGCGCTGCGACCATATTCCCGAAGGTCTTCTCCTGCCCTATCTGCAATCGGCGCCTCCGGGCAGCCAAGCCAGGCAGATTCCGCTGCGCAGAATGCAGGACCATCCTGGCCATCGACAATTCAGGCCAGGTCTTCCTGGGTTGAGGACTCGAAGGCTCTAGCCTGGGAGGGTTTGGATGTCTGGACTTGAAAAGATCGAAGCCTACCTCATAGATCTGGGGGTAGCCTACGAGGAAGTAGCTGCCACCACCTGGCTGGTCGATGACCCCGCCATGGGCATTCCCGCCATCATGATCTCCCTCGTCGATCCAATCGTGGTCGTGCGGGCTGCGGTCATGAAGCTCCCTCCCCGCGGCCACGAGGCCCTGTTCCGGACGCTCCTTACCCTCAACGCGGATGACCTCGTGCATGGTGCCTACGCCCTCGAGGGTGAAGACATCATTCTTATCGACACCCTCGAATGCGAGACCCTCGACAAGTCAGAGCTCCAGGCCTCGCTTGACGCCATCAGTTTCGCCCTGGCCCGCCATCTACCCCTTTTCTCGCGATTGGTCAAAGGATAACAGGAGGACCCTCCCATGGGCATATTCGACAGGCTGCGTACCGTCATCTCATCGAACGTCAACGATCTCATCAACAAGGCCGAGAATCCCGAAAAGATGCTCAACCAGCTCCTCCTTGAGATGAACGAGCAGATGGTCGAGTCCAAGAAAGCCGTGGCCATGGCCATAGCCGACGAAAAGAAACTCGA
The DNA here is from genome assembly GCA_037130415.1 of Spirochaetota bacterium. Taxonomy (GTDB): domain Bacteria; phylum Spirochaetota; class Spirochaetia; order Treponematales; family Rectinemataceae; genus CAIJMU01. The sequence goes on from JBAXTA010000070.1 coordinate 6,959, forward strand.
GCGCGAGACCCTGGAAAACAAGAGCCAGGCCAGCGAGTGGGAGCGAAAGGCTGTCATCGCCGTCAAGGCAGGCAGGGACGACCTGGCCAAGGAAGCCCTGGTCCGCAAGCAGGAGTTCGAGGGCTACCACGCGCAGCTGACGACCCAATGGCAGGCCCAGAAATCCTCTGTCGAAAAACTCAAGGATTCACTCCGGCAGCTCCAGACCAAGATCGACGAGGCCAGCCGCAAAAAAAACATACTGATCGCACGGGCCAAGCGCGCCGAAGCCCAGGACAAGATCAACAAGACCATGTCGAGCATGTCCGGCAACAAGAGTGCCTTTGACACCTTCGAGCGCATGGCCAAGAAGGTCGATGAGCTGGAAGCGCGCACCGAAGCCCATGCCGAGCTCGAAGAAGCGACCAGCGGCGCAACCCTTGAAAAGCAGTTCGCCGAGCTCGAGTCATCCGGAGCAGGCGCAGACCTCCTCCTCGCAGAGCTCAAGGCCAAGATGATCACCGACGGCTCGGGCAGCACCGCTGCTGCGGGCGGGGAGCCCAAGGCCTGAGCCGTGAAACCAGGGTCTGCATAGCCGAGGGGAAGGAAGCTTCTTCCCTTATCGAGCTTATGCGGCAGGAAGGAGGGAGGTCGGTGACCTCCCTCTTTTTTATTGCCGAAGAGGAGGCCCCCCCTCGCTGGCCCGTAGCCGAGTGCTACCTTCTCCGGGCTCCTGCCTACCTCGGAATGACACGGCACGATCGGCCCTTTCCCGTCATCGCCCTGGGCAGCCCCGGCCTCCTGTACCAATGTCTTCGGGAAGGCGCGATCGATTTTGTGTCCTACCCGGCTGACGCCGAGGAGCTGGTAGCCCGCATCCTCGCACGCGTCGCCATCCTGACCGAGCAAGGTGCCGCCGAAGCTGACGAATCACCACTCCTTGGGGACACAAGGATGGGGAAACGCGAGGCTCGCCTCCTGGGCCTCCTAAGGCTGGCGGGAGGGGCCACGGTGACCCGGGAAGCCCTCCAGTACAGCCTCTGGGGCGAGGTTCAGAGCGGTTCCCGAAGGCTGGATGTCCTGGTTTCCTGCCTTAGGGGCAAGCTGGCTGCGGGCTCTGGATACGGCAGTCTGGAAATCGTGGCGGAGCGTGGCGAGGGTTACGCGCTCCGGGATAGGCCTGTGGATAACTTGTGCAAATCCTCTTCGGAATAGGCATTGACGGAGACTGAAACCTTTCCTGACAAGCACTTTCTCCCCAGCCCTTCGGAAAAGCCCCAAAAAACAGGGGCCGCGATTTTTAAATCTTTTTGGTAGAAAAAATTAGCCTGCCATTGAATGGGACGAACGCGTAGTACTAAACGAATGTATACGTAGCGTCTAGCCGAAAACCGCCTCGGTTTTTAGCCCTGCTTGTGGATAACTTGTGGATTCATTGGGAATACCTCCTGTCAAGGCCCTTTCCCAAAAAATCCAGCAATTTATAGACCTCCAAAACCCCCTCCACAAGGATGCCTCCCGCCCCCAGCGCGAGGGCTGGCTCGATGTCCACATCCATCCGGTCGCCGATGGAGACACAATTGGAAGCATCGAGTCCGAGCCGGGAAAAAACCAGACGAAAGGGGGCAGGGTCGGGCTTGGAGCACAGGCTGTCATCGAGGCCGACAACCTGGCCAAAGAGGTCCCGCAGGCCAAGGGCGGCCAGCGAGGCCTCTCCAACGGAGCGGGGGTTGTTCGTAAGTAGGGCTATCGCATAGCGCTCGCCAAGGGCGGCCAGCACATCGTGGAGCCGGGGGTCGGCCTCGAGCCAGTCGGCTGGAACGATGAGCTCCTCACGCCAGCGGACACTCGTCTCGATCGGCACCCCCAGTTCCACGAAGACCCTGCCCAGGGAGGTTTCGGCCCCGGTTTCCCGACGGCGGCGATCGCGGACTTCCTTGACGAGGGCTGCGACCCTCTCCTCGGCCTCACCGCGCTCGCGCGCAAGGCGCCGCACGAGGACCTCTGTCTGAAAGCGGGCGTAGGCTTCATGCGTGTAGAGGGTGGAGTCGAGGTCAAAAACCAGGCCCAGCGGCTCAGGCGGAAGCGTGAAGACCTTCATGGATGGGCTTGCCTCGGCCGGCGCTCAGTAGGAAATGGGGCCCGAGTCGCCTAGGTCCGGGGCTTCGCCCTCGTCTGGGCTGCGCTGCGACCGTGAAGCGCTGCCTTCGGTCCCCTGCGGGGAGACCGGGCTGTGGCCGTGGGAGATGCGCTCGAGCTGGCGGTTGATCCGCTTGGCGACAAGATCCCTCGGATCCAGGAGCTGTGAAAGCGAGCGGTTGTGATGGAGGAGGCTGATGATCTGGGCAAAGAGTGAGGTGCAATCAGCCTGGACATACCAGTCCTTCTGCAGCAGTTCACGGTGAAAGACCGCATTGGTTCCGATGATGCGGTGGAAGAGTCCGCTCTTGTGCGCCTCATCGAAGTCTTCGACTGCCGTGCCGGAAAACAGGGGCAGGGAAACTGCGCAGACAATGGAGGCGGCGCCCATCTCGCGGATGGTCTTCATGCCCTTGAGGAGGGTGCCACCCGTGCCAATCATGTCGTCGGCCATGAAGACCGTCTTGCCCTTCACGTCGCCAAGGAGGCGCATGTCGGTGATGTTGGACTCGGCGGCGTTCTTGCTGACCTTCGAATAGTCACGCTCTTTATAGAGGAGGGCCAGGGGCTTGTGGAGGCTGTTCGCGAAGAACTTGTTGCGGTCCACCGCGCCGGTGTCGGGGGAAAGGACGACAAAGTCGTCGCTCGAAATATCAACGATTTCGATGAGTTTTTCGATGATCTGAAGGGAGGGGTGGAGGTTTTCCAGACGCATCTTGCCGAAGGAGTTCTCGATTTCCTTGGAATGGATGTCCAGGGTGATGATGCGTTCGACGCCGAGGCTTTCGAGGATTTCGCTCACGCGCGCTGCGGTAAGGCTTTCGCGGCCTTTTTTCTTGTGCTGGCGCGCGTAGGGAAAGGAGGGCAGGACGAGATTGATGCGGTTGGCGCCTGCCTGGATGGCCGCGTCGATGGTGACAAAGAGCGAGAAGAGGTGGTCATTGACCGTCAGGACCCGCGTGATCGCGTTGTCGTTGAAGGGAATGGGCTGGTGGTTTTCGATGTCCTGGAAAATGTAGAGGTCCTTGCCCCGGACGGAATCGAGGATCTCGGTCTTGATCTCGCCATTGGGGAACCAGGTATGGCGGGCATGGACCTTGAATTTCGGGGAGCGGTAGCCGTTCACGTTGCCGGGCACATAGGGGAGGCTGGACTGGATGTCGTTGTCCAGGTTCATCTTCCGCATCACGAGCTCTTCGGTCAGGTGGTAGCGGGAGGCCAGGAGCTGGGCCTTGCGGTCAAAGCGGCGCTTGTAGATGGAACCAAGACGGCGAATGACTTGGTCGGCAAAGAACTCCGCGCCGGGACAGGAGAGGATTCCGAGCGTCGAGGGATCCGAGTGGTTCATCATGGCACCTTGGCGCAAAGGATCTGATGCCAGGTCGGTTGGCAGTGAGGGAAACGGCGAGCCGACGAGGGCTCAAAAGTACCGGCCAAGGGGGGGGATGTCAATGCAGGCAGCGCAGCGGGAGGGGACTCCATTCCCCGGCCTATCATGCCGATACTAGTAAAGGAGTCCCGCGCGAAGGCCTTCGCTGTCCGGGGCCAGGCTTCGGAGGCGCCGGGCGCAGCCGAGGTGGATAGATTGTGACAGAGCCACGAAGGCGGTAGAGTAGAGTGACGCGATCCGAGGAGAACCCTTGATGCTACGACGAGCCCACCTTCCCTTCCTGGCCTGTGTCACGCTCGCGGCGCTGGCTGCGCCGGATCTGGCTGCAGCCAATCTCGTCGTCGAGAACCTCGAGCTGGTGAGCTATGGTGCCTATGACAAGACCCTGGGGAAGTTTCCCATCAGCTCGCGGCTTGCCTTTGATCTTTCCATCGGGGGCGGCGAGAAATTCGCGGGCCTCCTCCGCCTCGACTTCCTTTCAACCCGGGTTGAATCTGATCTCAGGGACCTGCAGCAATCCCTTACCGCAGCCGATGCCCTACAGTGGACGAAGGCAGAGCGCACTGCCCTTCTTTCGCGGATCAACGCCCCGGGCCTCGGGCTCAAGACGGTTTCGGTCTCGGCCAAACGCATCCTCGGATTCCCCCTCGAAGCTGCCTACTTTGTCGGCTACCTCGATACATTCTGCTCCGGCGACGACTTCGCGACCCTCTTCGGCGCGACACCCTTTGCGACTGAGCTGCGCGGCCCTCTCCGCTATCCCAAGGGCATCAAGCTGAATCCGGTAGTTTCCTGGGACGGCATCCATGCCGTGTACGGCACAGGAGCGCGGATGGGCCTCAGCCTCAATGACCGTTCGAAGGTCTATGCCTACGCCTATCAGGATTCGGACCTCGGCGCTGGAACCTGGTCGGGTGACCTCCGCGCGCTCTTCGACCTCAGCACCCTCAAGATAGAAACCTTCGCAGGCGGTTCCTGGGATGTCTCCCATAAATACGGCCTCTACCGCGGCGGACTCCTCTTCCATGTCGCACCCGGAGACATGGGCGAATTCTATGCGCAGGTCGGGGTGCCTCAGTACGACCCCAAAAAGGCCTTTGACGTGAACGATGTCTTCTTCCTCTTCGAACCCCGCGTCAATTTCGTGGGCGGCGGCGGCCAGCTCGCGCTCACTGTTTTCTATCACCCAGCCTTCTACCGGCAGAAAGCTACGGGCGAGGGCGGCTCCCTTGATGTCGGCTTCAACCTCCGCTTCGGCCGTCTGTCTGATTTGGGAATGCAGGGCGGCGTCGAAGCCTACCTCCAGTTCAGGCCCAAGGAATCCCAGCCCCTGGCGGCTGAGATCTCTCCTTACTATGAGGCCATCCTGTCCGGAGTGGCCTGGAACTTCAAGCTCGGGCTTGCGCTCTTCCCCTTCCCGACTCCCTGGTTTGGCATCTTCAAGCCCTTTATCGGCGTGAAGACCTCCTACTGAGGCGGGTGGCATGCGCAGCAGAATCCTTGTGCTCCTCCTATCCTCCCTGCTCGGCGTCGCCGGACTCTCCGCCCTCGAGATCGGGAGCGAAGCCCGGAGTTCCAGCATGTTCTTTCCCTGGGCTCCGACCCACGCCCTGGCCGGAACATCGGCCTGGTCCCCTGGTTCCTTTACCACGTGGTTCTACGGAGGGGCTGCATGGGTCATCATACCCATGGGGGAGGACTTCCGTTTCCATCTCGCCTACGAGACCGACCCCGTCCTCCGCAACGTTGCCTCGGGGATCTTCCGCTTTGAAAAGGGAGTTGCAAGCGTCGGAGTAGGCCCCTTCATGGGCTTCCTGAACAACGACAGGAGGCTGTACAGCCTCGGTCTTTCCACCTCGATCCTGGTGCAATGGCCTGGAATCGCCTTTGTCTCGGCACGCTCCGATGGAGGCCTTGCCCTCGGCCTCGTGGCCGGCGCTGCCTCGGTGCCACAGACTGCGGCAGAACTGACAGCTGGCTTCTACACGGCGAACTCGGTGGTGTCCGGGTCCGTCTCGGGAAAGAGCTTTTCCATGAATGATGCACAGGGGAAGCTCATCGAGGATGCGCTGACACGCTATGCCCTCATTGTCGATATCTTCAAGAAAAACATCCCCTACCAGCTCAAGACCACCCTCGGTTACGAGCAGCGCTCCAAGTACTTCCAGTCCTCCGGGCTGACGGACACCCTCGGCAGCGCCATCGCCGGCCTCAAGCTGACCGTCACACCCGTCGAGGGCCTCAGCTTCCACGGGGAGTTCACCAACGCCATCTTCACCTTCGGAATGGACCACCTGAAGGGCCGCAGCCCCTCGACGCGCAGCGTACTTTTTTCCGCTGCCGCCGGCCTGACCTGGAATTTCGAGCCGGACCGCCTCAAGTGGCCAGCGGCCCTGAAATGGCCAGCGGCCTTGACCTGGCCGCCAGCGAAAAAATAGCAAATCCCAAGGAAAAAGCCGCCCGACCGTAACCCCCGCCCCTGCGGGCGGGCCCCTACGGGCGGGCGCCTGCGGGCGGGCCCCTACGGGCGGGCGCCTGCGGGCGGGCCCCTGCGGGCGGGCGCCTGCGAGCGGGCCCCTGCGGGCGGGCACCTACGGGCGGGCGCCTACGGGCGGGCCCCTGCGGGCGGGCGCCTACGGGCGGGCGCCAGTGACGGGCCGCCCACCCTGGCGCTTTACCTGTACGACAGGAACAGCATCAGGTACTGCTGCACATCCCCGAAATAGGCCTTCTGGAGTTTCGTAGCCGCCGTCCCGATCCAGCGCCAGTGCCAGCTTTCACTCTGGTAGCCGGTGACTGCTTCCAGTCCCCCGGGGTAGGAGCGCGAAAAGCCGAAGCCTGCAGCCCGCGCCGACAGCCAGGCAAACTCGGGCCGCGAGGCAAAGGCCTCATCGATGGGGCTGAAATCCACCACAGTGCCGAGCTGGTGCTGGGAACGGCCCGCTTCGGCCGACTCGCGGCGCGCCTGTGCCTCCCCGTAGGCGGCAACCTCCCTCGCAAACACGGCCTTCTGGTAGGCCCAGGAACGGTAGGTGGAACCCACCACGAGCTTCAGGCCCTCGGCGCTGGCTGCCGCCGTCATCGCAGCGAGGGCCGTGAGGACCTCCCACCGCAGCTTCAGGCCAGTCTTCGCAATTGGTACTTTCTTCCCGTCAAGATCCACGAGGTCGGCCGGCACGAAGTCGGCCGGCAGCGGCGGGGCGACCTTGTCGGCGCGCGCAAATCGCCAGGGGTCGTGTAACCTTTCGGCCAGGACTGTGTCAAGGAGAGCCAGGAAGCCCTTGGGATCGGCTTCGATGCGGCCCCGGACAGCGCCGGCGACCTCAGGTCCCAGGCCGGGCGTGGCTCGGGCCAGGGCTTCCAACGCGGAGCCGAGGCGAGGATCGGCGGCAGCTGCGGTTGCGGCAGCTGCGGTTGCGGCCGCCACCTCGGGGGCGCCGCGCGCGGGGGCGGCACAGGCGAGGGGAGCGAAGAGTACAAGGGCAGCCAGTCCTAGCGATCGAAGACGAAGCCCGGGACGAAAGCGCTGTCCAGCGAATGCAACAATCATGACGCAAAGGATAGCCACAGCCACCGACCAGCGACAAGCGCTCCGGCGCCGCTCGCAGCGGGTAGCCCCCGCTGCAGGCAGCCACACACCATGCAGCCCCCTCCCCCGCCGCAGGCTGCCGCCGCAGGCTGCCGCCGCAGGCTGCCGCCTGACGAATCGCCGCGTTCCATTCGCCTGTGCTAGGATGCCGGGCCCACGGGCGGCCGCCCACGGGCGGGAGGATGGCGGAATGGAAGGATCGATGGACAGGGCCGGGGCGGCCTTCGCGGAACTCTACCGGATCGTGGCGAGGCTGCGCGCACCGGATGGCTGTCCCTGGGACCGCGAGCAAAGTCCCGAGACCCTGCGGGGTTCCCTCATCGAAGAATGCTATGAATTGGTTGAAGCCATCGACGAGGGAGACGCTGCCCACGTGCGCGAAGAGGCAGGCGACATCTTCCTCCTGGCGACGATGATCTCCTACATGCACGAGGAACTGGGCGACTTCACGGTCGCGGATGCCCTTGTGAAACTGGCTGAAAAACTCGTGCGGCGCCACCCCCACGTGTTCGGGGAAGTCCAGGCAAAGGATTCCGCGGAAGTGCTCCGCCAGTGGGGCGAGATCAAGGAAAAGGTCGAGGGCCGCAGGAAGCGGGACTCCATCCTCGACGGAGTGCCCAGCTCCCTTCCGCCCCTGGAGCGGGCCTTCAAGCTCCAGAAAAAGGCCGCGAAGGTCGGCTTTGACTGGTCACACGCAGGGGATGTATGGGCCAAGGCCCGCGAGGAACTCCACGAGTCGGAGGCTGCCTGCGAAGAGGCTACGACCACGGGGGACCGCGCCGCCCTCGAGGACGAGCTCGGCGACCTCTTGTTCTCGACCATCAACGTCGCCCGCTTTCTCGACATCGACCCGGGCCTCGCGCTCAGGCGCAGCGTCGCGAAGTTCGAGCGTCGCTTCCACCACGTCGAAAAGCGGATGGCCGAGGCGGGCAGGCCCCTCGACGCTGCAAAGGGCCGTCCCGGCGACCCAGAGGGAGCAGCAGAACTCCTCGCAGTGATGGACGGCTTCTGGGACGAGGCCAAGCTCGCGGAAAGAGAGGGCGGCACTGAAGGCTGATCCCGATGAGGGCCGCAGCCTCGCGCAGGCCGCAGCCCAGCCCCGCCCCGCCCCGCGCAGGCCGGCAAAAAAGGTCGGCGCCTCCCAATTTGCCTCACTATCATTCTTGACAGGCTCAGATTCCGGGACGATTATGGCTGCTAACGTAACGTTGCACTAAACCGCTGCGCGGTGGAAACAACTTGTACGTAATCCTTTGATTCG
>JBAXTA010000071.1:0-15292 GCA_037130415.1 Spirochaetota bacterium
GTGCGAGACAGGAAAGCGTGAGAAAGATTGTCAGATCAATGTGCGCGGCGACAGCGGGCATCGGATAATGCCTTCCGTATACGCTTGATCCCGGATCCGACGTGCTCCACCAGCTTCATCCGATAGAGTGTGCCGAACAGAAGAGGGTTGCGCGGAATGCTTCGACTGCCGAGATCTTTGAGTTCCATCCCACCAACAAGCCCACCAGGATTCACGATTTCGATGCGGTCGGAGAAAACGAATACTTGGATGTCCGCAGGACTCCGGTAGTCGCGATGGGCAAGGGCGTTGTTGGGAGCTGCGAGGGTCATAGTATCGGGGCAATTGTTCCGATACCTTCACCGTCCGTTCCTAAACGACCTTCAGCTTGACGAGCAGGCGTATCCATGTTCATTGATTGCTTCTTGTCGAGCCAGCCAAAGTTGCCCGTGTTCGGTGACTCGGTATCATCGCCATGCCACATCGATCTGCGTCGCCGGGAAGAACCGGTCGGGATCGGCATTGAAGAACAGAAGTCCGGCGTTTATCGGAAACGATGAATCCGACGCCGTCTCACATGGGGACTCGGTACTCACATCGCATCGATTCCCGCAGGAGGAGAAGCTACCTGCTCATCACCTGGCAGACTCAGGTAATCTCGATCAAGGCGCCTATACGAGCGCTGGTCCCTGTAGGTGATTTCGTCCTCGGTCGCAAGACGAAGGTCAACCAGGCTGATGCCGGTTACGGATAGTCCATTCATAATTTTACGTTCTATTTTATCTCGTTCCTCTGCGGAGAGACCATCGGAAATACCGACAATTGCCTTCAGGGGGTAGGTACATCATCAGCGAGCTCGTCTTCGACCGTATGGAACAGGATCACAGATCCTTTTTAGCGAGCTCCCCTTTCAGGTAATCGGGGCACTCCGTTGCTTTGGTCGAAGCCTTCAGGAGCTCGACATAGGGCTCGCGATCCTCGCTTGCGGCAATGTCACAATCCTGGCTAACCACGACGAGGCGCTGTGTTCCATACGACGGCGAAGGTCGAAGATCGATGCATCGGTCGAGGATTCGATCAGTCCAATCGTGCTGGACTACATCGCCCTGACGCCAATTCGCGGCTCGAATCCGCGCCTCAATTCCGTCATCGCGAATCAGCCCTCTACTCCGATCGCGCTCAGGTTGTCTTCGAGGTTCCTGTCCTGGGTCTTGTGATTCGGCAAAGGAGGGTCCGTCAGATTCCGGCTATCCGCAATCCGCTTTTCCCGATCCCGCGTCATGCTGAGGATGTGCTCAATCATGGTTCGCATTAGTCCGGGTTCGCTGCCCGGCTCCGCAAGCATCTCGAGCAGGCTCTTCGAATATCCAGGAATTGGACGGTCGATGTAGCCGTGAAAGAGTGGCCGTGACGATTTTGCGTCGAAATCAAGAGCCATCGCGGCGAGAGCGCCCAGCCGATCGGCGTTTTCACGCGCGGGCTCGCTCTCGCCGTCTAGCCATGCATAGAGAGCGGGACGACTTACGGCCATGATCTTGGCAAGCTCGCTCTTGCTGAATCCGAAGAATTCGAGTATCTGGCGCACCTGTTCGGAGGTCGATTGAATCCCACGAGCTTTTGGGGGGCCAGAAGCGGCAACTGGCGCGATACGCAAAAGCATAGTGGCGCAGGTCGCCGAATATGCTTCAGAGGAATACAACGGCGCATGAGCGGCACTCGTCATCGACCATCCGCGCCATTCGTCTAGTCGACTGATTCCGCCTTTTCGAGTTCCCGACAGGTAGGCACGGCGGGCTGGGGCGGTCGCCCAGGTATCTGTCATTCCCATTTCTTGATCCCTTCCACTGTGACCACGGAGCCATGCAATGCCTCTATGACCTTGTCGTGGAGTCGGTAAAAGAGTTCCTCGATGGCATCGATATCGAAGCCCGGTCCGATTCCTCCCTCCCAAAAGTGATCCATGTCGATGAGTGCGTATTCATCGCCGTCGGCTATCTTCCTGGTCCGCTCAGGGGAACCTTCGAAGACATCGGAAGGCAGGTCGATCCCGTTTTCGTTTTTATCCCTGGTGACCCTTATGACCATCTTGCCTGTCTGATCGGATCGAAGCTCGGTCTTTCCTGACACGGCAATCGCATAACGCTTTACGGGGTCATAAAAAGAGGGCGAGCTCATTCCCTGAAGCTCGGGTCTCAGGTAGGAGTCGATGCTATCCGCAGCGTCTTGCTTGAAAACTTGATCAATGTATCGCAGGCCTAGGCGCTGGATAACCCCGAACCGCAGGTGCTCGGTCTCAGCCATGATCGCGCTGAATACCCTACGATACTCGGCTATGAACTGCTCGAAGATATCATAGGAGCTTGTCTGGAGGAGGATCTGCCCCCCATCGACTATGACCGAGCTTCGCCGGTCCGCTTGCTCGAAGCGCCATTGGGTCTGCTCCAGCCGGTTGACGCTTTCCGGACCAATCTCGAGGCTTAGGGTTTTCTGTGGGGAAAATAGTGGGTAGCCAAGCCTTCTCAAATTGTCCTGGATAGCAGGTATGTATATATCCATATTAGAAATGGGTGAAAACCGAGCCTGGATAAGCACAAGGGCGATGGGCTGTTTTGAAAGCTTGATTAAGGCGCACTTCCGGGTACTAGCCATAAAATCCTCCCACTAACCAGACATTACTTTACATCGCACTTTACAAACCTGCAAGCAGGATCATAGTTACCGAAATCAACTTTGCCCCCTCTTAATCCTCGTCCCCTCCGCCTCCAGCCTATTGCTCGCCCTGCAGGACCGTCTGAAGCACCGACTCCCCCAGGCGATCTCGCTGTGCCAACAATGACACAGCGCTCCCCACTCAAACCCCGTGTCCTGTCGATCTATAGGCCTGATCCGGCCGATTCGGCGCCTCAGGAAACCGTAGTTCCAGAATGCCTTCCTCGACCATGGGCTTGAGGTACCTCTGCCTGATCCCGACATAGTTTCTCTTTAGATATTTGCCTATCTCTTCCGCTTCCAGGAAATGGTCCCTGCACAGGCGCTCTATCGCGTTTCGGACTGCCAGGGGAGACGCTCGCCTGCCTTGGGGAACAGCCCTTGCAATGGCAGCGAGCTCCTTCGCAACGGAGGTTTCCTGGGCAGAGTCTCCACTCTTGTGTACCGAGTCCTCGCCCTTATGTACCGAGTCCTCGCCCTTATGTACCGAGTCCTCGCCCTTGTGTATCGAGTCCTCGCCCTTATGTCCGGAGCTGTCGTCGATTTCCCCAGGGTTACTCCCCACATTTAGTCGATAGCTCGTCCAACGCCGCTTGTTGTCGGAAAGGAGGTATCCGCGTTCACAGAGCCCCGCGAGCATCCGGGAAATGTCCGCAGGGTGGGTATCGAGGAGTTCCTGAAGCCGAGCATTTGTGACCCGCTTCTCGAAATAAGCGGTGGCGACCGCCTGAAGTTCCTCGGCGCCGAGCACATCGATGTCCTTGCCGAAGATCTGGCGCATCCCAGCGAGGGCCTCCTCGGGGATGAGGCTCACCATGGGAAGCGAAAGCCTGACGCGGTCTGGTTGCCGCGTGAGTTCGAGGGAGGGGCTGCGCCAGTGCCGGGAAGCCCAACCCTGCTTGATGCGGGCTACTCCGGAACCTGCGTGCTCGCCGCCGCCGATGAGAAGGAACATTTTCTGGAGGGCCTTGTTCCTGCACTCGCTGGTTTCCCCTCGGTGATATTGCTCGAGGGACACGAGGAGGGTGCCGGGATTCTCGAGAAGGAAACGATCGGGATAGCGCTCGAATACGATGCCGCCTTCGGCCCGGTAGTCCGCATGGATGAGGGCGTTGACGAAGGCTTCGCGCAGGGCCTCGTGGGCGGGAGTCACATCACGTCGCTCCAGGCCTTCGAGGGCGAAAGGAAGGGGAAGCCCCGCGGACATCTTGGGCAAGGCGCGCTGGTAGAACTGGAAAAGGTTCGCCTCCCGAGGGAGAGCCACGCGTGCTCGCCCTTGGCCGAGCGCAATCGTTGGCGATACTGCGCAAGGCTCGTCGAATCAAGGTCGTCGAGCGAGAAGCCCACGAGAATCCGGTGGTCCGCGGGGAGCGGGTCGGCGTCCGCGAGCATGCGCCGTACTTCGGCATCGCTGCATCGGTAGTCCCCTTCATCAGCGCGTTTGTAGGTGGAGCCGAAGGGTGTCTGCCCCACATGGACTGGCCGGATGGTCCGTTCGGCGCGGGGGACATGGACGACAAGAAGCCGTGCGACTCCTACGCTGGCGACTGCGACATCGGACAAGGACAAGATGTCGCGATTGACGATGGTCCTATTGTTCGCGCCGTCCCGGATGACCTTCTGGTACTTCGCGATGCTCGCATCGGCAAGGCCATCGACATAGGCACGCCCCTCCCGTTCGACGACACCGAGGACAATCGTTCCCCCTTCGGTGTTCGCCATCGCGGAATAGGTTTCCCAGAAGCTCCCGGGGAATCCGCCCTTGGCCGATTTGAACTCCCAATCCTGGGTTTCTCCCAGCTGGAGGGCAGCAAGAAGGGCATCCATATCGAGTTCGCTCACAGGGCCTCCTCTTCAGGACCTATCAAGTGGATATGGCCGCTAAGTCGGAAGGTTTCTACATCCGCCTTGCCGAAAATACCCCTGAGCATCCTTCTCATTCAATTCCCCTCGACCTCTCGCGCTTGGCTGCCACAAACGCGGGGATGGACTCCCCGGATGTCCCAGAGGGAAACTGCAGCTCGACGCCGGCACCATTCTCGAGCTCGAGGAAATCATCGATGAAGGAGTCTCCGATATAGATCCACCCGTGGGAGGATTCCATAGCCTTCTCCGCAAAATCGAATCTTGATCCGCCTTCCTCGCATTCCTTCCTGAACTGGTGGTCGGTCGTCAACCGCTCCCACATGCCGTAGAGGCTTTCGGGATTGAAGATGGACCTCGCTCCAGGCTCCAAGCCCCAATTCGTCTGTTCAATCGCCTCAAACACCCATAGAAAGCGAATTGGGAAGAGACGATCCGTCTCGACTTCCTGGCAATGGCGTTCACCGTATTCAACTTCGCGCAGCAGGCAGGCCGGGATCGGGAAGGGTGCCATCGGAAGCAGATCCTGCCGAAATCGTCGATACTCGCCACGGCCAAGCGCTTCAGTCGCTTCTTGCATCCACAGGCTCATGCCGTCCTCCCAATTCGGAAGATCTCAAGGCGGGCTGGATAGCGGATCATCCGCAACCGGGAGCGAATTGCTCCGGATTCGGTAGTCATTCGCATCCATCCTCATTGGCATGTGCCCGGCGCATTTTCAGCAACGGGAACTCATGAGAAAGCTTCGCGACAATTTCCTGTAGAAGCGGCTTATCTTCTGTATTGCTGCTCCGTACTATATTCAATACTTCGTATCCGGATTCCCGCATCGACTTCTCGAAGCCGAACTCCAGTCCTGCGATCTTGTCCCTGATCCGGCGATGCTCCTCATGATCGGTGGATTCTTCCCACAACGGTCCAAGAGCTACAATTCGGAAAGAACAGTGACTCAGCTCGATACCCTTGTCGTCGTATTGCTGAAGGTACTTTCTCAGCATATTGCTTTTCCTGTTTTGACCCAGATGTTGACCCATGCGGTTGAAAGGGGACTGCGCATTTGCAGACGAGCTATCTCCTGTCCTTCCGACATAGTACAGCAGCTTTCCACCAGGGATGGCTACCTCCCAGACATAGAGCCAGAAGCCTCTTTCAAGCAGTTTTCCGCTGAACACGGCGGTAGTGACATCCATTTTCAGCTAATTCCCCCTTTCCATCATTCCATCCCTGCAAGCACGTCCTTCTTGACATAGCTCTTGAACGCTTCGGCACTTGTAAATACCAGGTAGTTCTTCTTCTGCATGGTCCCGATGAGCTCATTCGACTCGTTGAGAAGGAGTGCGACAGGCCGCGAAAGGCCTTTCTGCATACCCTGCGGCCAGGCGAGATCGAGGATGGCTTCGACTCTTCCCGACTCGTCATCGACGAGCTCGAATGAAATCTCTCCACGCGGCAGCTTCTTCTCCACCACCCATGCATTGAGCTCATCCAGCTTGGCTGCTTCCTCGTCATCCATGACCGATCCGGGGACGCTTTCACCCTGCGGCCGTGGGGAGGATTCAAGACCGCTGGGGATCGGTCCATGGAAAAGCTCCTCGAGAAGGCGGTTGGCTGCTGCAGCGAGAAGCTCTTTCCGTGCCGCGAGGAACTCGCGATAGTTCCTGATTTTCCAGAGGCGCTCCTCCATCGGAATCCATTGGGACTCCAAGGCACCAGGGTGTTTTTTTGCCACCTTCGCGAAATATTTCTCCGGCTCCTTGTCGCTGATTTGAAGGTTCGTCTCCTTGGTGAGGAAACAGAAATTTCCTACAGCGTTCACTTCAGGACGAGTGTACTTCTGGGGCGCGTCATACAATTGACGCTTGGGGAAGATATGATGAACCTCGAGGGAGCTATTCTGGCCGAGCAGGTGCTTTTTGAGCTCGTTGCCATTACCCCAGTCTCTCGCACCGAGCATGCGTGTCATCATGTAGAGCACCGGATAAAAGCGGGCTCCAAGGCTCCATCCCGAAAAATGCTCCGGGATCATATGCAGGTCTCCATATACGGTCAGGAGTTCCTGAATCAGGCGGTCGATCCCTCCTTCCAGGTTCTCAACCATCGAGAGGTCTCGGTCCAGAAAAGACTCGGTTGACCCCGAATATCGTCCTTTGACGGCAGCCTGGATATACCAGAAGAGGAGGCGATCCCACTCATCAGATTCGAGAGCCGTGGCTCCCCGCCTATCGACATAGTGGACGAGAAGTGGCAGGGCTCCTTGGCCAAACAGCACCTGATCGTGGTCCAGTCCCAATCGGCTCGATATCTTCTGGAGAACAAGATCGATCGCCAGGCAGGCCCGCTTCAGGCCTGACCGTACCTTATCCGAATCAAGCTCATGAAGGTGCTTGAATTTCGCTTCTCCCGTGATGACCGCGTTGGTGTTCCTGAGGAGCCAATCAAGGTCGAACCTGTAGCCGAATTTGGCCAGCTCGCCGAGCTTGGATCGCATCTCCTCACGGGTTTCCGGACGGCCAGCGCTGATCCGCGCCAGGGCCAGATCGCCCTTTGAAAGCTTGGTTCCGCCAGAATTGACCAGATTGAATATATCGACGACCACGTCGATGCTCTTGTCAGGTCCGATTATGGTTTCCACATGGATGTCCTTTTGCTGGATCGCGAGAATCCTGCTCAACCTCCCATGGTAGGCCGGCGCTTTTTCTGAATGCGCTGAGTCCTTGTACATCGGGGATATGATCGTCCCAATGCCCTCAGGCCCCGCCTTCATGAGCTCGGTGACATTGATCCACAAGGGGTCTTGCGCCATTTTGATTGGTGCGAAGAACTCAAACTCCTCAGACTCCAGATTGAAGTGGAGTCCGGTGAATGTCCTCTCGTCGCCTTCAAAGAATTTCGGCGCCTGGCCTTTGATCACCCCATAGAGGCTGGTGATTCGCTGTTGCCCATCCAAGAGCAGGTTCACCACGCCGAGACTGGCAGGTTGGTCGCCGCGCGTCGATAATCCTTCCGCCTGGGTCTGCCATACAAGAAAGCTACCGACAGGGTAGCCCCGATAGAGGGAAGAGATGAGCCCGCGTACCTGATCCCTGTTCCATACATATCCCCGTTGGAATTCGGGTAGTGCGATGCTTCCCATATCGATCTTGACCAAAATAGTAGAAACTGGTTCGCCCATCGGTTTTCTCCTTTGCAGGTCGCCTGATTGAATATCCCCTACTCCAAGCTTTTCCCTGGAGCCATCTCCCGCTTCTCCTCAGTCTCATGCCGAATCGCCATGCGATGTTTCCCTCGCGGTAAAGTTCCCCGCCGTGAGTCTCTCCGCTCCTGGAAAGTCGAGACAAGCATGACGACGTATCCTCCCACCCATGGCTATTCCTCTGTGCGCGTGACCATTCGCCTTCTCAATGCCCCTCTCCTTCGCAGAGCAGATTGACGAGAATGCCGACGAGAAGCTCCCTCTCCTCCACACGGCTCTCGGCGATCATCAGGGTCACGGCGACGAGGGTCGAATCGGAGACAATCCGTCTACCTTCCTCATCTACAAGGATGCCGTTCCGCTCGAGAAACCAGAGGAAGAGGGCGGCGCCGATACGCTTGTTGCCATCGACGAAGGCGTGGTTCTTTACGAGAAAGTAGAGGAGGTTCGCCGCCTTTTCCTCGAGGCTAGGGTAAACCTCCACCCCTCCTGCGGTCTGCATGACGGCCCCAAGCGCGCTCGCGAGGCTCTTGTCTTTCTCGACGCCGAAGAGCGGCGTCTCCGGCGAGCGCTCGCGCAAGATTCCGACAAGTCGGAGTGCCTCCTCGTATTCAAGGGGAACCGTCGCGCGCCGTTTCGTAGAAGGATTCCTGATCCGCTGATGGTCGTAGTCGTCGAGCAGTTCAAGAGCTTTCCCGTACTCGCCGACGAGGCGGAGCAGGGCTATGGCTTCATCGCCGGAGAGTTCCTTGCGCGCGGTCATGGCAGATACGAGCTGGAAGGTCCGACTCAGCTCCTTGAGCCGATTCGTGTTGACCGAATAGCCCTTCGTCAGGTGATCACGGAGTACCTTGGTGGCCCAGATGCGGAACTGCGTGCCGCGCCGGGAGTTGACCCGATAGCCGATCGAGATGATTGCATCGAGGTTGTAGAGTTCGAGGACTCGTGTCACCTGCCGAGTCCCCTCGGCCTGAACCGTTGCAAATTCTGCAACGGTTGCCTCCCTATCCAATTCATTTTCCCTGAAGACATTGCCAAGATGACGCGAGATCACCGACTTATCGCGATCGAAGAGTACCGCCATTTGGGCAAGGCTCAACCAGAGGTTCTCCTGATCGAGCCTCACATCAAGTTCGACGCTACCGTCCGGGGCCTGAAAGAGGATGACCTCGCCACGATAGTCGCTTGAATCGCTCATACAAACCTCCTCCCCGGATCAACTTCCCAGAAGAAGCGAATGGGGAATAGCGAATGAGGAGTAAGGAGATTACGAGCCCAGCGAGTGCTTGCAACGGCAATTATTTCTGCTTCCTTACTCCCCATTCTTTGCTCCCATCTTCCTCGCATACTCCCCATACCTCTCCACTATCACCCTCTTCGTCCTGTACTCCCCGAACTCCTGTTCGTCATGGCGCTTCGCGATGGGGAAGGTCTCGAGGATGTAGTCCGCGTCGTCTGCTCCGATGCGAAGCTTCACGCGGCGGGAATCGAGAAGGAAGCGGGGGGAGAAGGTCGCGCGGCACTCGGATTGAGTTGGCATTCCCGTGGGTTCGCGCCTTTCCCACCCCCGTGCCCCCTCCATCCATGACAGGCCCCCACTGAGGGAATAAGCACTTTTCGGATTTCCGTCAATCGCGCGCTCCGGCATCAAAGTCGCCCTCTCTCTCTTCAATTTCGTCCTCAAACTCCCTCCAATGCCGGGATCCCAATCATCAATTGCCGCCGCTTTGTTTCATGCTTTCTTCATGTCGAGTCAGCCAACGTCGGCCGTCTTCGGTGATTCGGTATCTCTGTTTGCTGCTTCGCGGCTTGTCTGGTAGGGTCATGGCCACGAAGCCAGCATCGATGGCTGGTTGAAGGTAGTCGTAGAGGAAACTAGGTCTATGCTGCAAGCCCAATAGCTCCATGAGCTCCCGTGAACTGGATTCCTTACCTCCAAGGGCTATGGTAAGCCGTTGCACTTGTTCGGTTACTTGTTCGGTCACTTGTTCGGGAACATGTCTGTCATCTATGACCGTGTCAGCATTCCGGGTTGCAGGTTGCACCGGCAAACGAACCTGGAAGTAGCTGTGATCTTCATCGAAGTCGAACTCTGGGGGCGGAGAACCGTTCTGGCGCATGGCGCGGAGCATCTTTGGGATGCCCGTAGCGCGTCCTTCGGTGAGGTCGAGTTCCTTGAGAAAATCGCCGATGCGTCGATTGCGGTAGCGGCGTGGCGCGACATTCCCGTCGCGTAGCTGCTCGATCCTTATGGAACGATCGGGTCCAGGGTAGCTGAGCACCACAAGGTCTTCGGGAGATATACGGACCTCGACCGGCTCACGTGTATCATAGCCTCGGTGATAGACCGCGTTGACAAGGGCTTCCTCGACGGCTTCGTAGGGGAAGTTGGAGACCCGCATCGCCTCGGCACGATCGGCGAGCTTTATCACCGTCTCGTTCAAATAGTTGCGTCTGATATATTCGAGGGCTTCGCGAACCATGCGCGAGAGCGGGCCACGGAAGGTCTTTTCCGTGAATTTGTCGCCTCCCGCTCCGTCAGGGAACCATACCACGTCGATCTGCGTTGCCGGGAAGAATCGGTCGGGTTCGGCATTGAAGAACAGAAGTCCGACGTTTATCGGAAGCAATGCTTCCGAAGAACCGCCGACAATATTCATCTGCCGTCCAAGCGCCGTCAATTCCAGCGCAGGAGCATCAGGCGCAAGTTGGCTGTCCACCTCGATCAGGAAATCCTGGATGAGAGAGCGCGACAGGTCCTCGACCCTTGCTTGCCGATTCAGCCGGTCATCGAAGGGAACAGTGGCCGCCATGGACATCAATTCCGCCTCATCGGTTCCGCGGGCACGAACGGTGCTTGATCCCTTGCGGATGAAGTAGGCGTAGGCTTGGTTGTCCTTGGAAAGGGAGACCCTGGCCTTGTAGGGGCGGGTCTGTCCACCGGGGGCCCACAGGACGAGAATGTGGCGGCCGGCAATTTCGTAGGGGACGACGATGGGAAAATACGACGGCTGCAACGCGCTGTTGCCAAGGTAGAGGATTTGCTTCTGGATCGTATCAAGCTCACCCTTCGCCAGGCCGCGCGGAGGAAGCTCGGCTTGTCCGTTCAATTCGGAGACACCCAAAACCAGATAGCCGCCACCGAGGTTGTGAAAGTCGTTGGCGAAAGCGCAGAGGGTATGGAGAACGGCGAGGGGATTCCAGCCGGTCTTGAATTCCAGACGCTCCCATTCCACCGAAGTTCCGTGAAGCAAAGCATCGATATCAATAGGCAATGGCATCAGTCAAGCCTCCTCGGCTATCTTTGGCTCCGGTCATATCAATCACCCCAACCTCTTCCCCGGATCCACCTCCCACTGCTCCCCCGCCCTCTTCCCCCTCCCCTCCGCGTAATGCCTCACCTCCACCCCGCTCTTCACAAGGTGCTCCGCCACCCTCCCGAACTCCGCCTTGCCGAGGTAGACCCATATCCTCCCGCCCTTGGCGCGGTTGTTCTCCACCGGGAAGCCAAGCCGCGCGAGGTACTCGAGAATGCTGTCTCCATCACCGTATGCCAGCTCCATCATACCAACCCCATTCGCTCGAGAAGCAAATCCTGGCCCCATTGCTTCGGATCAACTTGGGCGAACAAGACGCCGCACCGAGCTATCTTCTCATCGACGCGGACTGAGTAACTACCGTTTCCCTCCCCGCACTCAGCCGTTTGGGGATAGAGCAAGAATCCATCGAATGCCTTCCACAGTGCTTCATACGCATATATCTGCCGCAGATCCTGATCTCCAGGGATCGCAGCCGTAAGAATTTTCCATTTTGTATCGACTACTACTACTGTTCCGTCCGGCCGCTCCATCACGATATCCGGCCTGAGTGTCTTTATAGTTCCCGTCTCAGCTCGCCAAAACACCTTGTATGACTGCCCACGAATTTTTACGGAGCCATTCTTAACGCATTCACGCTTTAGACGATAGAGCACTGCTTTTTCCCAAAGGTCGTTCATATCGAAGAGCATTGAAAAGACCTTCTCTTTCCCATGAGTCAGGTCGGGATTCTGCTTCCCCAGGATCAATCGCGCAAGTCTGATCGCTGTCCTGTACCCTTCGGTCTTTCGATCATAGCGCACCGCGAGAAAATCGGAAATCGTTATTGCCTTGGCAGGCCAATCGGCGAAATAGAGCCCGATGCTTTTCGCCCTTGCTCTGGTGAATGCGGAAGGGGCAAAGGACGCGGTCGCGTCCACAGCAGCACGGATGATGAGGTTCAAAGTATTGACCCTGTCGTACTCGAAAGCGAAAGTGCGAATCCTCTCGGCATGGGCGACATTCATCCTGATGTTGCCGATATGATCAATTCTTCCTTTCACCGCATTCCGGTCCTTGATTATGCCCCGGTAACGCTTGACAAGTCCTTCCACGATCAGACGCTCTATAGCATCCAAGTATCTTTCAAAGAGCAAATCAAGAAGTGTCCGCCTTTGAATACCGATGCTTGCGTCATCAAGACCGCGAAGGTTGATGTGGTAGGCCTTGCCGAGCAAGTCGACCAGTATTCTTCTCCATTTTTCGGCTAACTTCTCCTCATCGCCGCCAGAAAGCTTGCTTTCTGCCTTCGGAAGGACTTCGATGACGAGCCCCTCCACCTCTATGACACCAACCCACTGAAGGAACTTGACGGAGCCATGCCATACTTCGAGATATCGTTCTTCACGGCTTGCTGCCCATCGCGCGAGGAGCTCCCAATGGCGCTTCTCGAAGCCTTTGCTCCCGATGCTAAGCCGCTCGTGTTCGAAAACGCGTATCACCCGATAGTCATTCATAGATAGACATGAAAGCCTGCGCGTCCCAGGTCGATGGGGCGGTGAAACACCATACTGTTTCCCCTACCTCCTCTGCATCACCTTCCATCCCCTTTGGCCAAGAGACCTTTGACTCGGATTTTTCCACAAATCTCGATCCCAGCACCAATGCCATCTTTGACCAGTCTCCGTAGAAATACTCCTTGAGCAGTGGAAGTATTCCGTTTGTAAAAGCTGCCCTGAGCCCCCTAGGTCTTTGGCTTTGATCAGGTAGGCATGCCCAATCCGATGGTCACGGTCCCGCAATACCTCGAGCCTATTATTTGCCGCCATTAGGAGCTTCTGTAGAGCAACGCCTTCGACGGTGCCGAGCAGTCCAGGATCAGGCTCCATTTCCACAAAGGCGAACCTTCGCCGCAGTGCCGTATCGAGGGCCTCCACGCTGCGATCAGCAGAGTTCATGGTCCCGATGATGTGAAGGTTGGAAGGCACGGTGAATGTCTCGCGACTATAGGGAAGGATTGCCTTGAGCTCATGTTCAGCGCCCTCGCGCTTGTCTTCCTCGATGAGGGAGATAAGCTCGCCGAATATGCCGGCGACATTGCCTCGATTGATCTCGTCGATGAACAAGGCGAATTCCGTATCGGGAAGGAGACGCGCGCGGCGGCAGATCCTTTTAAATATCCCGTCTTGCAGCTCGTACTGAAGACCCGGTTCTGCGATCTCTTCACGGAGCACCGGCTTGATGCCCTCAATAAAATCTTCGTAGCTCATCGACTGGTGGAAAGTGATGAACTCCCAGTTCTTCTCCATGGATGGTTCGGTAGTATATTTTGCGGCACGGGCGACGAACTCCACGACATCGGGGATCGCCTCCTCGGCTGCCTCCGTATCGATGGACCAGACGCTGCTTGAGTCCTTTCTGAACAGCTGCGGTTCCGCCCTTTTTGAGTACTTGACCGTCACGCAATCCATGAAGGTGTGCTGCTGCAGCATCGACCAGATCATTGCGCGGTGATTCTTTTGATTGGTGGTAGCTATTTTCGCCTTGATGAACTCATGTTCAGCTAGCTCGGGAACTGCTGATGCCCCTGTAGCCAGCAGGGTCGCGGCTACGACTTTCCACCAGGATAGACTCTCTGCCTCTTCAATCATCCACCTGCCGCGGTCCTTGCCGCTGACCTTTTTCGAGAATTGGTCAAAAAGCCTATCCTTGAGGAAAAATGTCTTGCCGGTGCCTGGGGGGCCGTAATAGATTACGTTCTTTGCAGGAAGGTCGACCCTGGTTGCAGGTCCAGTCGGTTCCTCAATTTCAACCGCTTTTCTGATGCTCACAAACGGTTGCAGGTTGTCCTGGGTCGGTGCCTTTTTCTCCCCCCAGTATTCGAAATCATCTGGCGTAAGGGATCCATCCAGTCTCACCATCTCGTCAATAAGAAAGGCCACATTGGCGGAATGCCGTTCATTATTGTACTCGCCAAATTCGTCCTTGAATCCGTAGGAATCGACCCATTTAGGTTTTCTCGACGCATAGTCCTCCGAAACAGCGATATCAATCACCCGTGCTCGATACTGAACAATGCCCCGCGTCGTATAGTAATAAGGGAATTGATGCTCGGATCCGGCAACAAGCAGTCGGAGTTGGGCAAGGACAGGTTCCCTTCCTGATGGTCTTTTAGTCCACCACACTACCGCCTTTTTCCCTTGCCGCACGGCTTCCATTATTTCATTCTTCCATTGGTCCTCGCCTTCGCTCGATATCAAACCGCAGACCGATCCCTGAAACGTCTTCCATCTTCCCCATTCCGATTCCATATACATGAAGACATCACGATCAGACGGTCTTTTTTTTAGGAGCGCAGTGTACGCTTCGGAAAAGGATCGCTTAGCCGCAGGATCCGAGAAGGCAAGGTACATCAGTGGCTGATCGGAAAATATCGGCACCGCCACTGGCCTTGCTTGATCTTGATAGAGGCATGCAGTCTTCCACTTAAGTACAGGAGATAGATCGAGGGATTCTATTGCTGCTGAATCTCCCCGCAGTGCCGATTCCGCTGCTGCTACGAGCTTCGCACGAACTGTCTCGAAGGCAATTTCGGGGGAGTTACCGAATTTCTTCAGCCATGAGAATTTGCCGTCGGTCAAATAGGACTCAGATGCTAGCTTCTTTTCGGTCGACTTCCGGCGGTAGATCCCGAATTTGAACGAGGACCCACCCCAGATACTTCCCAGCGATTCCGTCTTTGACTCGAGCCATTGGGTATAGGTTTCTTTGTTTTCCACGCCGGTGTACTCATCTATGGTCATGGAGCGAATCCGTTGCAGCGGCCACACCTTCAAGAAATCCGCAAGAATAGAATTAGCCATAGAATAATCCTCCTATGAGCAAAACCCGTTCAAGTATCTTCGCCATGTGAAATAGCGCTTGCATACTCCCCAAACCTCTCCAGTATCACCCTCTTCGTCCTGTACTCCCCGAACTCCGCTTCATCATGGCGCTTCACGATGGGGAAGGTCTCGAGGATGTAGTCCGCGTCGTCGGCTCCGATGCCGTAGAGATGGAAGAAGGCCGCGTCGAGCTCGCAGCGGAGGGCGAAGCGGCGCTCGGGATCCCAGGCGAAGGGCTTGCCTGTGTAGCCGAGGTCCCGCGCGAAGGGCTCGAGGGAATGCGAGGTGTAGACGAGCTCGAGGACTCGGGGCTTGATCCATTCCGCCACCGTCCCCGCGCTCGGCTCCCAGGGGCAGGGAACCGAGTA
>JBAXTA010000072.1:0-15197 GCA_037130415.1 Spirochaetota bacterium
GTCGGCACTGCCCCACCCTGCCTTGATTGCCTCACCCTTCATAGTCGCCATGCGCATCCCCCTTCTCAGCCTGGAGTATGGAATCAATTCCTTTGACATTTTCCGGGAAGGGACCTACCATCCTGCCCACCCGTGGAACCTTCCGTCTTTCCTTCGTTCTCCCTCTGGGATCCCCTGCTCCTGGTCGTCGTGACCCTCATGGGCACGCTGCTCGCCTACATACCCGACGCCAGGTGGAAGGCCTTCATTCTCGGACTTCCCTTTCCCTTTACCATCTCGAACCTTTCCCTCGGCCTTCCGGTTGGGCCGAGCCAGATCCTCGGTATTGCATCCCTGCTTCTCTTCGTGCAGCAGGTCAGGTTGCTCCATCTCTTGGCAAAGCTGCCGATCGTCCCCGCAATCCTCATCTCCGACGCCACCTATGTGGCCCTGGCTCTGATCCTCAACCGACTGCTTCCCAACAATGCGGCGATCTTCTGGATCGCGGCGGGACTTGTACTGGCGACTGGCCTCGTGCTCCTCTTCGCCCAAACCCAACGCAGGGAAGCGGAGCACCGCAGCCCGCTTCCCCTTCCGATCAAGGTCGTTGCCATCGCCGCCGTTGTAATCGTCATCGTGCTTCTCAAGAACCTGCTCGGCGGCTTCATGGCCGTCTTCCCTATGGTAACCACGATAGCCGCCTACGAGGCGAGAAAAAGCCTCTGGACAATCAGCGCCCAGATCCCCGTCCTCATGATCACGCTCGGACCGATGATAGCCGCCATGTGGCTGGCCCAGCACCTGCTCCACGCATCGATCCCGCTTTCACTTCTCGCCGGATGGGCCACCTTCCTCGCGATCCTGCTTCCGGTTTCATGGTGGAGGATGCGAGGGACGGGTCCTCAGTAGCCGAACTGCCTTTCCACCTCGCCGATCGATTCGTCGATGATGTCCATGCACTTGGCAGCGACATCGAGGTCCATCGCGATGGAAGGACTCATCCTGAGGATGTGCCCTGCGGGTATCCAGGCCAGACCCTTCCGGAAGGCGGACTGGTAGACGAGCGTGCCGGCCTCGTCAAAGGGTTCCTTCGTTGCGCGGTCCTTCACGAGCTCGACGCCCATGAGGCAGCCCTTGCAGCGGACGTCACCGATGATCTTGTGAGCTGCCTTCATGCTCTCCAGGCGCTTCAGGAAGTAGCCCTCGAGCCTTTTGGCGTTTTCCAGAAGGCCTTCTTCCTGGATGGCCTCGATGGAGGCGAGGGCAGCGGCGCAGGCCATGGGGTTGCCTCCGTAGCTCGTGGAGGCGCTGATCTTTTCGAACTGGTCCGCATACTCGGCGCGCGCGACCATGGCCGTCACCGGGAAGCCATTGCCAAAACCCTTCCCAAGTGTGACGACATCGGGGACCGTGTTCCAGTGCTCCATCGCGAGGTAGGTTCCCGTCCTGCCCATCGAGGTCAGTACCTCATCGGCCATGAGGAGGAACCTGTGCTTGTCGCACCAGGCGCGGAGTTTGGGCAGGAAATCATCGGGTGGGAAGATGGATCCGGCCCAGCCCTGGATGGGCTCGAGCACCACGGCAGCGACCTGGCCGCTCGTCGCCTCGAGGAGGAACTGCTCGTAGAAGGCGATGTAGGCATCGCTGTCGATGCTGCCATCGGCCTTCGTGAAAAGTGGGCGATAGGGATTGGGCCGGGGCATCAGATAGAAGCCCTGGGCCCGTCCCGCGCCATTGGTGTAGTTCATCCGGGCGAGGCTCGAGGAGTGCCCGCTCTTGCCATGGAAATCGCCATAGAAAGAGAGTAGTTCGTACTTTCCCGTCACTGCCCGGCAGACACGGAGACCAGCTTCGACGGCTGTCGTCCCTGAGTCGTAGAGCTGGATGGCCGAAAGGCCCTTGGGCAGGATTTCGGTCATCTTCTCAAGGAGGCGCACCTTGATGGGCGTCGTGAAGTCGTGGGCGTTCATCAGCTGCTTCGCGTATTTGGCGACAGCCTCCGAGACCTTGGGGTGGCAGTGGCCCAGGGTCGTGACATAGATGCCCGAGGAAAAATCGAGGTAGATGTTCCCGTCCGCATCGGTGAGGGTACAACCCTTGCCCGACTCGAAGACCACGGGAAAGAGTTTTACCTGGCTCGAAAGCCCGCGTATGAGTTTTGCGGCGCGGCCGTGAAGCTCCTTCGAGAGGGGTCCTGGAATTTCCTTTGTAACGATGGTGGGAATCTTCGTGAGGTCCACCTTGGCCCAGGCGATGTCATAACTCATGGTATGGCCTCCTTTACTTCCACGGTTTTTCTGAAACTGCCGAGCAATCCCTGATCGATGCCAGGCGTCGTGATCCACAGCTGAAAATCCTTGAGCGATCCATAGGTGAAGTAGCCGACCCCACCGCATTTCGTATGGTCTGCGAGGAGGATCCTGCGGCGGGCCCTTCGCAACATCGCGCGGGTGAGGCTCGCCTCCTCGGGTGTCTTGACCATGCACTGCCCCTCCGCGCTCACCGCGTCGGCGCCAAGGAAGCAGATGTCGAACTGGAGGCTTTCGAGCACCTGTTCCGTCAGGGAGCCCTGGAGCGAGTAGAGGGTTCCGTTGTACTTCCCCCCGATGATATAGAGGCTCATGCCGCTGCAACGGGCGAGGTCGGCGATCATCGCCAGGGAGTTCGTATAGACGGTGAGAGGTCCGCGCTCTTCAAGATGCGCAGCGATGTGAAAGGTCGTGGATCCATCGTTGAGCAGGAGGATGTTTCCCTCGCTGACCTCCGCCGCCGCAGCCCGTCCGATCGCCTCTTTAAGCTCGAAATTATGGGCAACCTTGGCGTGGTACTCGGATTCCAGGGCTGTCCTGCCCGCAGCGATGCAGCCGCCGTGGGTCCTGATGACGAGGGCTTCGCCGGCAAGTTGGTCGAGGTCGCGACGGATTGTCAGTTCCGAAACCTGGAGAATTTCAGCGAGCTTGTCCACGCGAAGCTCAGTTTGCATCGCCCGGAGAAGCGAGACAATTTCAGCTCTCCTTCGTTCTGCAGTCATGGCACCATTAAGGCCGGAAGTCAGGGGAAAGTCAAGTTAATACGATCGAAATGATCATAAAACATGGGCGATTCTATAATTCCTCTCTCGACCAGCGGTTTCTTTTCTATAATTTTTTTTTTGCTTTGATCAGGCAGTCCGGGCTAATTGTTCAAGGAGTGAGCATCGCAATGATACAAGAGTCTGGCAGCAGCCTTTCCCCTGCACCCTTGCTGGCAAGGCTGGCTGAACCGTGATTGCTCAAGCTCCAAACTCGAGGATGAAGCGGGTGCCGCTGCTCTACAACGAAGGTCAGGGTTTCTCCTGCGGCGATCTTCTTGAGGCGTCCCACTAGCTCCATTTCAAGGTCACCGGAGCTGCTTGGAGCCGGGCCGCCGCGGAAGCCGGGCCGGGCCCTGATCGTAATGTCTCCTGAGGTCGTGCCGACGCAGACTTCACCGCTGACTTCCTCCATCACCACGTCCCCCGATACCGTGACGATCTTCCCGCCGGAGCAGGGGTCGTGGACGTGGACGTCACCCGAGACCGTCTCGATGTCAAGGTTCCCCTGTGCGCCTTCGACGAGGATATCGCCGGAGACGGTGCCGAGCTCGATCTTCCTGATGGCCCTGGGGACACGAAGCCTGATGGAACGAGCCAGTACGTCCTTGGCCTCCAGCTCGAGTACAAGCACAGCGCCTTCGACATGGTCGCGGGGTTTCCATTTCCCGAAGCGCATCCTCGCGTGTGCTCGTTCCGATTTCCCTGAGTTCATATTCCAGAGCCGCCATATATTCCCTGCGCGTCATGCTACATCCCTGCCTTCATCCTGCCTGTCTTCTTCAATCCGGTCATAGGGGATGACCGGGAAGCCAGAGTATCCTCCCATCTCGCAACCGTAGGTCGTCCGCCTGTTCAGGCAGTCAATTTCGTTCATGCGCTTTCCTCACTTTCCGCATCCCGCGGGATTCCCGGAACATTCTCGATCGCTTGCCACGAGTCGAAGGCAGCCCTGTATTCAACTCGCATTACGGCGAGGAATTCGCGGCCGCGTTCCTCAAGGCGATAATATTTCCGGGGGTGGCCGCGCAAGGGCATATTCCAGGTGGCGGCCAGACTCCCTTCCTTGGTCATTCGCGTGAGAAGGGGATAGAGGGTCCCCTCGGCAACCTCAAGGTCATGGGTGGACAGGCGTTCCTGGAGGTCGAGACCGTAGGTTTCGCCGAGGCGATCGACCATTGCCAGGACGCATAGCTCAAGGAAGCCCTTCCGGATCTGCCCTCGCCATTTTTCAAGGGTATCACTTTCTCCCATGCATACCTCCTCTCTGCCCAGCAATATGCTGTGCTATATACTATGTACTGCATAGCAAAATGCACGTCAAGGAT
Source organism: Spirochaetota bacterium (assembly GCA_037130415.1). Lineage (GTDB taxonomy): Bacteria > Spirochaetota > Spirochaetia > Treponematales > Rectinemataceae > CAIJMU01. The sequence goes on from JBAXTA010000072.1 coordinate 4,378, forward strand.
AAAAAGAGCCACACTGCTCGTTACCTTCGGGGAGTCATAGAGAGCCTCCAGCGTTATCAACTGGACCACTTCTTCCTTGACGAATAGGCGAATGTAGATTATAGAGGATATCGACATGCGATTATAGCTAAAGGAGGGATGCCTATGACAACAAGGACCGCGCAGTGGATCTTCGCGGTGGGTACTCTGAGTTCAGCGATCGTCCTGGGGGTGCTCACGATAGACACCAACAGGCAGATGGCCACCCTGACCAACGCCGACAAGCTGACTGATGAGGTAGTTGCCGGCAAGGTCGTGTTCCAGAAGTACAACTGCAACGACTGCCATACGATTCTGGGTTTCGGGGGCTATTACGCCCCCGACCTGACCAGGGTCTACAGAACCAAGGGCGAGGCCTACATCCGAAAGGCAGTGACAGAACCTGAAAAGGTCTTTGCAACCTCGTTCCGCCATATGCCCAACCAGAGGGTGAAACCGGATGAAGTCGACAAACTCGTGGCCTTCTTTGGCTGGGTCAACAACATCAATAACCACGATTGGCCACCGCAGGACTCCAAACAGAAGGGTCTCACAGGCACGAGCCGACTCCTCGCTTCCTCTGGCATTTCGATGTCGGAAGGCGCGGCACTATTCAAGGAAAACAACTGCTTCAGCTGCCATTCGCTTGGGGGGACGGGCGGCTCAAGTGCGCTGGCCCTCGACAATGTGGGCTCGAAGTTGAGCGCGGAGCAGATCGCGAAGCAGATCGCTGACCCCAGGAGCGTGAATCAGGCTGCGATAATGCCTGCATTCATGAACTTCCTCTCCGCGCCGCAAATCAATTCGATCGCGGATTTCCTCTCCAAGCAGAAGGGAGGCAAATGATGCCCGTCACGTACAAGTCACAACGGATAGCCTATCCATATTTTGTTGTTGCGCTGTGTCTCTTCGCCCTGCAGATCGTCGCTGGCATCTGGTTGGCGATAAGCTATGCATTTACCCTGCCTCAAGGCCTCGTGGAAGCTTTGCCCTTTTCCACGATGCGTGCCTTCCACACGAACCTGCTGGTCCTGTGGATGCTCCTGGGATTCATGGGCGGCACCTATTTCATGGTGCCCGAGGAAAGCAAGAGCGAGATCTACAGTACCAAACTGGCATGGTTCCAGCTGATTCTCCTGACGGCAACCGGAGTCGCTGCGCTTGTGGGCTTCCTTTTCGGCTGGACCAAGGGTCGCCCCCTCCTCGAGATCCCGTTTCCACTCAACATGCTCATCGTGGTGGGAGCCTTGGTTTTCCTGTTCAACATCGGCATGACGCTGCTCAAGGCAAGAAACTGGACAATGATACAGGGCACCTTGCTCAGCGGTCTCGTGCTGCTCGCGTTGCTGTATCTCTTTGGCGTGCCCTTCTACAAGAACCTTTCGATTGATTGGTACTACTGGTGGTGGGTAATCCACCTCTGGGTCGAGGGAGCCTGGGAACTCATCACGAGCGCGATCATGGCCTGGGTGCTGATGCGCATCACCGGCGTGGAACGCAAGACAGTCGAAAAATGGCTCTATGTCGAGATCGGCCTCTTCATGTTCACGGGCCTTGCGGGCACAGGGCACCATTACTACTGGATCGGAGCGCCTGACTACTGGCTGGCTGTGGGTGGCATCTTCAGCGCCCTCGAGCCTTTCCCGATTCTTCTGATGGTCTGGGACACCTTCCAGCACACGAAGCATTCCAAAAGCGGAGTCACCAACAAAGTCGTGTGGACCCTCGTAATAGCTTGTTCGATCATGCACCTCATCGGCGCGGGCGTCTTCGGCTTCATACACACACTGCCGCAGGTCAACTATTACACGCACGGCAGCCAGGTCACCGTTTCGCACGGACACCTCGCTTTCTACGGCGCCTACGCCCTGCTCAATCTCACGATCTTCTATTACGCATTCCCGCGACTCCATGGTGTTGAGCGCTTCAGGACGAATCTCGGCCACCTCGGCTTCTGGATCACCCTGATCTCCATGTCGGTCATGGGCCTGGCCTTCGGCGTGGCTGGCGTGATCCAGTCCTATGTCGAACGCGTTTTCGGTCTCGGATTCATGACGGCACAAGCACAGATGCAGCTCTGGTTCAAAGTCGTCATTGTGGCTGGCCTCTGCTTCGCGGTGGGGCTCGGCATCATCATCTATGACCTCCTCAGCATGGGACGGAGGGCTCGCGCCGAATCAGGCGCGGTCCTCACGCAGTCCAAGGGAACTGCCGCGGTGTAATGCCAGATGTGCAGGGTGCTGACAAGACGCCGGTTTTGCGGCACCCTCGCACTGGGCATGGTCCCGAAATGTCTCTGCATCGCGAGGAGGCTCCCATTCTCTCCCGAACCGTTACACACGCGCTCAATGCGCTTTCTGTACTCGTTTGCCTGCCCGAGGGCGAATACGCCGATGCCCGTACCCTCGCGGCGCAGGTCGGGGCTCCGCCGAATTACCTGTCCAAACTCCTCGGACAGCTCGCGAAAGAAGGAATCGTGGTTGCGAGGAAAGGAGCTGGCGGTGGCTTCAGGCTGGATCGGCCCGCGGCGGAGCTGAGTCTTTACGAGGCGCTGGAGCCCATAGAGCGGCTTGTCTCCGACGACGATTGCGTGCTCGGCCGCATTTCCTGCAATGCCGATGCGCCCTGCCCCCTGCACGACAAGTGGGAAAGCATACGGGGTGAGATGCTGGGCATGCTCAAGGGCACAAGCCTTGAAGAGTTCGCAAAAGGGAATCGCGCGATCCTCTGAAACCATGGTCAGGCTCAGGCCTGACCTCGGTGTTTCAATCTATAAAATTGGATTTTAATCCTTGACAGCTTCCTCAGGGAGGACGCACAATTCTGCCAGGCGGGGACCCTCCCACGGGAGCATGGCCCGCTTCGTGTCTGCCCTTTAGCAAGGAGCCACCATGGCCAAGAGAACCGTCCTCATCATCGGAGCCGCGGGGCGCGACTTCCACAACTTCAACAGCCATTTCCGGAACAACGAGGCCTTCGATGTGGTGGCCTTTACCGCTGCGCAGATCCCCGACATCGCTGGCCGCAAGTACCCCGCCGAGCTTGCCGGCGCTCTCTATCCCCAGGGTATCCCCATCTTCCTTGAGTCAGACCTCCCGAGGCTCATCAGGGAGCTCAGGGTCGATGAATGTGTCTTCTCCTACTCGGATGTGCCCTACAGCCACGTGATGGGAGTTGGTGCAATTGTGAATGCTGCCGGTGCGAGCTTTTCCATGCTCGGGCCGAAGGACACGCAGATAAAGTCCACCAAGCCACTCATCGCCGTCGGTGCCGTCCGCACCGGCGCGGGCAAGTCCCAGACCTCCCGCAAGATCGTACAGATGCTCATGGCCCGCGGACTCAAGGTAGTCGCCATCCGACACCCCATGCCCTACGGCGATCTGGTCGCGCAGAAGTGCCAGCGCTTCGCCACCGTCGAGGACCTCAAAAGGCACAATTGCACCATTGAGGAGATGGAGGAGTACGAACCCCACGTCGTGCGCGGGAACGTCATCTACGCGGGCGTCGACTACGAGGCCATCCTCCGCGAGGCCGAGAAGGAAGCCGACGTCATCCTCTGGGACGGGGGAAACAACGACTTCCCCTTCTACAGACCCGATCTCATGATCACCGTCGCCGACCCCCACCGCGCAGGCAACGAGGTGAGCTTCTACCCCGGCGAGGTCACCCTCCGCATGGCCGATGTCATCATAATCAACAAGATCGAGACCGCCAGCCCCGAGGGCGTCCAGACGGTGCGCGACAACATCCAGCGCATCAATCCCCAGGCGATCGTGATCGACGGCGCGAGCCCCATCACCGTGGACAAACCGGAGCTGATCAAAGGCAAGCGCGTTCTTGTGGTGGAGGACGGCCCCACCCTCACCCACGGCCACATGAAGATCGGTGCCGGCACCGTCGCTGCACGCAAGTTCGGTGCGCGTGAACTCGTCGACCCCCGCCCCTGGACTGTCGGCCGCCTCAAGGAGACCTTTGCAAGCTACCCGAACATCGGCACGCTGCTGCCTGCCATGGGCTACGGCGAGCAGCAGGTCCGCGACCTCGAGGCTACCATCAACGCAACCGACTGCGATACGGTGATCATCGCAACTCCCATCGATTTGAACCGCATTGTGAAGATCAAGCACCCGACGGTCAAGGTCGGGTATGACCTCCAGGAGATCGGGCAGCCGGACCTCGCGGGGGTGATGGAGGAGTTCGTGAAGAAGTTCAACCTGAAGAAGCAGACAGGGGGAGCGCAGCCAGGCGAGCGAAGTGAGCGTTAGCGCCCTTCATGAGAGCAACTGACAGCATCCCGTGGGAGGCTGCCTGCTTTTCGGGCGCCCGCCTCGGCAAGCCCGTCCTCCGCATCTCGACCCCGGCTCTCGACATCCTCACGAGCTACCACTGGCCGGGCCTCCAGCGCCGCCCGCCAACTCGGCATCACCGAGCGCCGCTTCGGCCTGGCGATGCACAAATATGGTATTGATTGGCATCGGTTTCGAAGGCAGGGGAGCTGATCCCGTGCCGCTTTTGGTCTGAATTGAGTTATTAACAGTTTGAGGTGGTTTCCAAGAACACTCTGAACTACAACTTCTCCCTCTTTTTCATACCCTGTACTTGGAAGCTGAGCAGTTCATCGCTTGCGTCAGCCAATACACACGAAAGCAGAATGCGATGTGTCGCTCCCTCTCCTGCCTTGACCCAGAATTCCCGCTTCGGAGAACCCGCAGGCGACATCGGCTTCAGCATGAACTCACCGACCGCTACCCACTCGGAAGCCGGACTGCCTGCCTGAGCCGAGCCGTGGAATTCGACATAGCAGCCTGTCGGACTGAAAACAAGGAATTTCCAATAGCGCCTGAATCTGATACTATCTGCCAATGCCCGCCCAGTATGTGACGATAGACCGAGAAACCTTGATGCTGCTTCCTCCGGACCAGCGCGATTGGATACCCGAAGACAGCATGGTCCACTTCATCATCGATGCCGTCGATTCCCTGGAGATCCAGGGGTTCTCTGTCAACGAGCGGGGCAGCGGCAGTCCGCAGTACCCGCCATCGATGATGCTGGCACTTCTGGTCTACAGCTATGCTACCGGGCGCTTCTCATCCCGCGAGATCGAGCAGGCTACCTATTACGACGTCGCCATCCGCTACCTCTGCGGCGGAGACAAGCATCCCGACCATGACACGATCTGTAGCTTCAGGACGAGGAACCGCGAGGCTTTCAAGGAGGCCTTCGTCAAGGTCCTGCTGTTGGCGCAGGAGATGGGGCACCTGAAGAAGGTCGGCGGGATTGCTGTCGATGGCACGAAAATCATGGCCAACGCCAGCAAGCACGCCGCTGTCAGCTACAAGCGCTCCGAAGAGATGATCAAGCAGCTGGAGCTGGAGATCGAGCAGCTCACGCGCAAGGCGGAGGACGCCGACAGCGTGCCCCTGGATACGGGGCTGTGCATTCCGGAAGAGATCAAGCGCCGGGCGGACCGCAAGGCGAAACTGCTCGAAGCACGCAAGGTCATCGAGGAGCGGTATTCAGACATTCTGAAGCAGAAGCGGGAAGAGTACGAGGAGAAGAAGAAGGCCCGCGACGACCAGCGCGCCGAAGGAATGAAGCCCCGGGGTCGTGAACCTCAGCCGCCCTCCGAGAATCCTCCTGATAAATCGCAGTTCAACTTCACCGACAGTGAAAGCCGGATAATGAAGGCCGGGAACGGCGAACATGTGGAGCAGGCCTACAACGCGCAGGCGGTGATCGATACCGAGGGCAGTATGCTGATTCTCGGCGAGTATGTGACTAACCATGCCAACGACAAGCGGGAGTTGGTCCCGGCCGTTGCCAGCATCAACGCCGACGTGCGACAACCGAGCACAGTCTGTGCTGACACCGGCTATTTCAGCGATGAAGCTGTGACCACCATCGAAGGCACCATAGAGGCCCCGACAGTATTCTGCGCAATCGGGCGGCAGTCACATCACCGGACCGTAGCGGACCTAGAGAGGAAGACGCTGCCTGAGACGCCAGCGGAAACGGCTCCGGTCAAGGAAAAGATGGCGCATCGGCTCAAGACCCCGGAAGGACATAGTCAGTACAAGAAGCGCAAGGAGACCATTGAGCCGGCCTTCGGCATCATCAAGTCAAGGTTGGGCTTCCGGCAGTTCCTGATGCGCGGCCTTGATAAGGTGGGCATCGAATGGAACCTGGTGACGCTGGCTTACAACATGAAGCGCCTGCATCGGATGGAGTCCGTCAAAAGGGCTGATGCATTTGCCGCGGCGCGGGCATGAGGGACCCAAAACGGCCCATCCTGAGCCAGGAATAGCGAAATTCAACAAAGAAACGAGCACCGGTAAGGCGAAATTCCAAAATCGACCTTGATTCGGGATGCTGGCTGGCGAAAACCCGTTCAAATCCCAAAATCACTGGTTTTCAGACCGACAGGCTGCTAGAGGAGGTTGGACATGCTCGCCGAAACAATGAGGGCCAAAGTCCGGGTGACCCGCCCTACCAGTAGCCTGATGAGAATTAGCCCATCAATGGGCTTATTACTTGCGCTCTCAAGCTGCAAGGGGCTTGCACTTATGGGAAAGGCGAAAATCGGGCCACCTTGCTGGATTATCGGGGTGTGGGAAGGTTATGGGCACATGTGGGCATTTTTTACGGACAATTATATCCAGGTGGACGATGGCTATTCCGTGAATCACCGGATAGAACTCTTCGCGAGCTGTTTCGATGTAACGACGGATACGACCTATACCTTGAACAGGAACGGAAGCTACGCCACTTTTGCGAAGGTTTCAGAAAATGAGCTGAGCTACGAGCCCTGGACGGGCAGTAGCAGACCCTTCGGGCGGACCCTGGAACACTAGATACACGCAGTCTTGACGGAACATGGAACGGAGCAGCTCCAGACATCGATGATCATGTAGGCATATACGAAGATGCCCGACACGCCGGTTTTCATGCAGGTGATGTCGTACTTCCAGACCTGGTCAGGCCCAGTCGCCTGGAGCTCGGGCGGCCTTGAGAACCTGCGCGAATTCGAGGGAGCGGTCCTCATCGTGAGCCACGACCGCTATTCCCTGAAGCATCTCGCCACGAGGGTCTTCGAGTCTACGGGCGGGATCATGAGTACTACCTCGAAAAGAGCGGGCATCTGGGGCTGAGTTCTTGAGTGCCGAGCGGCAGGTCACGATATCTCTTGAAGCCTGCGCTGGCGCGGATTCGTGCTGCCGACCATCGAACTTTGAATCAGTCATTGTAATTGGTGTATTCATGGAGAACTAAGGCAGGTGAGTATTTTACTTATGAAAACCGGGCTATATAAAGTTATTTTCCTTGACAACTATTGTATAGGGTCGTAACATCAGCCACCCAGTGACCCTTTGCTCATCCGGAGGTTCGGAAGGTCGCAAATCTATGTAGTCGTTTTAGGTGGTCTTTGTGAAATCTCGTTTCCCGGCGATCCTTGCTTATCTCGCGGTCCTGGCCGCGGGTCTCGCGCTTTCCGCCTGCCAGCCGGTCACAGCTGGATCGGGCTTGATGATGCCCAATGGCGTTACCCTGAGCGCCGCAGAGGTCGATCGTCTGTAGGCACTTAAGCCCGAGGTCGATAGATTCACAGCCCGTGTCGTGGGTTCGCGTGATTTAAGCGCACTAAGTGAAACTGACCAGCAGGCCTTAATTGAATCTGGTATAGCGCTTCTTAAGAAGGAATTCGGCGAGAACTGGAAGAAATACGCTCTGGTGCGGAGATCCGTGGTGGACTTCAACGTTGAAACCGGAGTTTCCACCACAGTTTTGGAATCGACTTGGGTCGCTCCCGAAACAGCAATGTCAATTTTTTCTGGTCCTGCGACAAGGGCTCTTTATTCCGATAGTCCGGTCTATAATGGATATTGGACTCGTCAAAAAGCAGAGCAATGGTGGTTTGTGTGGGGAACTTATAATGATCTGTACAGCACTTTTTTCCGATACACCAGTGCCTTTCCTGCAGATTCTATTTCGTCGCAGGTAATCGATGCTCGTGGAACTGGACAAATCCAGAGAACGGCGTTCTCTTCGGAAAGCGGAAAGGCTCAGGGAATTCCCGGGGGTTGGTTTTCTTGGAATATACCATACACTGGGATAACAGTTGTCCAGTTTCCCGGATTGCCGAACGGTGAACTGACGCTGACTCACAGTTGGTACTAATTTCGATAATATTCTTTCGAAGCAAGGGTCGGCTTTGCCGCTATGGCCCTTGCTTCGATAAATTAGAGAGGCAATTGTTTGAATAAAGCCATTTTTTTAGTTCGATAGCAATCTGATATCCGGAGGATCGAAATGACAACCTTAAGAGCGGTTAACGTGTTGTTCGCAATGGCTTCAATACCAGGATTGCTGTTGACAACGATGCTGGCATCATGCGCATATTTTCCGGGCGCCCAGGAAATCGCAGTTTCTGCGATTCCACCTAACTCCATAAGTATTCAAAACAATGCGGCACTATCAACCTTGCGCGGTTTGACCATTGATATTGTACGAGACGGAAATGTTGTGCATACGATTGTGTATGAAGGCGATATTCCAGCTGGCATGCATGATGAGTACATCCTGAGCGATTTCTTCATGCAGAGTGAAGATACGCTCCAGGCAAGGAATGCCGTTTTTTCGCATGATATGTAGATTCAAAGCAGCGAGATTGGTGATAGTACAAAGGCAGTTCTTGTTTTGGAACCCGCAAAGGCCGCCATGGGCGCGAGATCATCATATTTAAGCGAAACCAGCCAGGTACCCGGCTATTCCGTCTCCCAGCCCTCGATGTTGCGAGACTCCGCATCGAAAACGATGCCTGCCTGATGGAGCGGCCGACCATCGCTGCGGTATTTTTCCGCGTAGCCCCGCTCCTGTAGCTGGGCAAGCGAGCGCTTGTCGCCACTTTTATCGAGGGCCAGCTTGGGATTTTCCAGGTTGTCCAGGATGGGCTTATCGTACTCATCGACGAGAATCACCACCTTTTCGCCGCTCGCCTCGGAGACATGCCGCAGCAAGGCCTCAAAGCGACCAATCGATTCGAAGCACCGGATGTTTGCGGGACCAATCCCAGCCCGATTCCGGGCTGTCCAGATAGAGGCCCGCGATGGGAAGCTTGGCCCTGCTCATCGTCTCAGCGTACGACTTTCCCTCTGGGCTGGAAATGGGGCTGGAAAGACCTATCCCTGGTAGTTGCGTATCGTCTTGGCCATCCTGAGGAGCTCGCGGCGCACGCGGCCGTTGAAGGATTCGGCGGGGAACTCGCCGCGCTCGTTGAGGGTGCCGGCTTCGATACCGGAGAGGACCTCGAGGCCCTCGTCGATGGTGGAGACCGCCCAGAGGTGGAACTGGCCCGCGCGGATGGCCTTTTGGATTTCCAGTGGCAGGACGAGGTTGACGGTATTGCGCCTCGGGAGCATGACCCCCTGCGTTCCGCTGAGGCCAGCCTGCTTGCAGACACGGTAGAAACCCTCGATCTTCTCGTTGATGCCGCCGACGGGCTGGACCTGGCCGATCTGGTTCATGGAGCCGGAGACGGCGATGTCCTGGCGGAGGGGAATGCCGGAGATGGCCGAGAGCAGGGCATAGACGGCGGTCGAAGAGGCTGAATCGCCCTCGATGCCGGTGTAGGACTGTTCGAAGCAAATTGAAGCGGTGATGGCCAGGGGGAAGTCCCGGGCGTAGCGGCTCCGGACAAAGCCTTCAACTATGAGGACTGCCTTGTCGTAGATCTCGCCGGAGAGGCCGGCCTCTCCCTCGATGTTGATGACGCCGGACTCGCCGGGGCTCACCTGGGCCGAGATGACGGCGGGGAGGCCGAAGGCGTAGTAGCCGCGGTCGTGGACAGCAAGTCCGTTGAGGCGCCCGACAGCCGAGTCGCGGACCTGGAGGATGATCTCTCCCGAGACGATCATCTCCTCGATCTTTTCTTCTGCCAGATTGGCAAGCCGGGCACGCGCGGCGACTGCCTGGCGTATGGCCTCATCGTCGATGCTCGGGCGGGCGGTGCCGCGTGCCATGTAGTCGGCCTCGCGGAGGAGGTCGGCGATGCTGCCGAAGCGCGTGGAAAGGCGGCGACGGTATTCTGAGAGGCGCACGCCCTCCTCGACGAGGGCGCCAAGCCCCTCGATGGTGACGGGAAGGAGGCCCTCCTCTCCGGAAACCTTGAGGGCAAAGGCTTCGTAGTCGCGGAGGCCCGCTCCCGTGCGCGGCATGGTCGAGTCGAATTCCGCGTGGATCTTGAACAGCTTCTGGAAATCGGGGTCGGCTTGGTAGAGCGCGTCGTAGGTGCCTTCTCCGCCAATGAAAATGACCTTCACGTCGGCGGGGACAGCCTCGGGTTTGAGCCAGGCAGCCGCTCCGTAGGGTCCCTCACGCGGCTGGATCTCGACCTTCCCATCCTGGAGGGCGTGCTTGAGCCGCGTCCAGACTTCCTCGTCTGCCAGGATGTCCTCGGCACGGAGCACGAGGTAGCCGCCGGCAGCTGAGAGGAAGGTACCCGCCCGGATGCGGAGGTAGGCGCTGCGGCTGTCGCCGTCATCGTCGGGCTTGGGCTCCACGAAACCGAAGAGGTTGGAAAGGCTCGGGTGGTTTTCGACAACGACTGGTGCACGGGTGACGCCCGAGCGGTCGACGACGAGGTTCATGCCGTAGCGGGCGAGGGCGGGCGAGCGGCGCTTGCCTGGACGGCGTTCATTGCTGGAATCGCGGAACAGGAAGAGGTGGGAGAGGACATCCTTTTCGAGGGCTTCCAGCCAGGCCTGCACCGGGGGCTCGGGCCATTCGAGGGAAAGCAGCCGCGTTTC
>JBAXTA010000073.1:0-15135 GCA_037130415.1 Spirochaetota bacterium
CGAACGCGCGGCCGAACCTGGCAGCGCCGAACCTGGCGCCGCCGTCCCTGGCGCCGCCCCTGTGGATAGACGCATTCATGGCCTGAAGTCCGGGGCTGTATCCATGCTGGTGAAGGCCTGCCAGGCCGGATTCGACCTGACCCAGGTCCATGCCCGGATTGATGCCCTCGTCGCTTCATTCGAGTTCGAGGCCGGCGACCTCGGCCTCCTTCGGACCATGATCCTTCACTACGAAGAAGACAGGCTCTACGGAAAGGCTGAGGATTTCCTGTTCATCCTCGCCGCGCTTGCCGGGGATGCCGAGCATGGCTTTTGTCTTTCGTTCTATGACCGCTTGCTTATCAAGGAGGACGTCGAACTGGCGAAAGGCGGGCTCCCGAGGACGGAGGTCCTCGAGGGACTACAGACCTTGAAGGGCCAGTGGGCCTGAGGCTTGTTCCATTGCTTTTCCGCTTCCATCAAGATCCTGTACGCCTCGACTGCCCTCCTGAACCTGGCTGTGTCTCCTGTACCATGATTCGCATCGGGATGGCGTTTCTTGATGGTCTGCCGCTAGGCTGCCTTTATCTCCTCATCGGTAGCATCCGGTGATATTCCCAAGACCTCAAAGGGGTCAATTGCCGGCTTTCCTGCCGCATGCGGATCTCCGGCATCCATTGCGTTACTTGCCCTGGTCCGGGGATTCTCCTTGCTGCCCTTTATCGCAAGGATGATTCCAGGGATACCCAATGCCAATGCCACATAGGAGAAACCGGAAACCTGGACAAGGATGACCAGGACGACAAAGGCACTTGAAAATACCCTCGCTGCCCTATGTTCCCTGTCACTCAACACCCATGGCAGATAGGCATATCTTACAATGCTACCGATTATAACTATCGCGCAGACGACGAGGACAGAATTGAGGAAGAGGGTAGTGTGGTAAAGTTTCCAGACAGAATCCAGGAGGGTGGCAATGATCATCAAGAGCAGCGGACGAACAGTCCCCAGCAGCAGGAACTTGAAGGTCATGCGCTTTGGCTTCTCGAAAACAATGCCCGGGTGACGGAAGAGTTTCAGCTTTGCCATGACAATCCTCGTTTCACTGGCTTCCCTTTCTGACTAGAATGGAATTGGCATATCCCGCGACCTCTACCCATATCGATGTAGAATTCCGATTCTATCCGCAAAGGCTGAATGCCGCTTTCTTGACACCATCCTCGAATACCATGAGAGTACAGTCATGTCTGATGACTCAAGGCTGTATTCCGATCGTGAAGTTGCACTCATCGTCAAGACAGCACTTGACATCGAACGCAAGGGAAAGACAAGAGCCGTTGATGGCCTCCTGCTTTCGGAAATCGAAGAGATTGCACGAGAGACAGGCATTTCCGTCGAACACATCCGGATTGCTGTCGCTGGGATCGCGGAACGCGGAAAGCAGAGCGGAACGAGGCTCCTCTTGGGTAGCGATGTTTCATTCGAGCGGATCGACATTCTACCCCAAGCATTGAATCAGGATGAACTGGAGCGCCTCAATAAGTCCCTTCCCACCCTGACCGATTTATCGGAATCGAGCGTCGTTGACAGCGGCACGATTTCGTGGAGGCGAGGGATCCTGAAATCCTTGCTCGACGGATTTCCGTTGAGCCTGTCCGTGAGGCAAGGAAAGCGTGGCACGGAGATTGAGGCGTTCTGCAGCCTGAAATCGATGGCGTTGGCACTTTTCGCGGTATCAAGCGGACTGGGCGCTATTGTTGGGATGAAAGTCGCGGTGTTCGCCATGCTGATAATTGGCATTGGAAATCTAAGCATCCCGATGAGCGTACTATTTCTTGCACTCGGCGGTCTCGTAGGCTTAGGTGGCTTCTGGTTCCTTGCCCGAGTCGCATTCCGCGCCTTTGTAAAGCGGAGCCGCGCCAAAGTCGCGACAATCGTCGACAAGATCAAGACGGCTATCCGTGGGATGCAGGAGTAGATCGCAAGAGCTGATCGAGAAGAAAATGAAATCGGGGAACAATGGCGGTTCAGAAAGCCCTCAGTATTTCGTTAAGTCGCTATTCAAAAAGCATTTAGGTATTGCCCGGAGGGGGACTTGAACCCCCAAGCCAGTTACGGCACTAGAACCTGAATCTAGCGTGTCTGCCAATTTCACCATCCGGGCGAGCGGCGCGAGATTAGCGTGGTGGGGGAGGAGGCGTCAATGGGAGGCATGGCGTCCTCCCGGCAGACTGGCCTATACTCCTTCCATGGGGAAGCTCAGGATCACGCTTGCAGCGCGGATGGCGCTCATAGGAGTAGCTGTTTTCGCGGCGATAGGCCTGCTCCAGTTCGAGGCCCTCGAACTTATCACCTCCCGTAGCTTTGGTGCCCTCGAGGACCGGGCGAGCATCGCGCATGTCAGGCGGACCTTGACGGTCATTGAAAGCGAGAAACTGAACCTCCTCGCCCTGGTGGCCGAAAACGCGATCCGGGACGATATGCTCGCTGTTGTCAGGAAGCGCGACCCATTGCGCGTTCCAGCCCTTCTTCAGGCGGAGTGGATTGCCAGATCTCGCCTGGATCTTATCCAGCTCCGGGCCGAGGGCGGTGCTGCGATCTGGTCCGGGATGCGCGACTCCGTTGGCGGAAGTTTTGCGCCCTGTCTGGCTGATTCCTTGCCGAATATTGTCGTCCCCTCGGCTTACGGGAAGGATGGATTCACCCTCATCATGCAGTCTCCCCGGGGAGCCCTGATTCTGGCAGGCATGCCAGTGCGCGACACGGCGATGCTGGATGAGGGGCAGGGGCTTCTGTTGTTCGGACGCTATCTCGCCGGGGAACCCATGATCCGGATCGGCGAGATTGCCCAGCTCCGGATCGGTGTGATGCTGCCACGATCCGACCAGGGCGGTCGGTCGATCCAGGGTCCAGACGGCCCATTTTTTGTCCAGGATGCGGGAGAGCAGCGGACCCTCGATATTCCCCTCATGGCCGCGGGAGCCACTCCGGGAATTGCGCTGCGCATCGTCTATCGCCCTGACGCAGCTCCCGCTGCCCGCACCCTCATCCTCCAGGCCGGGACCGCCTATGTTGCGTCGATCATCCTGGCCTTGCTGGCCTTGTCGTTCGCACTCTCGATTCTGGTCATCAAGCCGATCTGGAAGCTTGCCCATCATTTGACCAGGGCGGTGGCAGGTGCAGTGGATTCTCCCCTCGGACTCGGACTGGCCGCGGGGCGTCTCGACGAGATAGGCATCCTTGCGGATCGCGTCGATGGGCTCATCGAGGCCGAACGCCAGCGCAACGAGGAGCTCGCTGCCCTCAACCGTGAGCTTGCCCTCCACGCTTCGACGGACTCCCTCACGGGCCTGGCAAACCGTAGATGCTTTACCGACCGCCTGGCGAGCGAAAGGAAGCGCTTGATCAGGGAACGGCATGGACTTCCCCCCATCATGATGGCCTTCGTGATGTGCGACATCGATTTTTTCAAGAAGTACAACGATCGCTACGGGCACCAGGATGGAGATTCCTGCCTGCGGGCAGTAGCCGCAGCCATCGCGGGCTCGCTCAAGAGGCCGACCGACCTCGCCTCCCGGCACGGGGGAGAGGAGTTTCTCCTGATGCTCCCAGGCACTTCGGAGGATGGTGCAATGGTGCTTGCGGAGACGATACGGAAGGAGGTCGAGTCCCTCGCCATCCCCCATGAGGATTCGCCCATTTCGCGTTGTGTCACGCTCAGCCTTGGGGTGGCGGCGATGGATGTCAGCCTGGACTTCGACTCCGCAAGGCTTTTTGCGCGCGCCGATGCTGCCCTCTATCATGCCAAGGCGACGGGTCGGAACCGGGTTGTCGGCGCGCTTTCGATAGAAGCTAGTCCGCCGGCGGCCGATGGCCCGCAGTAGCCGATAGTCCTTCGCCGACCTCCTCCTCGGGATAGTCGCTTGCCGGGCCTCCGCGTATTTTCCAATATTCAAAACGGCGTTTTGAATATTGCCCTCAAGGAAGAAGGGGTTTATTATCTCCTCCTCCGAGAAGTGAGGCATCATGGCAACTGAGACATTGATGGGCGACGAAGCGATCGCCCTGGCTGCCCTCCACGCGGGCATTTCCTCGGCCTACGCATACCCCGGCACGCCTTCCACCGAAATAATGGAGTCCTTCCAGGCCTGGAAGGCTGCTGGAGAAGCCCACGGATCGGCTGGGGGCGTCCTGGACGGCCTGGTCGCCGAGTGGTGCTCCAACGAGAAAACAGCCTACGAGTCGGCCCTCGGCGCATCCTTCGCGGGCCGTCGGGCGATGGTTTCCATGAAGCACGTTGGCCTCAACGTGGCAGCCGATCCCTTCATCAATTCCGCCTTAGTCAAGATAAACGGGGGGCTCGTGGTGGTGGTCGCCGACGATCCGGGGATGCACTCCAGCCAGGACGAGCAGGATTCGCGGGTGCTTGCCGACTTCGCCCGCATGCCCTGCTTCGAACCGGCCAACCAGCAGGAAGCCTATGACATGACGCGTGAAGCCTTCGATTTCTCCGAACTGCACGAGGTCCCCGTCCTCCTGCGGATCACGACGCGGCTCGCGCACTCGCGCTCGATCATCGAGGCGCGGCCTGGGCGGGCGGTCAACCCCATGCACAAGACCACGGACACAAAGGGCTGGATCCTGATGCCTGCGATGGCGCGGCAGCGCTGGAAGGGACTGCTGGCCAAGCAGGAAGCCTTCAGGGCGCGCTCGGAAGATGCTGCTGTCCTTGCCCTGGCAGGCCGGAAGCTTGGCGTGATCGCCTGCGGTCTGGCTCGCCAGTACCTGGCCGAGAACCTCGCGGACTTCGCTGCCAGTCAGGGTGAAATGCCCTCGGTCCTGTCCCTCAATTCCTACCCCGTACCAGTTGGTAAGATCCGCGAGCTGGCAGCCACCGTCGACAGGATCCTTGTCCTTGAGGAGGGCTATCCCCATGTCGAGGACCAGCTCCGAGGCGTCTTCGGGGGACCCGTACCAATTGGCGGCAAACGCTCAGGGGAGCTTCCCCTCGACGGGGGGTTGTCGCCCGACCTCGTGCGCGCGGCCCTTGGCCTGCCTGCCCGCGAGGGCTTCGCCCCGAGCACCCTCGTGGCCCCGGGCCGGCCGCCACAGTTCTGTCAGGGCTGCCCGCACGCCGATTCCTACACGGCCCTCAATGAAGCCCTGGCCGACTACCCGCTGGCTTCAGTGAACTCTGACATCGGCTGCTACACGCTCGCGGCCCTCCCGCCCTGGAATGCCATCGAATCCTGCGTCGACATGGGCGCCTCGGTGGGCATGGCGCGTGGCGCCTCGGGCGCGGGCATCAGCCCCGCAGTCGCAGTCATCGGAGACTCGACCTTCTACCACTCGGGTCTTCCCAACCTCGTCGATGCCGTCTCCCACAACACTGACATCACGCTTCTCATTCTTGACAACGACACGACGGGCATGACAGGAGCGCAGCCGACCATAGCTCCCGCCTCGCGGCTCGTGCCCGTGCTGGAAGGCATCGGCATCGATCCGGCCCACATCCGCGTACTTCGGGCGCACCGGACCGGGCACGCCGCCAACGTCGCCGCCATCAAGGAGGAACTCGCGCACAGGGGGCCCTCGGCGGTGGTCCTCGTGCGCGAGTGCATCGAATGGACGAAAAAGGCGAGGAAGCTATGAACTATGACATGATCCTCGCCGGGGTCGGCGGGCAGGGCGGCATCTCGGTTTCGGTCGTGATCGCGAAGGCGGCCATGGCCGAGGGCCTCAGGGTCAGGCAGTCCGAGGTCCACGGCATGGCGCAGCGGGGAGGGGAGGTGCTCGCCCACCTCCGAATCTCCGACACTGAACCCGCGAGCCCGACCATCCCCCTCGGTTCTGCCTCGCTTCTCATGGCCTTCGAGCCCCTCGAAGCCCTCCGCTACCTGCCCTGGCTTTCTGCAGGAAAGGGCTCGGTGATCTCGGCAATTGCTCCCATCAGGAACATTCCCGACTACCCCGATATCGAGGCCGTCCTGTCCGCGATCCGCTCTCTGCCACGCTCCCGGCTTTTCGATGCGGATGCCCTCGCCCGCGAGGCCGGCAACGCCCGCGCGGCCAACATGGTCCTCGTCGGCGCGGCCTCCTGGCTCCTGCCCCTCTCCGTGGAAGGCCTCGAGGCAGCCATCGGGGAAGTGTTCGCCAGGAAGGGCCAGGCCTTGGTAGACGCCAATCTGGCTGCCTTCAGGAAGGGCCGCGATGCAGCACACTGATGACGCTGGCAAGCCTGCCGCACTCGGTAGCCCCGCCGCACTCGGTAGCCCCGCCGCACTCAGTAGCCCCAAAGCCCTCGGCAAGCTCGCCGCTGGTTTTGCCGCGAAGGCGAGGGCCGAGGGCCGCGATGCGCTAACTGACCTCGAGGGTCTCGAACTCCTTGCCGCCATGGGCGTGGAGCGCCCCTTTTACAGGCTCGCACGCGACCCAGGCGAAGCCAGGACCGCAGCCTTCGACGCTGCCGCCACTGGTGCGCGGAAGCTCGTGGTCAAGGTCGTGAGCCCGGAAATCCTCCACAAGACCGAGGTCCGCGGCGTCCTGGTTGTAGAGGACCTGAAGGCGGAGGGCCTGGCGGACGGGGTCGAGGCGGCGGTGGCCGACATGGCCGCCCGCTTTTCCGGCAAACGTGTCGAGGGCTACACGGTCAACGAGTTCATCGACTACGAAAGCCGCATCGGGCATGAACTCATCGTCGGTTACCGCTTTGCCGCCGATTTCGGCGCAATTGTCAGTTTCGGCGCCGGAGGCGTCTTCACCGAACATCTGGCAAAGTCCTTCCGGGAGGGAGTCGCGACGGCCTTTTTCTCGCCCCTGACGGCGGACCGCGCCTCGGTAGAGCGCAGGCTGGCAGACAACGCCATCTGTGTCCTGGCCTCGGGGGGGCTTCGTGGCACGCGGCCTGCCATCGCCTTCGGGAAGATCGTCGACATAGTGATGGCCTTCCTCGAAGCGGCCCCGGTGCTGGCCGAGGCTGGCATCACCGAGTTCGAGGTCAATCCCTTTGTGATCGCCCGGCGCGCGGGTGTAGGCGACGCCGTCCTCGTGGCCCTGGACATCCTGGTCAAGGTCGGCGACGTTTCCCTGTCCGATGCTGTCGGGATCGTGGAGGGCAGGGGGCTCGTCAACCTCGCCCAGTCGCAGCGTCCTGTCGCAAAGATCGAAGCCCTCCTCTGTCCGGCGAGTGCTGCGGTCATCGGCGTTTCCGAAAAGGGCATGAACAACGGGCGGATCATCCTGAACAACCTCCTCCATGAGGGCTTTGACCGGACGCGCCTCTATATTGTCAAGCCAGGACTCGCCGAACTCGATGGATGTCTCTGCGTTCCTGACATTGCCAGCCTCCCTGAGAAGGTGGATCTCCTGGTATTGGTGATACCTGCAGCCCAGGCTGCCGAGGCCATTGCCCTCCTGGCAGAGCTCGACAAGGCCGAGTCGATCATCGTGATTCCCGGAGGCCTCGAGGAAAAGGGCGGCACCGAAGCCATCGTGGCCCGGATGCGCGAAGCCCTCGCGAGCTCGCGCAGGCGCTTGCGCGCAGGTGCCTCGGGCGGCCCCCTCATCAATGGAGGCAATTGCCTCGGTATCCGCTCAGTCCCCGGAAGGTACAATACCCTCTTTATTCCCGGGTACAAGCTGCCCATGCCTGGGGGCGAGGTGGCTCCCGTGGCCCTCCTCTCGCAGTCTGGAGCCTTCGCCATCTGCCGCGTCTCGAAGCATGCCCAGCTCAATCCCAAATATGTCATCACCGTCGGCAACCAGATGGACCTCACCGTCGGCGACTACCTCGAGCACCTCGCGCGTGACCGGGAACTGGAGATCTTCGCGGTCTATGTCGAGGGCTTCAAACCCTTGGATGGTGCGAAGCTGCTCTGCGCTGCCCGGGACATCGTGGCCTCCGGCCGAAGCCTGATCTTCTACCGTGCGGGCCGCACGGCAGCGGGGGCGGCTGCAAGCGCGAGCCACACCGCAAGCATCGCGGGCGACTGGCCCGTCACGAAGGCCCTCCTCGAGGGTGTGGGAGCAGTTGTCGCCGAGACCCTCGACGACTTCGATGACACCCTTTCCACCTTCCACCTGCTCAGGAAGAAGAGGCGGCCGACCGCGTCTGCACCGACACTCGGCGCAGTTTCCAACGCGGGCTTCGAATGCGTGGCCTTTGCCGACAACCTGGGCGTCCTCAGGCTGGGCGCCTATGATTCCCGGACGCTGCCGAAGCTTGAGAAGGTCTTTGCCGAGGCCAGGATCAGCGAGATCGTCGATGTTCACAATCCCATCGATCTCACCCCCATGGCCGGTGACAAGGCCTACGAGGAGAGCTTCCGGGCCACCCTGGAAGACCCGGGCATGGATGCCGGCATCGTCGGGATCGTGCCCTTGACCGTCATGATGAACACCCTGGCCGCCGACCCTGGAAAGCACGGGGAGGATGTCAGCCGCAGTGATTCCATCGCCTGGCGCTACGGGGCCCTGATGAGGGAAAACGACAAGCCCTGGGTCGCGGTAGTGGACTCCGGCGCCTTGTACGATCCGCTGACACTGGCCCTCACGGCCCAGGGCGTGCCGACCTTCAGGACAGCTGACCGCGCCCTCGCTATGCTCAACCTCTGGATTGCCGGGGGACCGGGGACCAGGTGAGGAGTGCGGCAGGGAATCCCTGTCCTGCCCCCGGTTCTTGTCCGCCCGGTGGCCGCGCAGTATAGTTCCTTCATTCGGGACGCCGATGACCGGCGTCCCGCCATGGAGGAACGTCTCTGAGCGCCATACCAGGAATCATTCCCTTTTTCAACCGCGAGCTTTCATGGCTCGAGTTCAACGCGCGAGTTCTTGAGGAGGCCCTCGATCCAGCCAATCCCCTCCTCGAGCGCCTGAAGTTCCTCTCGATCGTTTCCACCAATTTCGATGAATTCTTCATGGTGCGCGTGGCGGCTCTCAAGGCGGCCCTGCGGTCGGGCGATCTCGGAGCCGACCCCTCGGGACAGACCCCAGAGACCCTCCTCGGTGCCATAGCGGAGCGGGTCGCATCCATCTATGAGAGGCAGTACCGCTGCCTGCGCGTCGAACTGCTGCCTGCCCTCGCAGCCGCGGGCATCACCCTGGTGGAGAGCGCGCGCTGGACTCCACAGGACCGGCGTTTCCTCGAAGGCAAGTTCATGGAAGGGATCTTCCCCGTCCTCACTCCCCTGGCGGTCGAGGAGGATCGTGACTTCCCGACGACGGGCAACCTGCGCGTCCATGCAGCCTTTTCCCTGCGCCGGGCCAGGCCGACGGGGGAAGGTGGCGACAGGCCGGCTGTGGATGGTGGCGACAGGACGGTCGAGATCCACGGAGAGGCTTCCGGCTCCGCTGCCGACGACGGCCCCCGCCTCGCTGTCGTCCAGATCCCTCCTAATTGTGACAAATTTGTACGTATGCCCGGCGAGGGGCCCGGGCTGAGGCTCGCCCTTGTCGACGACCTGGTGGAGCGTTTTGGCGGCGCGCTGTTCCCGGGCTGGACCGTGGAGGAGACCCTCCTGTTCAAGGTCATCCGTGACGCCGATTCCGGGGTCGACGAGGAGCGCGACGACGATTTCGTGGCGGCCATGGAAGAGCTGCTTGCCGGCCGGCAGAACTCCTGGCCCATCCACCTCGTTGTCTCCGACCGGGCCCGCCCGCTTGCGGACCGCATCGTCGCCGCCCTCGGCTTTGGCGAAGGCGACATCACCCGCGTGCAAGGCCCCGTCGAGCTCAAGAGCTTCATGGAACTCGCGAGTACCGAGAGCCTCGGTGGCGGTCAGGCCTTTGCAGCGCTGCGCTACGAATCCTGGCCGCCGGTACCCTCCTTCGAGGTGCCCGAGGGCTCGAGCATCTGGGAGGAGATCGCCAAGGCTGACCGCCTCGTCCACCTGCCCTGGGAGTCCTTCGACCCTGTGCTCCGCTTCCTCGAGGCCGCAGCCGATGATCCGCAGGTCCTGGCGATCAGGATGACCCTGTACCGGACTTCCGGCAACTCTCCCATCGTGCGCGCCCTCACCAGGGCCGCACGCAACGGCAGGCAGGTGACCGTCGTCATGGAGCTCAAGGCCCGTTTTGACGAGGAGCGCAACATCGCCTGGGCAAACCGCCTCGAACAGGCGGGGGCCATAGTCACCTGCGGTGTGGCACGTCTCAAGGTGCACGCGAAGGCCGTCCTCGTCGTCCGTCGCGAGGAGGGCGGGACGATACGGCGATATCTGCACCTGTCTACAGGCAATTATAACGAAAGGACGGCGAAGCTCTACACCGACCTCTCGCTGTTCACCTGCAACGAGGAGCTCTGCCAGGATGCCTCGGGTTTTTTCAACATGCTGACCGGATGGTCGGCAGCACGTGACTTCAGCCGCCTTGTCGCTGCTCCCTTTGCCCTCAAGGCCGAGCTCATCGCCCTCATCGAGCGGGAGATCCAGCGTTCCTCTCCGGAGATTCCGGGCCTCATCCAGGTCAAGCTCAACGCCCTCGCCGACATCGAGGTCATCAAGGCCCTCTACCGGGCGAGCCAGGCTGGCGTGCGGGTAAGGCTCAACGTGAGGGGAGTCTGCCTCCTCAAGCCCGGCCTGAGCGGCCTTTCGGAGAACATCGAAGTCGTGAGCGTCGTCGGCCGCTTCCTTGAGCATGCGCGCATCATGCGCTTCGGGAACGGGGGCAACGAGGAAATCTACCTCTCGAGCGCCGACTGGATGTCGCGCAACCTTGAAAAGCGCGTCGAACTCATGTTCCCCCTCCTCGATCCGCGCATCCGCGCGAGGGTAGCCGGCATACTCGACGCATATTTCCGCGACGATGCCAAGGCCCGGAGGCTGGGTCCCGATGGGCTGTGGACCCGTGTCGACAGGGGAGGCACTCCATATTCCGCCCAGGACGATTTCCATGAGGAGGCCCGGAGGCGACACGAGCTCGAGGAGCGGAACGACCGCGAGGAGCTTGTCGTGCGACGCCTCCCGGGGACCGAGGTGTGAAGCAGGCCTGCGTCTTCCTCGCCGAGGGTTTCGAGGAAGTCGAAGCCCTCACTCCCGTCGATTACCTCAGGCGCGCTGGCGTCGAGGTCACGACCCTCGCCATTGGCAGCCTCCGCGTCACGGGTTCGCACGGCATCGAGGTGGCCGCCGACCTGTCGGTGGCCGACGCAGCAGGCCCGGCTGCGGGACGCGACTGGGATGCGGTGGTCGTGCCGGGGGGGCAGCCCGGCTCGAGCAACATCGCGGCCTCGAAGGAAGCAATTGCGATAATCATGCGGCAGTCGGCCCGTGGCGGGCTCGTGGCGGCCATCTGCGCGGCGCCGGCGGTGGTCCTCCACGGGGCCTGTGGCCTCCTGGCGGGCCGCCGCTTCACCGGCTATCCCGGGACCGAGGCCTCCGTGACCGGGGCGACCTTCGTGCCCGACCGCGTTGTTGTTGACGGCAACCTGATCACCGCGCGGGCGGCGGGATGCGCCGGGGAATTCTCCGTCGCCATCGTGGAATCCCTCCTCGGGAGGGACGCAGCCGGGGAACTGGCCGGGAAAGTACTACTTGGTTGAAGGCTGAGGGGACGGGCCGGGAGCGTCGGGGTTGCGGCCCTCGGAAGGCTGGTCATCGACCTTCATTTCCTCGTTGAGCGCTACCCTGATGGATCGCATCGCGAGGGCCTTCCCCGCATCGTCGATATCGAGCACGCAGCCCTGGAGTTCGAGGCCCGCCGTGCCATCCTTGGCCCAGGCCGGCACGCCGGTGAGGTACTCGCGGATGCGCGTGGCCGGATCGAGCCCGCCAACCGACATCATGGAGCCGGTGCGGCCGGCATCGGTAATGGCCGCGGTCCCGGCGCGCGAGACGCGCGCGTCGGCGGTCTGGGTCTTGCCGTGCGAACCGATCACTGCGCTGACGGTCCCATCGGCGTGGTAGGCCATGGTCTCCTTCTCGGCAGTTGTCGCTGCGTGGAAGTCGAGGATCACGGCGCGTGTTTCCTCGTGGGCCTTCCGGGCGATGTCGCTCAGGGCGTGGAAGGGGTTGGCGAGGTGGACGCGGGGGAAGCCGGCCTGCCCGAGGAGGCTGATCACCGCGACGGGTCCCTTCGGTGTCGAGAAGACCTTCCAGCCCCGTCCCGGGTTCGAGTGCGGATAGTTGGCCGGCCTGAGGATGTAGGAGGCCTGGCCAAGGTGCTCCACGATGTCCTTCTTATAGTAGGTACATTCTCCGAGGGTGATGACCTCGATGCCGAGCTTCCGGAGGTAGACCGCATGCTGGCGGCCAAGGCCTGCGCCTCCCGTGGCCGAGTCGGCGTTGCCGATCACCAGGTCTATGGAGTTCTCCTTCCTGATCTTCGAAAGGAGCCTTTTGACCACGAAGACGCCGGATTTGCCGACTATCTCCCCGACATACAGTATGCGCATTCCCACCGGCCGAGGGTATCGGAAGCAGCCACCCTGTTCAAGGTGCCGCACGTGGCAGGTCCCGGCGGTCGGGACCCCTCCACTTGACCAAAGCCCTGTTGCCGGACAAGTCTACATGACCTATCCAGTGCCGCGCGACCCTGTTCCACCGTCAGCGGTACATCGATTGCTGGCGTTCAAGGCCGGCACCCCAAAAGGAGACTTCCATGCGCGAGAAACTCAATACAGGCTTTGCGGAGATGTTCAAGAACGGCGTCATCATGGACGTCACCAACCCCGAGCAGGCCCGGATAGCGGAGGCGGCGGGGGCCTGTGCAGTCATGGCCCTCGAACGCGTGCCCTCCGATATCCGCCGCGACGGCGGCGTGGCACGCATGAGCGACCCGAGGATGATCCGCGAGATCATGGCCGCCGTTTCCATCCCGGTCATGGCCAAGGTCCGCATCGGCCACCTCGCCGAAGCAAAGATACTTGAAGCCATCGGCGTCGACTTCATCGACGAGTCCGAGGTCCTGACGCCGGCGGACGAGGAAGCCCATGTCGACAAGACGGCCTACTCGGTGCCCTTTGTGTGCGGCGCCCGCGACCTCGGGGAGGCCCTCCGACGCGTCAACGAGGGCGCCTCGATGATCCGCACCAAGGGTGAAGCCGGAACCGGCAACGTGGTCGAGGCCGTACGCCACATCAAGACAGTAAGCCGCCAGATCCTCGAACTCAAGGGCCTCGATGAGGCCGGCCTCGAGAAAAAGGCCAACGAGTACCGGGTTCCCCTCGCCCTCGTGAAAAAGGTCCAGAAAGCCGGCCGCCTCCCGGTCGTTACCTTTGTCGCCGGCGGCATCGCTACTCCTGCCGACGCCGCCCTCATGATGATGCTCGGCTCCGAGGGCTGCTTTGTCGGCTCGGGCATCTTCAAATCCTCCAACCCCGCCGTGACCGCCAAGGCCATAGTCCAGGCTGTCATCAACTGGCAGGATCCGGCCAGGCTCGCCGAGCTCTCGGAGGGCCTCGGTGAGGCCATGCGCGGCCTGGAGATGAAGGGCCTCGAAACCAAGCTCGCGGAGCGGGGCTGGTAAGCTTGAAGATCGGAGTCCTGGCCCTCCAGGGCGCAGTACAGGATCACGAGAGGGTCCTCGGCAGGCTCGGTGTCGAGACGGTGCAGGTCAGGCATCCCGCAGACCTCGAGGGCCTTCAGGGCCTCATCCTGCCCGGTGGCGAAAGCAGCGTCATGGCAATGTACCTTCAGGAATATGGCCTCGATATAGCCATCCGCAGCATGGTGACAGTCGGCATGCCGATCTTCGGAGTCTGCGCCGGCGCCATCCTCCTCTGCCGCGAGGTGGAAGGCCCCGAGGGCGCCGTTCCCGGTGCCCTTGCCCTCCTTGGCGCCCGGGCCATCCGCAACGCCTACGGCCGCCAGCTTTCCAGCTTCGAGGAGCCCGTGGATACCGAAGGCGGCCCCTTTCCCGGCATCTACATCCGGGCTCCCCGGTTCATGCCAATTGGTTCAACCGAGGTCCTGGGTCGCCGCCCCGCATCTGCCGGCGGCGGGCCCGTCCTCCTCAGGCAGGCCGCGATCCTCGCCGCCTCCTTCCATCCCGAGCTGTCGGGAAACGACGGCATCCACAGGCTGTTCCTGGAAGCCTGCCGCAGCTGGTCCAACCCTTGATGGATCAGCCGGAGTCGATCTAGCTGCGGCTGATCTTGCCGAGGCTGGTCTTGCCGAGGCGTCACCTCGGCTTGAGCCTCCCGATCGTCCAGACCGTAAAGTTGATCAGGTCGCCTCCACGGTCCTGGGAAAGCTCCCAGAAGAAGACTCCTCCGAGGCCCTTGTCAGCGACGAGCTCCACCTTTTCGGTCACCGAGCGGCCGTCGTCATAGCTCACGAAGAGCCCCGTTTCCGGCTGGTACAGGTAGGGAGCATGGGCACCCTCGTCCCAATTGGGATGAGTTCCGCCCGCGACGAGGCGCTGCACCGAGGCGTAGTCCATGACGCCTGTCTCCTTGAGTGTCGCCTTCTCCACCTTGGGGGTGAACAGGGGCTTTTTCAGGCCGACAGCGAGCTGGGCGCCGATGCCGTACAGGGGTATCCCTATGTGCAGCTTCCGGTGATCCATCCCCCGCTCGATGTAGTACTGTACCGCGCCGGCCACGTTCATCTTCTTCGTTGCCTCCCACTTGAAGCCTGGATCCTCGGGGCTCGCGAAGAGCGGGGCGAGGTGGCCGCTCGTCGCGTCCCAGGCTCCGTGGTAGTCGTAGGTCATGATGTTCAGGAAATCGACGCTCGAGGCCAGCTCGCGTATTTCCAGGTATTTGCCGTAGCCCGGGTTCGGGCTCACGGTGAGTCCGAGGTCGTAGCTTCTTCCGTCGCCCGTGGCAGCAGCGTCGAAGGCCTTTCGCATTTCCCCGAGGAGCTTTGTCAGCCTGCGGCCATCCTCTGGATCATGTGGAACGCCAGGCTGCCCCCCCGCTACGGGAAACTCCCAGTCGAGGTCAAGTCCGTCGAAGCCGTACTTCTTCATGAAGGCCAGGGCCGAATCGATAAATATTTTTCGTGTGGCGGCCGTGGCAACCATGGGGCTGAACTTGTCAGACATGTTGCCCCCCCCCACGCTGCCAATGACGCGCAGCTTAGGGTTCAGCTGCTTCAGGAGCTGGAGCTGGGCGAAGCTGCCGCGGTAGCCGAGCTTGGGAGGATCGTCGGGCAATTTCTTCACGATATCAGCATTCTTGTCGTAGAAGGTGAGGGTGAAATCAGTATCGATCTTGAG
>JBAXTA010000074.1:0-15127 GCA_037130415.1 Spirochaetota bacterium
TACTCCCCTGGGTCACCTTGGAGTCGGCGATGTACCAGAACTCCTCTTGGTCCATGCGCACCCAATGGCCCCAGAAGGGGGCGGAGGTCGTGACTCCGGGAACCACGGTCTTGGGCGAAACGGTAACCAGGCAGTCCTGGAAAAAGCCGCCGTCCTTGCTGGTGGCCGTGACCGTGGCGCTGCCGACCCTAAGGGCAGTCACAAGGCCCGCCTGACTTACACTGGCGATGGCGGAAGCGCTGCTGCTCCAACTGAGGCCTTTGTAGGTGGCGCCGGCCGGGGCGACGGTCGCGACCAGGGTTTCTGTGCCGCCAACCTCAAGGAGAAGGGTAGTCTTGTTGAGGGCCAGAGAAGTAACCGAAACGGTCGTCCCACTGCCGAAGAAAAGCTGGCAGGAAGACAGCCCAATGAGGAATGCGATGAGGGGAAGTGCGACACGCCCAAAGTGGGTGCTGCGGCAGATTTTCATGGGTGGTTCCTTATTTCATAAAGATGTGAGTGGCAAGTATCTACCTGGAATCTTGGGCTGTCAAGCTGGGCTTTTTGTGGCAGCTGGCACTACCGTGACTACTGCCCACGTTTCCACTACACTATAGCGGAGCATGGACAAGCGCTTCATGGCGTGTCACGAATTGCCTGCTTGCACTGCCTCAATCGTGTGGATACTATGCCTTCAAAAGGAGCTCGGGATGGACTTTTCTAACAGGACCGAGATACTCGCCCTAAGTGTGCCTGAGCGCATATTGCTGGTCGAGGACATTTGGGACAGCATTGTGGAGATTCCCCAAGAGATCACCCTAACTGAGGCACAGAAACTCGAACTGGAGTCACGCCTCGCAGCATACCATGAAAATCCGGCAGCAGGTTCCGCATGGGCCACGGTGCGTGACCGGATTCGGAATCTCAGTGAAGTATGACTTGGTCATTCGACCGGAAGCCGAGTCCGAGATGACAGATGCCTATGAATGGTATGAGCTGCGGGCCGTCGGTCTGGGAAACCAGTTTCTTTTGTCGGTCGATGCGGTATTGCAGGCGGTAACGCGCAATCCTTATCAATACCCAGAGATTTTCAAGTCAATCCGTCGTGGCCTTGTTCATCGCTTTCCTTACGCAATCCTTTTCATCGTTCACGAAGGCCAGATAGCTGTTCTCGCGGTATTCCACGCCAAGCGTGATCCAACGCAATGGGAAAAGCGACATTCATGATACGGCCATTCAGATGTTGGCTCAGGGTCTGAGCGCATAGGCCCAGTAGAGGTAGATCCCAAGCCATCATGAGTTCCCCCGCCTGCCACCATGAGGCGATACGAAGGAGTACATCATGAGAAATATTGTCATCGTTTTTTTCCTGGCCGCTACCCTTGGTTTCGCCGAGGACTCCCCGCTGTCCCGCCTGGCCTTTTCCATCTCTTCCCAACCCGAACCGGCGGGCTCGACAAGCAGCGCACGGCTTTCCTATGACTTCGGAGGGAGCCTGTCCTCGGCCATCTACTTCAACCGGCGCATCGCCGCGACAACGGGCGAACTTGCCCTAGGCACTGACAGCAAGGGCAATCCCGCCGCCTCCAGTTCGCTCAACCTCGAACGGACCGACAGCACCGAGATCTTTGTACTTCCCATCGAATACCGCCTGGCGGGCCTGATGCCCGATGGCCTTGCGCCCGAAGGCCTTAGCCTCGGCGCTGGGCTCTATGCCAGCTTTTCGAACGTGCGCGACGTGGGATTTTTCGCCCTGAACGAGGGTGGCGACTACACGGGCCTGGACCGTACCAACTCCTATGACTCATCGAGTTCGGGGCAGTTCTACGGTCCAGTGCTTACCCTGGAGACAGGCATCGAGGCAGGGTTCCTGTCGATCAAGCCAAGGATCGTCATAGTACCAATCTTTTATTTCAGCGAGTCCCTGGGCATGGCCATCGCCCCCCTCCTCGCTTCGGCAGGAAGGGGCTCGATAGCCTACGCCAGCTCGGGCTTCCCCTACCTTTCGCTTGCCGCCTCGGGAAGCTTCTTCCGCTTCGTGGGCTTTGACCTTTCCTGGGAGATGAGTTTGTCCGCCGCCCGGATGATAAGCGCCCCCGATACAACGCACGCAAGCTGGTGGGGAAAGCCCGTCAGCCTGACGACAAGCAGCACCAAGGCCCTGGTCAGTATTGTCATTCCGCTATCCGGTGGCGCCCTGCGGCTCGGCGGCGGTCCTGCCATCCGCAGTGTCGATACAGGAGATGGCAGGCCCCTCACCGAAACGATTCCTGTCTTCACTGTGGGCTATTCCTTTTTCCGCGATTGAGCCTGGGGGTCTGACCCTTCGGGTTCGGCCTCAGCTTTTCCGGGCTTTGCGAAAAGTTATCTCGCATCCAAGCGCGACCATAATGGCCTTGAGTGTCGAGTATTCTATGTTATTCCTGGCCCCTGTTCTGATTCCTTGAATAATCGTCGGCGATACAGCCGCGAGTGCGGCGAGTTTCCTAACGGAGAGTTCCTGTTCGGCCATCTGTCGAGCGAGGAACTCGGACACCTCGAGAGCGGCCTCTTCCTTCTCGAGGGCTGCTCTGAAGGATGGGCTCTCCATTTCCTTTTCGAATGTGCTGATCTTTTTCTTACTACTGCTTCTGGTCATTTTGCTGCCTCCTGTGCCAACCATGCCTTCATCAAGGCCACAGCACGTTCGACTTCCCTTGCGGGCGCTTTCTGGCTCTGCTTCTGGTAGGCGCTTACGATGATGATTCGTTTTCCCTTGATGAAGAAGCTGAAGAACCGATGCGGATGGGGCTTAAACGCGTAGAGTTTCTTTGTTTCCTGGGTGAACTTGGTCGTGTCGTAGATCTTGCCGACATCAGCCATGCGCTTGAAAAGAGCGAGAGCCTTTGCCCTGCCCGCCTCGTCGAGAGCGTAGTAATACTCGCGTGCCTGGCATTCCTTGGACGGTCCATCCCCCCACTCGATGGAAAAAAAAAGACCCTGCATACACCAATGACTCGTCTGTGGTCACCAGATGCCCCTACAGACTGTAATGTATCACAAAAGTGGCACATAGGCAAGGGGCCACAGTCATGTCATGAACCCGCACTGAGTGTCTCCTATGTTAATGCAAGCCTCTCCCAAGGATAGGATTCGTCAATCCCAAGGGCTCGTCACATCCGCAGTCTGGGGTCAGATGCTATGCCAGGCAGGGGTCTGACCCTCCGGGCCGGCCAGGGCTAGTACGCCCGGAAGTAGCGTCGGGAATTCAAAACTGGGGGAGAAATCGCAAAAAAAAGGAAGGCGGGCTCTGGTTCCACTGGCTTGAAGGCTAGAGGTAGGCTGCGGAGGAAACATATGCCCTCATATGTTCATGCGAGGGGCTGTGCTTGCGTGAAGATGCTGCGGGGGAATAAGCTTGCGAGGCGACAGGAAAGCCGGGCGGGACCTGCCCCCGCGGGTTCGGCCTCGCAGGCACGTAGTCAGACCTGCAGCCACCCTCCCCTTTTCCCGATACTCCGCACTAGGCCCTTCGTATTGGCCCAGTGAAGGTGGCCAAGGCAGCTTGCCAGGCTTTGCCGGAAATAGGCAGGCGACACAGAACGCGCAATAAGCAGAGCATGCTTTGCCGCCAGGGCCTTTTCCATTCGCCGGGCATTACCAAGGGCGACACGGCGATGATTCGCGAACACTCGGTACCCAAGGAACTCGACACCTTAGGCTGTCGAATAGAGCCGGGTCTTGAGATAGCGAAGCGAATGATTGAGCCTGGGGGTCTGACCCTTCGGGTACGGCCGCCGCTTTCATCAGACCTGAGCCTAGGCTACAATGGCCATTGAACAGTATTCCCGATCCCGCAGGACAGGCGTCCCGCAGGACAGTAGTCCCGGAAAAGGCGGTACAGCATGGCAGTCAAGATCACAGGGCGCTCGACGGGAGCCACGACGATGGAGCTCGTCCACGAGTCAGGCGCAATCATCACGACGATGGCTCCGAAAGACAATGGCGGAGATGGCTCGGCCTTCAGCCCGACCGACCTCTGTGCAGCTTCCCTCGGGGCCTGCGGAACGACCATCATGGCCCTCTTTGCGCGCGACAAGGGTATCCCGGTGACGGGCATCTCCTTTACGCTCGAAAAGGAGATGGCCTCGGGGCCTCGTCGCATCGCTCGTCTTACCATTGCCTATCTCATCGCGGGAGAGCTCACTGAGACTGAAAGGCAGCGTATCGAAGGTGCGGGGCGAGCCTGTCCGGTGCGCGTTACCCTGGGAGACAGGGTGGAGATTGTGGAGTCCTACGAGTTTGTCCCGGAGGCGAAACTGCCATGAGGATGCGAAGGACCATCGTAGTACCGATCGTCATACTTGGCTGGTATCTCTGGGAACCGGTCGGGCCGCGGCGATGAGCCCACTCCTGCGCCCCCTGGACCGCCTGGCTGCCCTGAGCCGCGCCGACCTTGGCTTCTTCCCGACGCCCTTGGTCGAGCTTCGGCGCATGTCAGCAGCCCTCGGTGGCCCGCGCATCCTCATGAAGCGGGACGATCAGACGGGCCTCGCCTTCGGTGGCAACAAGACGCGGAAGCTCGAGTTCCTGGTCGGCGAGGCCCTTTCCCTGGGCTGCGACACCCTGGTCACCGGTGGGGCCGCGCAGTCGAACCACTGCAGGCAGACGGCGGCTGCGGCCGCAGCGATGGGCCTCGATTGCCACCTCGCCCTCGGCGGGCTGGAACCTGAGCTGCTGGAGGGCAACCTCCTTCTGGATGCGCTCCTTGGCGCGACCATCCATTGGGGAGGCGAGCGGAGAAAGGGCGAGGACATTCCTCATATTGCTGATGAACTTGAGGCAGCCGGGAAAAAGCCCTACATCATTCCCTATGGTGGCTCGAACGGAGTCGGAGCCCTGGGCTTTGTCGCTGCCGCCCTGGAGCTCGGGGACCAGCTCAGGGACCGGGGAATCGAAGCTGACGCGATCGTGTTTGCGTCCAGTTCCGGGGGCACACAGGCCGGGCTTGAGGTCGGACTTCCGCTCGCGGGCCTTCGCGCGCGGCCGCTCGCCATCGGCATCGACAAGGTGCACGATGGAAGGGGAGGTTTTGTCGATGAGGTGCGAAGGATAACCGTCGAGACTGCGGAGCGCATCGGCATCGGCTGCGGGTCCACAGGGGGCAGCGGCCCCGATCCAGCGTCCATTGCAGTGCGCGAGGACTTCCTCGGCGCGGGCTATGGCATCGTCGGCGAGGCGGAGCGCGAGGCCATCGGCCTCGTGGCCAGACTCGAGGGCATACTCCTCGACCCGGTGTACACAGGCAAGGCCTTTGCAGGCCTGATTGCGATGGTGAGGAGGGGCGAATTCACGAAGGGTCAGACCCTCCTGTTCTGGCACACTGGCGGCGCTCCAGCCCTCTTTCCCTATGCCCGCACGATCATTTCCACCGAGGGCGGCAAGAACCTGAAAGCAAAGGAACAGTCATGAAAGTCACTCCCGAGATCAAGGAATGGCAGGCCCACCTCCAGGCCGAGCGCGAGGCGGTCTGGCTCTACGAGGGCATGGTCGCAGCGGAAAAGAACGAGACCCTCGCGGGAATCTACCAGCGCCTGGCCGAGACGGAAAAGCGCCACGCGACAACCTGGGAGAACCGTCTCGTCGAGGCGAAGGTCACCATTGTTCCTTTCAAGCCAGGCATCCGCAGCCGCATCCTCCGCTCGGTGGCGAAAAAGAACGGCGCCCAGGCTGTCGTGCCCCTGGTGGCGGCCATAGAAGCCCAGGCAGCAGCCTCCTACGCGAAGAATCCGACGGCCGACCTCGAAGTCCAGGCGATGGAAGGCGAGGAGCGTTCCCACGCCCGTGTCTTCGGCATGATGTCGGCAGGCGGCACAGGCGTCGAGGGTGCGGACCTCGCACGCTTCGAGGGACGGCACCGCTCGGGCGGCAACGCCCTGCGGGCAGGCATCCTCGGGGCGAACGACGGACTTGTGTCAGTATTTCTCTTGGTGATGGGTGTCGCGGGGGCAGGCGTCCCGCCCAGACAGATACTCGTGACCGGTGGGGCGGGCCTTGTGGCAGGTGCCCTGTCGATGGCCCTTGGCGAGTGGCTCTCCGTGCAAAGCGCGCGCGAGCTGTACACAAACCAGATCGCCATCGAGTCGCGCGAGCTCGACTCCCTCCCGGAGGAGGAAAAAGAGGAACTGGCACTGATCTATCAGGCCAAGGGCATCGACGAGGCCACAGCGCGCCTGTTGGCCGATCGCCTCCTCTCCGACAAGCGGACTGCCCTCGACACCCTGGCCCGCGAGGAACTGGGCATCAACCCGGAGGACCTCGGCGGCTCAGCCTGGGAAGCTGCGGGAACGAGCTTCCTCCTTTTTGCCGCTGGCGGCATCCTCCCCATCATCCCCTACCTCTTCCTGACAGGATGGCAGGGCATCGCCGCCAGCGCCGCCATGGGAACCCTCGGGCTCTTCG
Source organism: Spirochaetota bacterium (assembly GCA_037130415.1). Lineage (GTDB taxonomy): Bacteria > Spirochaetota > Spirochaetia > Treponematales > Rectinemataceae > CAIJMU01. The sequence goes on from JBAXTA010000074.1 coordinate 6,421, forward strand.
CCCTCGGCGCCACCTCGAGCCTGCTCACCGGAACACGCTTCTGGCTTTCGAGCCTCAGGCAGGTCCTCATAGGCTTGGTAGCTGCCGTCATCACCTTCGGGATCGGGCGCCTCGTCGGGTCGGTCTTGGGCTAAAAAAAAGCCGCTTTTCTCTAGAAAAGGACAGACTCTGGTCGTATACTGACTACATGGAGACCATTTCTGTTTCGCAGTTGAAGGCGCACCTTTCCGAAGAGCTCCGCAAGGTCGAGGCGGGTGCCAGCGTCCTCGTCCTCGACCACAAGCGCGAGGTGGCAATGCTGGTCCCGATCAAAGCCAAGGAGAAGGATTTCTGGCTGCCGCGCGCGATCAAGCCCTTTGTGTTCATTGAACACGAGCTTTTCTCCACGATAGATCCCATGATGTATCTGGCGGAGGAAAGAGAGGATCGATGATCGCCTATGTCGATTCTTCCTCGATTCTCCGGTACATCATTAATCGCGATGCCTCTATCAATCATGCCTTCTCGGCAGGCAGGGTAGGTTCCAGCATACTTCTTGAAATCGAGTGCCGCCGGGTCCTCCATAGATACAGGATGAATGGTGATCTGAGTGATTCGGACTATGAAGCCTGTGTGTATTTGCTTGATTCAACGCTTGCATCGATCACCCTCGCCCCGATGTCTCCTGCGATCGAGAAGGTTGCTATGGCTGCCTTCCCCTTTGCAGTCACGACCCTCGACGCCATCCACCTCGCCACAGCCCTGGTCCTCCGGGATCGGGAGCCAGACGAGACAATCCTGGTATTCTCCCACGATATCGGAATGAACCGCTGCGCCCGGGTCCTGGGCTTTGGGGTTCCGTTGGCTGCCGATCCATTCTTCCCACATTGAGGGTCGGCCGGGTCGGCGCTTCCGCTACCTAGTGACCTTTTCCCTTTTTTCAGCTATCCTTGCACTAGCATGGACAAATTCCCAACTACCACCTACAAGGTCGGTCAGCGCATCGTCTACCCCAGCCAGGGTGTAGGCAGGATCCAGGATATCAAGGAAAAGGCCTTCAAGGATTCGAAGATCCTCTACTACACCATCTATCTCGAGTTTTCGGACATGACGGTGATGGTTCCAGTAGACAAGGCGGACGCCCTCGGAATTCGGGCCATCGTGCCCAAGGTCGAGGCCGAGAACGCCCTGGCCTTCATCTCCGAGGAATACGCGCCAATCCCCACCGACTGGAAGCTCCGCTACCAGATGAACCTTGACCTCCTCAAGAAGGGTTCTGTCCTCGATATCGCCTCGGTGGTTCGCTCGCTCTACCATCGCTCGAAAATCAAGGAACTGCCGATCCTCGAGCGAAAGCTTTACGACTCGGCGCTCAACATCCTCCAGGACGAGATCTCCTTTTCGCTCGGAAAGACGAAAGAGGAAATTGCGGAGTTGATCAGGGCCAGACTGGAAGCATGAGCGGGAGGCAGGCGCCACTCCCCGACGAACAGCGATACCTCTCCGAGCAGCTCATCACCTGCCTCGGAAACAAGCGGGCCCTCCTGGGATTCATCGGGGAGGGTCTTTTGCGCGTCAGGGAAAGGCTTGGGGGCAGGAAGCCCTCGATCTTCGACGCCTTTTCGGGCTCTGGCGCCGTCTCCCGCTTCTTCAAGCTCCACGCGAGCCGACTCGTCGTCAACGATCTCGAGCCCTATGCCGAGGTCCTGTCGCGCTGCTACCTTGCCAACCGCGCGGAGATGGACCTCCCACGGCTTCGGGAAATCTACAGCCAATTCGTACAAACCCTCGACAGGGAGCCCCTCCTGCCCGGCCTCATCTCGCGGCTCTACGCGCCAGCCGATGACAGGCACATTGGAAAAGGCGAGCGGGTGTTCTACACGACACGGAACGCGCGCTACCTCGACAGCGCGCGCGCCCTCGTCGACAGGATGGACGGGATAAAGGAGGCCGACAAGCCTTTTTTCATCGCCCCCCTGGTCGTCGAAGCCTCGATACATGCCAACACCTCGGGCGTCTTCAAGGGCTTCCACAAGGACGCGTCCACGGGCCTCGGGAGCTTCGGCGGCAGGAAGGGGGACGCGCTTGCGCGCATCAGGGGCGAGATCGAGCTCCCCTTCCCCTTGCTGTGCGGGCTCGACTGCCAGGTGGAGATCTTCCGAGGGGACACGAATGTCATAGTTGACAGCATCGGGGAAGTCGACCTCGCCTACCTGGATCCTCCCTACAACCAGCACCCCTATGGGTCCAATTATTTCATGTTGAACCTTGTCACCGAATATCGGCAGCCTGAGGGCCTTTCTCCCGTGTCGGGCATCCCCGGGGACTGGAACCGCTCCGACTACAACAGCCGCAGCCGGGCACTTTCGGCCCTGGCCGACCTGGTAGCCCGGGTGCCCGCGAAATTCCTCCTCGTATCCTTCAACTCGGAGGGCTTTGTCGCGCGCAGCGAGATGGAGGAGCTCCTGGGCAAGCATGGGCAGGTGGAGGTTTTCGAGACGGGCTACAGCGCCTTCAAGGGGAGCCGGAATTTCTCCTCTCGCCCGTCCAAGGTAAGCGAGTACCTCTATGTGCTCGAACGGTCATGAATGGGGGGGGCCGGACGCCAGGAGCCTGCCTGGGAGGATCCGGCCGTCGGGCCGCTTGCTGCGCCAGGCGCTGGGGAATCGGTCGGCCCACCACGGGCCCCGCCGCCTGCCCCCCTGCGCCGCCTGCCACCGCCTGCCCCGCCGCCTGAGATGAGGGCGACAGAGAGGGCTATGGCCGCGAAGGCAAGCCACTGGAGGGGGTCGAAGGGCAGGCCGAACACAGAAAGGCTCGCCACTGCCGGCCAGAGCACCTGGAGACCATAAAAAGCAGGGGCGACCCTCCCCATGCGCCCGTCCTTGTAGGCAAGCTGCACGATCGCGAAGGATGACGCTGAGGCCAGAAGGTAGAGCCAGAGCCAGGGATGAAGGAGCCAGGATGCGAAGTTTTGCTCTGCCTGGGCTCCCAGCAGCTTCATGGGGAGTATTGAAAAGCCGCCCAGTGCTCCAGCGATGCCGCCTATGGCGACGGCCAGACCCTCGCTGCGACGGCGCCGCCTCAAAGCCAGGGTGACCAGGGCGGCCAGAACGGGAAGGGCAAGGAAGAAGTACACCAGACCCTCTGACGCCGCGGGTCCTGCGCCCGGGGCGCTGCCCCGGAATCCCGCAAGGCCTATGGCCGCGAAAAGGAAGAGTGAGAGGACGAACGTGCGCGGGCTTATGGCCTCCTTGAGGAGGAGGCGCGAAAAAAGCGCGGTGAAGGCTACGTTTGAACCGATCACGGCGGCCACGACATTGGGAGAAAGGCCGAGTAGGGCAAGGTAGTTAAATACTGGGGCTGAATTTACTATTGCAAAGCCTGAAATCCAGCCGAGGCGATCCCGCCTTTGTATGCGCTCCTTGTCATTCGGGGACCTCGGGCTGCCGCCCAGGAAGGCGATATGTCGCTTTTGTAGAACCATCCCAAGCGACAGCAGGGCGTTCCCAACCAGGGCCAGAGTAATGGCCAGGGCAGGATCGCGAAGCATCGACAGGGGCTGAAGGCTCAAAGTCGCCTCGAATTCCTACGGATGCTGTCAAAGAGGGGGGCCCAGGCTGAATCGAGCCTTGAAAAGACTGCGGGATTCCCTGGGGGGGCTTCCACGCTGACCTGTCCGCCTTCGAAGCGCCGGGAACTCCAGAAGTGCACCCACTCGCCCTCCGGCAGGACCAGCTCGACCAGGTCTCGTGTCCCTTTGGCAGCTGCAACCAGAAGATCCCGCCCGTAGGCAAATTGGTTGGCACCGTACTGGCTGACAGACCCACCATGATCGAGGGCCGGGTGGCGGACGAGGGGAATGAGGTCCTCCCGATATTCACGCGCCACCTCCTGGTGCCAGGAGCCGAGTTCAATGAAAATCGCTGACATCCTGGCAAGGAACCGCAGGTCTTCCCGGCATCTGGCTGCGTCACCTTCGAAGGAGCATTCAAAGACCGGCCCGAAGGCAGCCAACTCAAGGGCGCGGTATCTGGCAGCCTTGGCGAGGGTACCCCGGATTCCCATGGGGAACCTTGCTAAAAGCCTGTCGGAACGACTGCGCGAGGGATCGAGCCAGGCAATGCCGCCTCCAGAATAGCCATGGGCCAGCAGGGCGCTGACCCGGCTGGAAAGGTCCCCTGGAGCGGCAACCAGGGCTGGAACAGAGGCGGCAGGCATTCCCGCAAAGGTTCCGCTTCCGAGCACCGAACTGGCAAGGAACTCGGAGGCCCTCCCCCGCTCCGAAGCCCTGCACGCGGCCATGGCATCACGGACCCAGGCCGCAGTCCAGGTCCCGGGGATAGAGTCCGCTGCAAGCTCAGTGCCGGTGATCAGAAAGGGCGGTGGAGTGCCATCGATTTCCAGGCCCGAAAGACCCTGGGCCTCGATACCCTCGGACAGTCGTTTTATAAGCCAGGCACGCGCAGCCTCTGAATAGGGGTCAAGCCAGACGAGATCTCCATTCCAGGCCTGTTTGCCAAAAGGAAGGCCTGCATCACGGGCTGCATCGGCTGCAGCCCCTCCGCGGCGAAGGGAGGCAGAGGCCATGGCGAGGGTCTTGAGGCCGCGTGAGCTGATCAGGGCGACACGCTCATCGCGGACTGAAGGCGATTCCAGGATATCAAGGTCCCGAAGCCTGACGCCCGAAAGCCGGATGCCTGCCCCTTCAAGCTGAGAGAGTTGCCGCTCGAGCTCGGGCAGGCCCGCACGCGTGGCAAGGATGAGCCCTTCATGGGTCCATGAGGGCGGCAGGACTGCCATGCCGGAGATCTCGTTGAGTGAGCGCATGACCTGTCCCGGGCTTGCACCCGAGCCGACATGAACAGAGGCAGGTGCGTGTGCAATGCTGAGGGCCAGCCTCCCCTTTACGCGGCAATCCACCTCCGCCCAGCCCTCGGAATCGAGGCGGAACCATTCGTTGCTGCTCGAAAAAAAGGACATGATCGGCCAGGCACGCCCCTGGGGTGGGCGGGGCATGAAGGGCAGTCGAAACCTTCGGGGGCTGATGGAATTCCATGCTTCTCTGCGCGACGAGCCGAGGACGGAAGCCGGACCTCCATCCGCACCGCCGCCCATCACCTCGGTTCCAAGCGGGATGGCCAAGGCAAGCCTAACCGCCAGTCCCGGCTCCCGGGTAGAGATCCCTACCCGAAAAGCAGCATCTTCGCTACGGACCTCGATGCCCAATCTCCCCTCGAAATCGATGCGCACAAGCTCCGGCCCGTCATCGAGCACGGAAAAACCGCGGAGGGGCAGGTAGGTGGCGAAATTGCGCCGTGCCCACAGGCCAGGGCGGCGGCCGGTCTCGATCCATCGGAGGGGTGAAGCGGTAGAGACAGAAACCATGGGAGCGTTACCCGAGTGGGTAAAAATGATTCGGCTGCCGAAGGCAAGGGAAAATCCATCCTTCGTGGTATCGAGTCGGAGCATTGGTCTTCCTTAGGTGGCGGAAACCTGGCGGTGGGGTCTGAGGAAACCGAAAAAGCTCCCGACTATGCCCCCGATGATGTGGGCAAACTGGGAAATCTGGTCACGATGCGCGATCCCGTTCCAGACCTCCTTCCCGAGGAAGAGGACAAGGACCAGGATAAAGGTGAGGGGTATTGTTCCCTTTTCGAAGTTGCTTATCGAGGCCAGGAGGATCATCATGAAGACGATGCCGCTGGCACCCAGCAATACCGTCGAGGGAAACAGGAAGACATTGAGCACTCCGGTTACCACGGCTGTCACAAGCATCATGACGAGGAGGGTCAAGGAACCGTAGCTGGCTTCCAGGATGGGACCGAGAAGGAGGATGAAACTGAAATTCGACATGAAGTGGTCTATGCCTGAGTGCCCGATCGGGTGGGTAAAGAGTTTTAGCCAGTCCTGGATCTGGCTGGGATGGAAGGGCGCGGGGGTGGAGAACCAGGACTGGGTCAGGCCCGGCAGGAAGGTCGAGGACAGGAAAAGGACAAGTGCTGTGACCAGGGTGAAGCTCAGGGTGGTTGGCGCGTTGTAGCTGATTTTCATCGGGACTCCATCAGGTGAGGTCGACTCTGAGATCGAGGGAGACAGGACAGTGGTCTGAGCCAGTTACGCCGGGCATGATGCCAGCCCCGGTGCAGGCAGAAAGGAGTTGGGGATCAACGCACTGATAGTCGATGCGCCAGCCTATGTTCCGTTCGCGGGCTCCGGCTACTCGGTAAGTCCACCAGGTATAGCGCTGAGGGGCGGGGTCGAAGTGGCGAAAGCTGTCGACATAGCCCGCTGTCGTAAAGGTATCCATCCATGCCCGCTCCTCGGGTAGGTAGCCGGGACTCGCCTCGTTGGACTCGGGGTGGGCGAGGTCGATGGGCTTGTGGGCAATGTTGTAGTCGCCGGCGATGACAAGGTGCTTGCCCTTGGCACGGACCTTCTCGGCCCATTCGAGGATTGCAGAGCAGAAACGCAGCTTGTAGTCGAGGCGGGCTCCGAGATCCTGGCTGTTTGGAAAATAGGCGGACATCACCAGGAGGTCTCCGTAGTCGGCAATCAGGGTCCGTCCCTCGTCGTCGAACTCCTCGATACCAAGGCTTGTCACCGCCCTCGGTTCCCTTCGCGACAGGATGGCTACGCCGGAGTAGCCCTTCTTTTTCGCAGAGGCCCAGTAGGTCTTCCATCCACCCTTGGCGTCGGCCGGCTCGAGAAACTCAGGTCCCAGCTGCTCGGGCGAGGCCTTGGTCTCCTGGAGGCAGACGACATCGGGCGATTCAGCCGGCAGCCAATCAAAAAAACCCTTTCGGGCGGCGGCTCGGATGCCGTTGACATTCCACGAGATGATTCGGGTCATGGGGACTCCTGGAATACGAGGTCGATGGACAGGACGATCCGGTAATTCTTGCCACGGAAGACGCTGAACTTGCGGGTCATGCTGTAGTCCCCGATGCGGCAGGCAATGAGATGCTCGCCGGGTTCGAGGATCATCGAGGGCTTGGTGACGTGGTTGATCCTGGCCCCATCGAGGGTGATGACCGCTGAATCAGGGGCTTCGACGACGAGGACGGGGCTCGTATCCTCGAGTTCGACTTCGAGGTCGATGTAGCGACCCTGCTCGATGGTGAAGGATCGCGTCTCCTCACGAAAGCCATCGGAGGAAACTCGAAGGAGGTGGGAACCCGGTTTTTGCACAAGGAGGTCGCTGACCACGACACGCTTGCCATCGACTGAGAGCTCCAGGTCGCGCTTCTGCGAGCCCTCAGGGAAGCGGAAGCCCAGCCTGAGGCCCCCCTCATCGGTAAACAGTGGTTTGATGCGCAGCACAAAGCTTGCCTTCTCAAGCTCGGGGGGGATGGCTTTGGCCAGGGGTGCAAGCCTGAACAGGAAGGGAAAATCGTCGGGACTTAGCACCGTGGGGATGACTGTAGCGAAGGGCCCCGATTTTAGGCTGTGGTCACCTCGCAGGGGAATCTGGATGACAAAACCCGCCCGCGAGGGCAGTACCTGCGACAGGATGCGCTCACCCTGATAAATCGACCTGGTCTTCTGGGGAGCCGGGTCGACCGAGCGCCAGAGCTCCCATGAAAGCGATGAGGCAAGAGGCACGACGGCGGGTGGAGCCTTGAGCTCGATCTCCAGGCCTTGGACAAAGGGAAGATCCTTCGGCCAGGTCAGGGCGAAGGCTTCGTTGTAAGCCAGGGTCAACTGGACGCCCTGGGAATCTGAGGGAAGGGCGAGGGAAGAAGCAAGGAGCGCACGAAACTCCTCGCCATCCAAGGGCGCGGAAAGTGCGAGAATCAGCCCGGCGAGCGACCGGGCAGCTTTGCTCCTTGAAGGATTCATCGCTGTGTGCGCGGGACAAAAAGCCCAGGGTCGTGGGCCTCGCCACCATTCCGTACCTCGAAATGCAGGTGAGGCCCCGTCGATTGGCCAGTAGATCCAACGCGCCCGATCAACATACCTGAATCAACCACCTCGTTCAAGCTCACCATGCGCTGCGAAAGGTGACCATAGACCGTGGACCAGCCGCCCTCGTGCTCGACGATGAGGTGCTCACCAAGCTGGGCATCGAAGCCCGAATACACGATCCGTCCCTCGCGCGCTGCATAGACGGGTGTACCTGTCGGCGCAGCGAGGTCGATGCCGGGATGGTTGGATATCCTGCCGGTAATCGGGCTGAGCCTCGGACCGAACCCACTGGTCACCGTGGCTGTGGGCAGGGGGAAGCGAAACAGGCGACCGATGAAGAGGGAGCGCTCTTCCTGCGTAAAGGATGCGCCGGGGAAAAACCATAGGGCCTTAGCCCCCGCCAGGATGCGGATGGCATCCCGGTTTGGCCGGCATGCAAGGATGAGGTCAAGATCGCTGCGCGTTCGTTCGGGCACAAAAATGCCCGGTGTCGAGGGCACAAGAAGGACCTTGCCCTCGATCGGGCTTGTCGAACGGTCGAGGCCATTGAGCGTGGCTACGGTCTCGTAAGGCAGGGAAAGGCGGGCGGCGAGGGCAAAGAGATCAGCTCCCTTGGGAACGAGGTACTCGTAGAGGGCAAGGTCGGGTAGCCGGGAGCCGGATCCCATCGCCGCGTAGGCTTCGGCGACGCCATCCTGCTGTTGGATGAAGAGGGGGTCCTCTGGACCGAGGCTCCTGAGCCGCGGGAAGGGCGACCCTGCCGCCGGCGACCCTGCCGCCGGCGACCCTGCCGCCGGCGACCCTGCCGCCGGCGACCCTG
>JBAXTA010000075.1:0-15054 GCA_037130415.1 Spirochaetota bacterium
CTGCCTTTACGGTAATCGCGAACACGGGGCAGTTCCTCGCGCAGGCGCCGCATTCCATGCAGGCACCACGATCAGCGACCCAGGCCTTCTGCCCATCGATGGCGATGACGGCGTGGGGACAGACATCGAGGCAATCTCCGCACCCAATGCAAGCGCCATCGTCTATGACGAGGCTCGCTCCATTCATTACATAGCTTGTCCTTTGCATTGCGACTTCCTTTAGAATCCGGTGATACGGGACAGGACCGATAGTCCGAGTCCCAGGGCCAGGGTAGCGATACAGGGCCAGAGGCTCCGCTCTACCTCAAGCAGTGCTCCGGTCGGCGAGGTGAAGGTAGTCGAACCGGTGAAATTGAGTCCGATCCAGGCAGTCCCTGCGATTGAAATGAGGGTCAGCCCGGCTCCCAGTCCCAAGGGAAGGCCGAGGGACAGGCTTGCGACGCAGCCCCAGGCAGCGCCGAGCACAGCCCCCTTCGGCGCAAAGCCGCGGAAGGGCAGGACGAACAGGAGGGCGGGAAAGCCCAGTGTCGCCAGAAGGAGCGCAACTTCAAGGAAGACCGTCGAGGCGAGTGCCCGGTCCATCCAGCCAGGCCCCCAGGGAGCCCCAGCCAGCAAGCCGAGGGCGAGGGCCGCAAGCGCGACCGGCCAGGAATGCACGAGCTCTATCGGTGCGAGCACAAGCCTGTCGCGGAGGGCGAAGCGGACGACCGACATCCGGGGGGTCTTGCGTTTTCCTGCTGCAAGGTAGGCCCGGATGTCGGCGGCAAGAACAGGACCCCAGAGGACCCGGAAGCCAGTGCGAAGCCGGACCTCCCGGGCCGCGACACCCGGTGCTCCCAATTGGGGCAAAATAAGCTCCCGGTGCTCCACGACATCCCCCAGCCTGGTCCCGGAAACCTTGGAAATGAGCTCTGCCGTGCCGAAGCTGCCCTTCCCTGCCGCACACCACACATTGACACCCCTGGTATCCAGGACGAGGATCCAGGCATCGATGCCGGAAAGCTCCTTCCGGAGGGAGTCGAAGGTGAGTTTGTAATTGGAGGTGACGAGGACCGGGCTCGCAGGGTCCGCCCTGCCCAGGGCATAGAGGCCTGCCGCTACCCTATGGCGGTTTCGTCGGGCTCCGAGACGCACGCCCAGGTTTCCGAGCCGGTCCCGCAGCGCAAGCCTTGTCGAGACAAGGGGCACGCTGCGCTTGCCCGAGGCCAGATAGCCCGAGGCAAGATAGCCCGCGGCAAGATAGCCGGTGACCCAGGGCCCGGCCCTGTCACCAAGGGGGGCGAAGCCGGGTAGGTCGGGATCGGCAGCGGTACGAGGCGGCGCGCCTGGCAGTAGACCAGGCGACCCGGTCCTCGAAGATCCCGATAGAGGCGTGAAGCGCGATGCCATCAACTGGTACCTTTCATGCGGAGATTGAGGTCAGGCGATGCCCCCAGGCCCGGCGAGATCCACCGACAAGAAAAAGCATCCCTCCACCCCTAGCCGGGTAACGAGCAGCTTGCACACATGCTGGCACCGGAGGCTATAATCACGCCACCATGCTAGACTACCGCTTTATCAAAGACAAGCTCCCCGCCGTCCGGAAAAACATCGCGGATCGGCACATGAAAGCCGATGCCGACCTCGTCGTCGCCTTGTACGAAAAGCGCAATGTCGCCCTGCGTGACCTCGAGGACGAGCGCAAGAAGCGAAACGACAACGCTGCTTCCATGAAGGGCAAGCTCGACGCCGAGGCCCGACAGAAGCTCATAGACGAGGGCAAGGCCCTGAAGGACCGCATCCTCGCCCTCGAGGCCGAGTCCGCTGCCATCGAGAGGCAACTTGATGAGGAGGGCCGGAAGATACCGAACATGGCCCACCCCGAGGCTCCTGTCGGCAAGGAAGACAAGGACAACACCGAGGTCAAACGGGTGGGCGAACCTACAAAGTTCGACTTTCCTCCCAAGGACCATGTCCAGCTCGGAGCGGACCTCGACATCATCGATTTCGATGCCGCCACCCGCGTCTCGGGCACGAAATTCTACTACCTGAAAAACGAGGCTGTCATCCTTGAGCTTGCCTTGGTCCGCTATACCCTCGACATTCTCATGAAAAAGGGCTTCACCCTATTCACGACTCCTGACGTCGCGAAGACCGAGATCCTCGAAGGCATAGGTTTCAATCCCCGGGGCGCAGAGTCCAATGTCTACACCATAGAGGGTGAGGGCACCTGCCTTATCGGCACTGCCGAGATCACCCTCGGCGGCTACTACTCGGGCTCGGTGCTCGAGCGCGACAGGCTCCCGCTCAGGCTCGCGGGAGTCTCCCACTGCTTCCGGCGCGAGGCCGGTGCGGCGGGCCAGTTCTCCAAGGGCCTCTACCGGGTCCACCAGTTTACGAAGGTGGAGATGTTTGCCTACACGCTGCCCGAAGACTCCGACCGCATCCACCAGGAGCTCAGGGAGATCGAGGAGGAGATCTTTCTCGGCCTCGGCATTCCATTCCGCGTCGTCGATACCTGCACAGGGGATCTCGGCGCGCCGGCCTACCGGAAGTGGGACCTCGAGGCATGGATGCCCGGCCGCAACGGCGGCGAGTGGGGCGAGGTCACCAGTACCTCCAATTGCACCGATTTCCAGGCCAGGCGCCTGAACGTCAGGTACAAGGACGAAGAAGGCAAGAACAGGTTCGTCCACATGCTCAACGGCACCGCCATGGCCTGCAGCCGCGGCATCATCTCGGTGCTCGAGAATTTCCAGCGCGCTGACGGCTCAGTCGCCATCCCTCCGTCGCTGGTTCCCTACTGTGGTTTCTCCGAGATCAAAAGGGAAAAGCGGGGATGAAGCATGCGAGACAAGGTCTGGCTCCCGAGCTCCTCGCCTTTGCCTGTGGAGCAACCTAAGCGCGGGCCGCTGCAGGAACCGGGTGCGACCTTCCGCGCCATCTCGACCCTGGCGCTTCCCGCCGCCGGGTGAAAGCTCACCCCTATGGCCGCAATTTTCTTTGCCACGACCCAGGCAAGAAAAATACCCCGGCTTAGGCTATCCAGGCCTTTTCAACATCGACCGCGGATTCGCGAAACGGCTCCCATCGCGCGTCCAGCCAGGCTGGCAAAGCCGAAGCAGAGGGGTATGGCAGCGACGAGGCCGAAGGAAAGGGCGTAGAGAAGCCTCGGGCTCCGCGCATAGAGCATCCCGGAGAGGAAGCCCGCGCCAATCCCCAATACCGACGAAAGCAGGTTCGCCAGCGAATAGATCCCTGTCCTCGCCTCTCCCTCCGTCGTAGTGACTATGGCCGTATCGACCGCCGACTTGAGGACCCCATAGCCCAGGGCCGTGACAACAATGCCCACCAGGGCCCATGTGAAGCTACCACGAGGGGTGAGTCCCAGTGTCGCCAGGCCGGCGATCGAGAGCAGGGAGCCACCCACAGTCGCCGCCACCGCTCCGGCCCGGCTCGCCAAGGGATAGGCAACGAGCATCGACAGGAGGTTGGCCCCTGCGTACACCGCTCCGAGCGTCGCGGCGATCGAGGTATCAAGCCCAAGTGCGTCGCCGAAATAGGGCGTGAAATAGAGGCTGTTGTTCGTTCCGACAATGTAGTAAACGTAGAAGAGCACGTTGGCCAGCATGGCTGCCATTGCAAGCGGCTTTGCCAGAAGGAAGCGTGAAGCAACGCCGAAGGGCCTGGTCAGGCCCTTGTACCAGGCGCCTTCGGTCCTGCAGCGTTCCATGACCGCGAGGCCTACCGAAGTCTCGACGACCAGGCGATCGCGGACGATGGCGAGGGCCGTCATCGACACGAAGGAGAACCAGAGGAAAAAGCGCTCAACTGCGACGAGCCCGAAACGGTCCACGAATCCGCTGGAAAGCGGCACGAACATACCCGCCGCCACAAGGACGACATTGAAGAGGTTGAAGGCTGTCACGCGCTGCCTGTCATCCGCGTCCTCCGACATCAGGAGGTAGTAGCCGACGCTCATGATCTTGTTCATGCCCGTGAGCACGAAGGCGAAAAAGGCAAAGGCAAAACTCCCGGAAAGGGCGAAAACAAGGGGCGGCAAGGCCGAACTCGCGATCGAGAACAGGAGGGTCGAGCGCTTCCTTCCCATGCGGTCCACGAGGGGTGCCGCCACAAGGGAGAACAGGACGGAGGCAGCGGAACCCACAAGCATGAGGGTCCCGAAACCTGCGTCGCCCACCCCTTCCTCGCGGAGGTACAGGCTGAGATAGAAGAAGTAGAAGGAAAAGGGGACCCCGAAAAGCGGAAGGAGGAGGGTGCAGACCCTGGCGTTTCCCGTAAGTCCAAAACTGCTCCGCGGCCCTCGCGTGCGCCGGCCCACTAGATCACCGCCGCCGAGAAGCGGCGGGCAAGGCCGGCAAAATCCAGACTGTTGATGGAAGCGACTAATTGGACCTTATCATCCGGGATGTTGTGCCCCCCGGCGAAGGCAGCGCATAGCCCGCCGGCAAGGGCGGCTATGGTGTCCGTGTCGCCGCCGACGGAAGCCCCCATCCTGACCGCGAGCCAGACATCGGTCCCCGCACGCATGAAGATGCCAAAGACCGCAGCAGCCACGTCCACCGACTCGAGGCCAGTGCCGTACACGTCGCCAAGGAAATCCAGGAGGGCATTGTCGGTTCCCAGTGCCGGCATGCAAGTCGCAAGGTGCGCCATCCGCGCGGCCAGCGAGGGGGCGCACATGCGGTAGGGAGCGAGGGCCGCGCCTTCGGCGGCACCAGCCCTCGCGGCCTCCAGGACGGCCTCCGCCAGGGCTGGACGGGCCTGGTTACGGGCGGCTACGAAAGCCTGCTCGAGGGCACGGGCATAGGCGAAGGCAGCCTCAAGCGCAGTGGACGTGAAGTGGGTAGGGATGCAGGATTCAAGGACACAATTTCCTGCATCGAGGCCGTGGGCCATCGCAAAGATCACCCCTGCGGGAGCACGCATGATGCCCCCGCAGGTCCGGCCCATCAGGCCGGTCGTCCTGGGGTCCGCCCCCTTTTCGATCGAGGCGAGGGCTGCCATTGAACTGGGACCAATGTAGCGCTTCTCGACTGCCCCTGTCGCAACCACCCAGGCAAGGAGGGCCTTGGCCGTGTTCTCGGCGCTCACTGACCCCTTGGCCTGCCATGCGTCAAGGAGCCAGAGGTTCTGCTCCGTGTCGTCAGTAATGCGTCCGCGTTCCAGGTTGGAGTGGTTGCGCGAGCGCGAGGGCTCGACAAAATCCTCCACCAGTCCCGAGCCGCCTGCCAGGCCTGAAAGGATCTCGGCGCGCGTCATGAACTCTGTAGGCATGCCCAGGGCGTCGCCTACGGCGAATGCTTCCAGGAAGGCCCTGACGCGGGCTTCCCGCGCGGCAGGAAGGATCAAGGACATCGCGTCAAATCCCGACGAGTCCGCTGATGAAGGCGTGGGCACGCTTGAGTTCCCCTTCTGCGTCAAAGAGGTAGTGCTTATAAAGCGGTTCGAGGGTGTAGAGCCCTTGGTAGCCATTCTCCGCGAGGGCATCCCGCACGCCCTTCCAGTCTATCTCGCCGTCACCGGCGGGGATGTGCTTGGTATCGCCGACGTGGTCGGAGAGGTGGGTGTGAGCAGGCTTCACCTTGCGGAGGAACTCCACGGGATCCTCGTCAGCCTCGCAGGACTCGGTAGTATCAACCATGGGCTTTATGTCGATCCCGTTGCCGAAAGATTCGAGGTAGGACAAAAGGCCCTCTGGACTTCGCCCAGGTCCCCGGGGATTGTTTTCCATGACCAGTTGCACACCAGCGTCGACGCAGGCTGAATGAAGGTCAAGGATGTTTTCGATTATCGGTTTCTCCAGCAGCTCATAGTGCCGTGCATCTTTCACGCGCTCGTGGGGATGGACGACCAGGACTCCTGCGCCGAGCCCCGTGCAGAGACGGACGATCTTCCGGCCAAAGTCCCTGGCATCGGCGCACATGCCCGGATGGGCGTTGTACAGGAGCGAGAACATCGCCAGGGGATAATGCACGCTTCCGACTTTTGCGCCCACACCGGCGGCCCGGGAGACGAAGGCATCGCCCACGTCTGAAAAGCACTGGGGCATGAGCTCGGCGTATTCGAAGCCGGCGGCGCCGATGAGACGAAGGGACTCCACCGAGTCCCTCGGGAAAAGCGCCGCTGTGGAAAATGAGATCTTCTTCACGATCAACTCCATTTCGAAGGGCTTGCAGCTGCAAGGGACCTGCGGTGGAAGCCGGTGTTCCGGCCCCCACCGCCTGCATCACATCTCGGCGTCGAGATCCTTCGCCGCCTTTGAGAGGGCTTCCTTCGGACTGGCAGCACCCCGCTCTATCACATCTATGGCTTGCACGAGGATCTGGTCCATCGTTCCCATCTGGTCGAAATGGAAATAGGACCAACTGATATCAAGCTGGTCAAAGGCGATCGCGTACATCGGGTTCTTGACGACCGCTGCAGCCGCTGCGGGCAGGGCAACGCCTGATTTGCGGATGGGGAGGTATCCGGTCTTGAGGGCAAACTCGGTCTGGATTTCTGCGGAGGCCAGCCACTTCACGAGACGCCAGGAGGCCTCTCGGAGCTTCGGGTTCTGGCTGAGGACTACGAGGACGTTGCCACCGAGGGCTACGGAGGCTTTCTTCCAGAAGGGCATGGCCGTGGCTCCGGCGGGGTTGGCGGGATCCTTGGACCAGGCGGCTATCCGAGCCGATGTGGCGACAAGGAAGGCCACATTGCCGGAAAGGAATTTCTTCTCCGCGTTCGAGTGCTGACCGACGGGCATGACCTTGTCATCAACGAGCTTTTTCCACCAGGTTGCGACCTGGACCGCCGAGTCGTCCGCAAAGGCTGCCGTGATGGCGTCACCCTTCACATTTATGACTGTGTTTCCGTTCTGGTTGAGCATGGTCTTGAACAGCCAGGCTGCGTCGGTGGTGTCAAAGCCCCAGAAGTCGGTGGAACCGGTGACGTTGCCATTGGCCTGGGCCTGCCTGGCAAGCCGTGCCAGATCATCCCAGCTCCTGGGCGGGTTCTTGGCGAGATCGATTCCTGCCTTGGCCAGGATGGTCTTGTTGTAGTACAGGATGGGAACCGAGATCCCGTAGGGCACGGCGCAGATCCTCCCCTTTATCTTTGCGTATTCCCAGACTCCGGGGAAGACCTCGCCCTTCTTGAAATCGGCTTCGTTGATCTTGCCTTCCATGTAGAAGTCGCCCTGGCCCCCGGTATAGAGCGGGCCCGCAGCCATCAGTGCGACATCGGGGGCCGTCTTCGAGACGAGCGCCGCGCTCACCTTGGTAGCGGTGTCGCCATAGGATCCGGAAAAGGAATAGCTTACGTCTATGTCGGCAGTGACGGCGTTGAACCTGTCGAGGAGGCCCTTGAAGGCCTCGCCATTGGCTCCCGAAACCGCGAACCAGACCTGGAGCTTGGCCGCATCAGCTGTCTTGGCCACCGGGGCCGGTGCCGTCTGGGCGAGCGCCGCCGGGGCGGCCAGCGCCAGCGCGGCGAACGCCGCGATCGCCACACGATGAAGTTTCCTCATTGCCTTGCCTCCTGGTGAAAACATTCCGGGTCGCGGTGAACTGCCGCTCCCGTCAAAGCCATTCCGATCCCGGGTACCCGAGATCGCCTAACTTTTTAAACCCGTGAGGGTGATCGAACGGACGAACTGTTTCTCGGCCAGCATGTACACCACGAGGACCGGGACGATGGCCATGAGCGCAGCGGCCATCATGACCTGGTACTCCGAGGAGCTTTCCTGGACGAGATAGCGAAGCCCTATCGGAAGGGTCCTGATCTGGACGCCATTGGTAACAATGAGGGGCCACAGGTAGCTCCTCCAGTGGGTGAGGAAGGCGAAGAGGGCGGCCGTCCCGATGGCCGTGCGGGAGTTCGGAAGCACGACCCGAGAAAGGATGCGGTAGTAGCCGCAGCCGTCGATCTTGGCGGCATCGATAAGGTCACTGGGAATGGACTGGAAGAAGGAGAACAGGAGGATGGTCGTAAAGGCGCTCGCGATCTGCGGGAGGATGAGCCCGGGATAGGTGTTCACCAGCTGGGCCGTGGCGACGATGAGAAAGAGGGGAATCATCATGACGGCTTCCGGCACGAACATGGAACTCTGCATGAATGAATAGAGTTTCTTCCTGCCGGGAAAATCAAGCTTCGCGAAGGCGTAGCCGCCGGTCACCGAAACAAAGATCTGGAGGAGGGTCTGGACCGAGGAGGTGATGATCGAGTTGAAGTAGAAGAGGAGGAAGGGAATCTTGTGGAAGACCTCGACGAAGTTCTCGGGACCGAATTTGGAGGGCAGCCACTTGGGCGGATACTTGTATACATCGGCCGGGGACTTGAAGGAGGAAAGCACCATCCACACGAAGGGAAAGACCATCAGGACTGAACCGAGGAGGAGGAAGACGAAGGCGGGCAGTTCGTGCCGTCGGATGAACTTCAGGACTGGTCGCCTATCAGTCATAGCTCACCGTCTTCTTTCCGAAGGCCCTCTGAACCAGGGTGAAGGCGAAGATCACCGTAAATAGAACCAGTGCCGCAGCAGCGCCCCTGCCCATCTTGCCCCGCGTGAAGGACTGGTCGTAGATGTACGACACCATGAGAAGGGTGGTCTGCAGCGGCCCTCCATCAGGTGTCATGACATTGACCTCCGTGAAAACCTTCAAAGCATTGATTATGCCCATCATGATGATGAAGGAGGTGACGGGGGCAAGGAGCGGCATCTTTATCCTGAAAAAGACCTGCCTGGGATTCGCTCCATCGATGGCAGCGGCCTCCAGAAAGGAATCGGGTATGGACTGTAGTCCTGCGAGGAAAAGTATCACATTGTAACCGAGGCCTTTCCAGACGGAGAATATGATGATCGACAGGAGGGAAGTGTGTTCGCCATAGAGCCACTTCGAGGTCGGAAGGCCCAAAGCCTTGAGTACCTGGTTGAACGGGCCTATGCCCGGATCATAGAACCAGATCCAGATCAGGCTCGAGGCGACGATGGGAACTATGACGGGTGCGAAATAGGCGATGCGGAAGTACTTCCTTATCGGAAGGTTCTTGTCAAGAAGCACGGCGATCATGAGGGCCAGGACTGTGTCGATGGAGATCTTGAAGACCGAAAAGACGAGGGTGTTGCCGAAGGCCTTCCAGAACCTCGCGTCGTGCAACACGAAATCGTAGTTCTTGAGGCCCACGAACACACGGGTCGGGCTCGAGAGGCTCCAGTTGGTAAAACTCATCAGTACCACAAGAATCACGGGAAGGACGAAAAGCCCGATGAGCGTGATGGCCAGCGGGGTAAGGAGGATTGCCGCTGCACGGACCTGCGAGGCTTCGTAGCGCTTTCCGGCCTTCGAGAAACGGACATACATCATGCCCTCCCTGTCGGGCAGGACCCGACCCTGGCCACGTTGACAACCCTTGCGACACGGAAAAGCTCCAGGCGGCCTCCTCCTAGCTCATGGGGATTGCCATCAGCCATGAGGTAAGCCTTCGGCGAAAGCCCCTCGACCGCCATGGCCTCGCCCGGGCTGAACAGAAGATGATCTACCCGGGCGAAGCCATGCTCACCCGATGAAAGAGCGCCAGTCTTCACGAGCACGGAATCAAGGAGGGCAAGCGCAGCCAGGTCATCCTTCCAGCCAGCCTCGCATAGCACCCCGGTGACAGCCCGAGCGTAGAATTCGCGCCTGGCCAGAGGAGATGCGACGATCTGTGCCGGCCTCCGTAGCCCGCCTTCCATCACCACTCCGTCCTTCAGCACGCGGAAGGCTTCTGTGGTCATTTCGTCCTGGGGCTCTTCCACTACCTTCATGCCATGGAGAACCATGGCCTCGGCCGAGAGGCAGGCCAGCTCGCCGTCAACAGTGCCCAGGAAGGTAGTACCTATGACGATGTCATTGAAGCCCCAGGCCAGGTGACGACCATCCACACGGGCTTCGACAGCTCCTACGGGAGCGATGACAAGCCTTGAAAGGTCGAGATCCTCGAGTCCTTCCGGCCCGAGGGTCACGATCGGCCCGACGTTTATGGTACCAGCTGCAACTCCGAGGAGGGCGCAGTCAGAAAGCTTCCCGCCCTCACCCATCGATCCCCGAACGGTGTCGGCGACATAGGAGGCCAGGCCGTCGCCTCCCACGCACACAAGGATGTCTGGATGCTCGTCCATCAGCGCCAGCGTAGCAACACGGATGGATTCGACATAATTAGCTGCTTGGGCCAGGGGCTCGAGGAGCCTCGCGCCGGGAAGGTAGTCGCCGCCGAGGTTTCCCGGACAGGCAACCAGGGAGTGCCCTCCCGACCTCCGGAGAAGGGTCTGTCCGAGTTCCAGGAAGCGCTCGGATCTCCCGGCTCCGGGAGCGAACAAGGCAGAGATGAGCATCGCGATATGCCTCAGGACCCCAGCACAATTTTCAGGGCCTCGCCTGAATCAAGGAGCTTGAAGCCCTCCCCGCCTTCTGCCAGCGGCAGGCGATGCGTGATGAGCGAGGAGAACAGGGCTCGGTTGGCCTGTATCAGGTCCAGCGCCTCCCTGAACTGAGGCAGTGAATAGCCGAAGCTCCCGACAAGCGAAACTTCCCGGTAATGTATCGAATAGGTATCGACCGGAATGCCCTCTCCCTTCGGGAGGCCGCTGAACATCAGGACCGTCCCCCCGTCGGCCACACCCCGGACATAGCCGTCGAAGACCGCGGACTTGTTGACCGCAACGACGACATTGTCATAACTCCGATCTTGTACGGCACCAGGCTCGAGTGCCTCTATTCCCCAGGAGGAGATGCGGGCCCTTCGCGCGGCGGCGGGTTCGACCACGGCGACCCGGACTCCCCGCGCCCGGTACAGGAGGGCGAAAAGGGCGCCCATGGGGCCGCCTCCCACCACAAGCACCCGACTTGACGGACCTAACCTAAGTCGACGGTCACCGTTCAGCACACAGGCAAGTGGTTCGACCAGGCTGAAGACCGCATCATCGTCGGGAATGCTGAACAGGCCTTTTTCCGCGTAGGCTGAAGCAAGTCCTATATACTCGCAGAAACCCCCGCCATCGACATAGGATTTCGCGCCGCAGAGGCTCGGAACGCCACAGGTGCAGGCTTCGCAATGCCCACATTCATAGTAGGGAGCGATGGCTACAAGGTCCCCGACCTTCCAGGAGCTACCGGCAGATACCCGGGCCACCCGCCCGTAGGACTCGTGACCCAGTACTGTCGGCGGCTTGAAAAGGTGATGACCCACCTTCCAGGTCTTGAGATCGGTGCCACAGATGCCACAGCCTGAAACCTTCACAAGTATTTCATTGTCGGGTTCGGGGATTTCCCGAAGCTCGAGCTGCTCCGTGCCGAGGTACATGAGGGCCTTCATCTTTCCATCCTTCCTGGGTCTTCGCCGAGGGCAGCGCAGAGCGCCTCCGCTGTGGCCTCGTCGGTGACGAGGTCGGTAAAATATGAGGCGCGCGCCGCGGTCGCTATCCCGACCGCCTTGTCGGGACCGCCGGCAAGGCAGATGACGCGGGAAATGGCGGGCAAGCGTCCAAGTTCGAAGGCGAGGTGGTCGAAACCCTCGGCGAAGCCGAGAGGCCTTCCGTTCGCCCAGAAATACTGCCCGAGGATGTCTCCGACCGAAGCGCTGGCATAGAGCTCCTCCCGGTATGCGCCTGGAAACTCCTCCAGATATCGGGAGGCGGGACCAGGTGGATCGCCGAGGCCGATGATCGCGAGGTCCACCGATTTCCAGAGTTCATGGAGGGCGGCGATCCTTTCCTCCTCGACCCGCGGGCGGATTGGACTTTGCTCGCGGACAGCAGGAGTACTGACAAAGTGGCCGTGCCCATGAAAGCGCGAGGAGAGCCGGTCGATGATCGTGTTGATCTGCAAATTCGGTTCGTCATCGCCCGAGATGCCTACGAGGGGCACAAAATGACGATCGCCCTGGATATCGAGGTAGGGCATCTGGGCTGACAGCGCATAGACGCTCCTTCCCCAACCCACGCCGATGGTCGTGGCGGCACGTATTCCCTCGACCAGGAAATCGATGGCAGCGGTGGCGATGTTCCTGGCGATGGCGCCTCCGTCAGGATTCCTGGCAGTCCCCCGTGGGGCTATGACGACCCTTGCGAGTCCAAGGCCCTTCTCGATCCGGGCGGCACAGTCACCTGAGTCGACACCGGTAGGTGGGACTAAAGTTATGCGAACCATGCCCATGCCACGCGCCTTGTCGATGAGACGCGAGACCTGGGATCGGGAAAAGCCCTCGCGGCTCGCGATCTCGTCCTGGGAGAGGCCCGATTCATAATAGTATCGGGCGATACGGTAGATGGTGGTGGGATCGGGCCCAGGTTTCATGGAAACCTCGTTCTCCCGCCCAGCTCAGCTGCCCGTCTTCGGGCCGGGAAAGAGGTCGTCGAGCTCAACTACGGCCGCCACTGGATCGGGGTGCTGAAAGAGGTTGCGGCCAAAGGCGAAGCCCCTTGCTCCTGCGGAAAGGGCCCGTGCAGCCACCTCGAGAATATCCAGCCCCTTGGGACCTCCGGCGAGGATGAGGGGGGCAGGACAGGAAGAAACCACACGCTCGAAACCATCGACATAAAAGGCCTTCACGACGTCCGCGCCAAGCTCCGCAGCGATGCGCGCCCCATTGTACTGTATATCATAATTGATCGTTTTCGAGAAATCGCTGGCGATGATCTCCGCGATGACGGGAATCCCGAGCTGATGGTAGGCGTCGATAGCGGCTGCGGCATCCTGGATGCTCTGGTGATCGGCACCCCCGACAGCAAACATCATGAGTACCGCGTCAGCGCCAAGCCGGAGGGCAGTCTCGGGACTCACATGGTTCCTGTGCACATTGGTAAAATCGTCGGCAAGCTGGGTTCCGCCGAAGGATGTCCGAAGTATGAGCTTTTTCCGGAGGAAGGCCACCTCGGCCATCCTGTCGGCGAGTCCGACATTGAGGATAAATCCGTCGATGGGGGATGGGGCGAGCCGCTCCATGAAAGCGTGGGGATCCTCGAGGCCTTGAACCATTCCGCCCTGCGCATGGTCCATGGCTGCAATGAACAACCTGTTGCGTTCGCCGAATAGCTTGGCGGTATTCCGTTTGAGACCGTTCATGCAATCTACCCCGATGGCTTAATGCACATTTGTGCATGACTTTTGACCGTTAACCATGGTAGAATGCAATATTGTCTTTGTCAATGAAAAGTATGTCCGTGACTCCTCAGCCACCCCGGTCCAGGCGCAGGGCGACACCTATGGCGATGCCGATGGCCGCTTCCACGACGGCGGGCTCGATGGCAGCTACCGTATCATGGGGAGTGTGATAGGCGCTCGAGCGTGACTCGTTGTCCCACTTCATGGCGATGAGGGTCGTAGTCTCGACGCCGACCTTGGCGAGCTCGGCCGCGTCCGTCCCCCCGGTCAGGAAGGCAATCGGCCTGGTGTGGGACACTATCCCAGCCTCTGAGGCGGACTGGCGGCAGAGCTCCGCAAAGTCCGAGGAGAGCCTGACCGATCCGTTGATATCAGTTGTGAGAAACTGGATGTCGTCCGCGCTGAAGAGGCAATCCATGTTGAGGCAGTAGGTCGGCGTCGCTTCCACCTCGGCACGGTGCGCGCGGGCCCAGGCACGGGCTCCCCGCAGGCCCGCCTCCTCGGCGTCGAAGGAGAGGAAGACGAGCCGCGTCGAATCAAGCCCGGCGCCGGCGTCCCTCCGCGCCCGGAAATGCCCGAGGACCTCGAGGGCGACCGCGCTCGCGACGAGGTTGTCGCCGGCTCCCGGCGTGCCTTCCTTTGCAGCAAAGGTCCACAAGGGTGCGATGAGCACGAACCCCGCGAGGAAGGCGATCGTCACCGCGAGGGAAGCCGCAAAGGGCAGGGCGAGGAGGGCGAGCGCGATGGATGCGAGCCAGATCGCAGCAAAAGAACCAATTCCTCCATACACCCGTCGGGCGTAGAGCTCGGGACGGTCGACGTAGAAATTGAAGATCCGTGCGGAATCGTGGTGGCCCGAGACGATGAGGGTCCGCCTGGCCTTCCCGGCCGGCTCCAGGCTCGCCATCACATTCCGCCCTTTCACTGCGGGCCAGAAAGGATCGAGGAGGCCGACATAAAGGATGAAACCGAACACGAGGACAACCATGCCAAGGCTCGTGGCAAGCGCAGAGAACCAGGCGGCCAAGGGAAGGCAAAGCGCGGAGAAAAAGTAGATCACCACGAGGAGGCGGATGAAACCGAGGAAGGCTCCCGGGTGGACCGTAAAATCCTCCACCCCTGCCAGATCGGCCCGCCTTGCCGCCTCCTCATGGAGGGCATCGGCTGTGGCGAGGCAGGAGGGACTCCCCACAAGGCGCGGACCATGTTGATCTATGAGTGAAGCAGTAAGGTCGAGGGCCGAGCGCGCTTCGCTTTCGTACATGTGATTCCCACCTCTCCTATAAATCGAGCGACTTTTCCGCTATGCGGGCAAGCACCCGAACCTTGAATTCGTCGAGCTCGAGCGTAATCTGGTCGCGGCCGTCGCGGAAGCGAACCGCTACCCTGCCCTCGTCCGCTTCCTTCTGGCCGACGACGAGCATGTAGGGAATCTTCTGGCCCTGGGCCGTGCGGATCTTCGCGTTCATGCGTGCGTCGGAGAGGTCGGCGCTGATACGGATGCCCGCCTTCCTGAGTTCGGCGACGACCTTCTTCGCGTAGTCGTCAAAGGCTGCGGCCACAGGAATGACCATCACCTGGTCGGGCATGAGCCAGACCGGGAAAGCTCCCGCAGTGTGCTCGATGAAGACGCCGAAAAAGCGTTCAATTGATCCCAACAGTGCCCGGTGCACCATGTAGGGTCTCTTGTGCTGACCGTCGGAGTCGACGTACTCCATGCCGAAGCGCTCGGGCAGGTTGAAGTCGAGCTGCACGGTGCCGCACTGCCAGGAGCGACCCAGCGAGTCGGTCAGGTGAATGTCGATCTTCGGGCCGTAGAAGGCGCCGTCGCCCTCCTTCAGGCCGTACTCCCGGTCGCCAAGGGCGGAGCGCAGGGCCTCCTCGGCCTGATCCCACATCTCCTCGGTGCCGGTGGCCTTCTCGGGGCGCGTGC
>JBAXTA010000076.1:0-15044 GCA_037130415.1 Spirochaetota bacterium
CAGCTCTGCTGCCCTCGACGGCCGCCGTCAGCTCAAGCTTGGCATGCCTGGCAGCTGCTGGCCCGGCAAAGGTCTTGGCCACTGCGGGATCGGACGTCACGACCAGGCCATCCCGAGGGATGCCTCGGGAAAAGATTTCCATCGTAGTTGCGACATCCCCGAGTTCGAGCCGATGGTCGGGACGGACATTGGTGACCGCCAGGATGGAAGGCGAGAGGAAAGCGTGTGAAGCATGCTGCGCATCAGCCCTGACAGCCATGCACTCGGCTACGAGGGCCGTGACGCCACGCCTCCGCGCCTCGAAGAGGAGCCAGCGCTGCTCACGCACGTCCGCGGCACCCCTTCTCCCCACGCGGGTCTCGCTGCCATCGGGGAGGATCAGCCTCGGTTCGGTGCCCGTGGTCTTGGCCAGGGTCCTGATACCCGAAGCCCTCAGAGCTGCAGCGATGAGACGCGTCGTCTCGGACTTTCCCCGCGTGCCGTTGACGTGGATGACGACTGAAAGCCTGGCACGGGCGCGGGCAAGTAGGTAGCGTTCCCCGAAAAGGAAGGCAAACCAGCCTATCGCCAGCATGAAGGCGAGCCACCCCATCATTGGGCAAGGATCCCCATGGCTGCGATGAGGGCGGTAACCGCCAGTGATTGAAGCCTGAGCCGTTCATGGAGGGCCAGGCGAGCGGGTACCTCGACGGTGACCGCTGCCGTCCCGACCAGTCCGAGTTCATGATTGAGACTGCCCCGGGGAGCGCCACCGGTGAAGGCGAAGCCCGCATTCGAAAGGCCATTCCCAGGCCTATCCGATCCTTCGAGCGCTGAAAGCGCGACAGCCGCAGACCTGGCGTTGGTCACGAGGGTGGGCCTGTCGGACTCCAGCCAGGCCAGGCCCTCCTCGTGGAGGTCCACGACAAGGTCGCAACCTCGCAGTATTGCGAACAACTCCCTGGCGCGGGCTGCCTCGGGATTGTCCTCTCTGTCACCTGCCGGGAAGAGGCGGTTCAGGTCGAGCCCTGAGGGGCCGCTCCTCGAGGAGGCAGCCAGGGGATTGGCGACCGCGACAACCAGGACCGAGCCGCGCGTGAGGCGGCCGGAAAGCCGCGATGGCAGGGCCTCTGCCAGAGCGATGCCCGAGGTCTCGTCCCCATGGATGCCTCCAACGACGGCAACCCTCGGTCCTGGCCTCCCCGACTCGATGAGCACAGCCCCTGGGATAGCCTGCGGCGAGCGCAACGATGGAGCAGGTTCAGGCTGCACGCGCGTGGACGGCGAAGCGGCGCAGGAGGGAACGGAGGCCACCAGGAGGGCAAGGACGGCAGCAAGGGCCGGGACTGCGAATGAAGGAAGGGCCGCGCGGGGACGCCTCACCAGGCGCTCACAGGAACTTGCCAAGGCCCCCGGCGACGAACTCGTCGTAACTGGGAATACCTTCGTAGGTGATGGGACGATCCGGGTGCTGCTCCGACCAGGCTGCGAATATCGCCGCCAGGCCGGCCGCATGGCGCCCGACCCGCGTCTCCAGGGGCCAGCCCTTCGCGTCGTAGGGCACGAAGAGGCGCCCCAGGGCCTTGGCCTTGAGGTAGAAGGGGTCCTGGCCCTTCAGGATAAGCGCCTCGTCGGTGACACCCCGCAGCCTGCCCTGCGAGGGGTTGGCCGCCTCCATGAGCATGGCCAGGGTATCGGTCGCGTCTCCGAGCTCGCGGTGCGACAAGCCGTGGAGATTCACCGGAGAGGGTTCGAGGCCCATGGTGACCCCGTCGAATTCAAGGTTGAGCACAGCCACCGAGGCGACCTTCATCGCACGGTCGTGGGCGACGATGGCATTGATCACCGGATACTCCGGGGAGGCTTCGTGGAGGTCGACCGTCACGTCGATCCTCTCGGCCTTTATCATGCTGGTAATTCCAAAGGTCACCTTTTCGGTAAAGCTGCCATCGGGCCTTCCGGGGTAGGCCCGGTTGAGGTTGCGCGTCTCCGAGCCGGAGAGCCTCTGCCCCGAGGCGGCATGGACATAGATGTCAGGATCGGGCCACTGGTCGACGGGGCTCGTTGCCCTCGAGCCGAAGCGGAACTTCCTCGGCCCCGAGGCACCCTGAATCGTGAAGTGCCGGGGCTCGCCCTCCATGTAGTCGGTATGCGTAAAGCCGGAGGCATTGGCATTCGTAATTATGAAGAGCTTTCCTGCGGTCGGCCGCGCGTTCTCGACGAGGATGATCGCCGTCATCCAGCCTGCAGGCTCGTTGGGGTGGGTGCCACCGATGACGAGGGCCGAGCCACCGGGCTTTCCCGAGTCAAGGACATAGACCTCCGAATCGCCCACAGACCCCCTGAGCCCCGGGAACCAGTCGGAGAGGCGCTTCACTTCGGTCACGCCAGGACCCTTCCTGATGGCGTCGGGCTTCCGCATCTCGAGATCGGAGGGGATTACGAGTCCGAGCACGAGGCCTACAGCCGCGACAAGGCCGAGGGAAAGGGGAAGCCTGGGGAATTTCTTCACAGTGCTGTCCATCCTGCCCTCCCTACGCGATCATGAGGGCGCGGAGCGCCAGCGGCACCAGGATGATCGCCGCGTTGATCTTGAGCTTTGGGCTCTTCTGCGTGAGGAGCTCGGAGATGACCAGGACGGCGGCAAGGACGACAATAAGCCTGTATACGATGGTGATCATGGTCACACTCCCAGGAACTTCGCGACGGGATTGGCCCACACGAGCATGGCTACACCCACCAGCACCGCCAGGACTGCGGGCAGAAGCGCAAGTTTCACGATGCGCCCGTAGCGCGGTTCCGAGATGAGCTGTGCGGTGACCACCGGCGTGAGCGCGACAGGCGGCATGTAGCTGCCCATGGCACCGATCAGCGAGAGGGCCGACAGCACGACGATCTGGTTCTGCCCGAGGAGGGCGAGCGCAAAGGGCACACCGAGGACGCTGGCGCCGCCGTAGACGGAGATGCCTCCGAAGAGCGGAAGCGCAACAGCGATGACAAGGAGCATGAGGGCTGGCGGTACGGAGAGGGCTCCCACCACGATGGCGCCCCGGATCCCGGTCATCGTCATCATCTCGATGAGCATGCCGACACCGAAGAGGATGCCCACGACGGGCAGGATCTCGCTGACGCCCTCCCGCGCGGCCTTCACTGCGTTGAAACGCTTGCCCACAAGGAGGCCCGAGGCGGCTGAGATCATGAAGGTGAGGGGCATCCGGGGATCGGGGAACCATCGGGGAAAGGCCTTGGGACCCACCATGAGGATGACCGCTACCAGGAGGGGCAGGTAGGCGGCGAGCCCGACAGATCCGGTCTCGGCCCGTTTTGCTTCGATCACCCTTGCGAGGGCAGCGCGGTTGACGTGCCTGTATCCGATGATCAGTGTCGTGAGAATCGCCAGGGGAAAGGAGACCAGGGCAAGGACGCCGTCAAAGCCTATATAGGGCAGGTCGATGCCCCCGCCGATTATCATGACCGGTATGTTGACCGGAGGGGCGATCATGCCGTAGACGGCTGCGCTCGAGATCACCGCGCCGACAACCGGCAGGGGCATCCCCATGGCCAGGAGGATAGGCGACACCAGGGTTCCGGTTCCAAGGACGCTCGCGGTGCAGGATCCCGTGATCATGCCTGGGAACATGATGACAATCGTAAGCGCGACCAGCAACAGCAGCGGCGAGCTGCCGAAGCGCAGCGTGATGGAGCGCGTGAGCCCGGCCAGGAGGCCGTTCCCTTCGATGACCTTGAGGAAGATCATGGCAGTTATGAGGACCAGGCCCGTGTCGAGGTAGCCGAACATCCCCTCGACGAGCTGGTCGAGGGGCAGCCCCCTCCCCGCAAGGAGGGGGAGGGCCACGGCAGTGAGCACGAGGCTGAGGGAAACCGGCAGCTTCGCGACAAGCACGAGGCCCACGAAGGCCAGCACCATGAAGGCGAGGAGGAGGAACTGGGTCGTCACATTCACATCCCTACTTGAAGGCCTTGAAGAGTGGATCGCCAGCCTTCGTGATCTTCTCCACGGAGTCGAGGGGGATCTTCGCGGCCGCGCAGAGCTTCGTGAACAGCCCGTCGGCATTGCCCTCGGCTACGACGATCACGTAGTCGCAGGAGGAAACCGTAGCCTGGATGAACTTGTCGGAGAGCTCACCGCGGCGGGCCTCCCCGCCGACATGGATGCCGATGATCCTGAGGCCCAGCTTTTTTGCCTCGGCCAGGAGGACCCTGGCCCGGTCAAGCTCCGCGTCAGCCGAGATGCCCGCGGCACCGAGGCCCTTGGAGGAGCCACCTATCGCAATTATGAGGGTCTTGGCCCCGGAGGCCGCAAGGCCGCCTGCCTTGATCTGCGGATCTGCCTTGTAGTCGAGCCTGGAGCGGTCGAGGAGGACCTTCACCATCTCGACGTCCGCGCTCTGCCCAATGGAGATGAGGAGTGCGGGCTTCGAGGCGATGGGCGCCTTCAGCGTGTAGGTCTGGGCCGACAGCAACGCGGCCCCTGGAAGGAATGCCGTGAGGAGAGCCAGAAGGATGTTCAGGGAGCGGGATGGCAAACGCATGCTTTCACCTTGTACCGAAAGGATGGCGCCGAGGCAGTTCGTCACCGCCCCGGCGCCGTGCAGCGGCAGCATAGTGCCGCTGCACGCTGGATCAATAAGCGACTCCCTGTCCGTCGCGGCGGGGATCGGCGCCGGCGTAGAGGGTCTTGGTCGCATAGTCATACTGGCAGCCCTGGGCGACGCCCTGCGAGGGCGAGTAGTCGTCCTGGAAGAGGAGCTTGTGTCCGAGCGCTGCCAGGCCGTTGGTGGCCGACACGGGAATGCGGCCCTCGACGCTGTAATCGGACGAATTGGTACGATAGACGCGCGGGGCGCTGATGGCGGCCTGGATGGGCATCCCGTGGTCGACGACGTCGGAGATGATCTGGGCGACCGCAGTGATGATGCGCGTGGCACCGGCAGCGCCGAGGGTCATGAAGGAGCGGCCCTGGGGGTCGAGCACGAGGGTCGGGCTCATGGAGGACAGGGGGCGCTTCCTGGGCTCGACAGAGTTGACCGAACCGGGCTTGAGGACAAAGTCGTCCATGTGGTTGTTCATCACGATGCCGGTGCCGGGGATGACGACGCCAGAACCGAAGAAATAATTGACCGACTTGGTGCAGGCCACCATATTGCCTTCCTTGTCCATGACGGAGAAGGAGGTCGTCGAGCCACTCTCATATTTGGAAGGATCGCCGGGCGCGATGGGCGTCGGCATCACCTTGTCCAGGGAGATGAGTGCGGCAAGGTCCTTGGCGTAGGCCTTGGAGGTGAGGCCGACAAGGGGCACCTTCACAAAGGCGGTATCGGCCATGTACTGTGCGCGGTCGGCGTAGACGAGCCGCATCGCCTCGCCC
This sequence comes from Spirochaetota bacterium, assembly GCA_037130415.1. Taxonomy (GTDB): domain Bacteria; phylum Spirochaetota; class Spirochaetia; order Treponematales; family Rectinemataceae; genus CAIJMU01. The sequence continues at coordinate 5,369 of JBAXTA010000076.1, forward strand.
CAGAGCTGGAGGGACTTGGCGGTGTTCTGCCCGTAGGACTTCATGTCGAAGTTCTCGAGGATGTTGAGGAGCTGGATGATGTGCGTCCCCCCGGAGGAGGCAGGGGGTGTCGAGAAAATGGTGTAATTGCGATAGGTTCCGGTTACGGGCTTGCGGGCCTCGACCTTGTAGCCCCGCATATCGGCCAGGCTCAGGACACCGCCCTGGGCCAGGACCTCTGAAACGATGGCGGCGGCGATCGGCCCCTCGTAGAAGGCCTTGGCACCATCGGCCTGGATGGCCTGGAGGGTAGCCTTGAGGTCGGGGTTCTCGATGGTGTCGCCGATGTCATAGGGAAGGCCGTCCTTCAGGTAGAGCGAGGCTGCGGCGGGGAATTGCTTGATCTTGTCGAAATTGTCCTTGATGGCCCCTGCGAGGTTGGAGGTCACGGGTACCTTCATCGCCCAGTCGACGGCGGGCTGCATGACAGCCTGTCGGGTCATGGTCTTCCCGGTCTTCTGTGCCACAGAACCGTAGTTCTCGAGGGCATAGAGGAGGCCAGCCACGTCACCGGGTACACCGGAGGCGAGTCCTCCGACCTGGGAGCCTGGCCCCACGATGGCGCTGGCAGTGGAGTCAGTCCGCTTTGCGGGCAGCTGGGTCTTGCCATCCTCGCTATACTTGAACATATCGGGTTTCGAGGCGATGGGAGCCATCTCGCGGAAATCGATGACGATGGGTTCCTTGCCGACGAGCTTGATGGTCATGAAACCGCCGCCGCCGAGTCCATTGGCGTTGGGTTCGAGGACGCCCTGGGCGAAGCCGATGGCCACTGCCGCATCGACGGCATTGCCACCCTTCTTGAGGATATCGATGCCGACCTGGGCTGAATCGGGTTTCGCCGTAGCGACGACCCCGTTGGCGCCCTGCGCTCCCCGTGTATGGAGATTCACGGGCACAGCCTGTCCGAAGGCGACCGAGGCGGCAGAGGACAACGCTATCCCGATCACAATGATTCTATTCATGGAAGCCTCCTGGGAGATTGGTGAGTCACTTTAATATCCAGCCCGGTGCCCACGCTGTCAACACACCCGGCGATGCAACGATGAAACACATCGACCCGTATCTACGATCACAGGATCGATGCCGCAAGCGCAGCTCCGATTTCCGGAAACCTGAAGGAGTAGCCTGCGTCGAGGAGCCGTCGCGGTTCCGCGCGCAGGCCCAGGAGGAGTGTGTCAGCCATCGCGCCGAAGGCCAGGCGAAGCGCGAAGGCAGGGACTGGAAGCCAGGAGGGACGGTGGAGGACCCGGCCGAGGGCCTCTGACAATTCAGCATTGCGAAGACTTCCGGGAGCCACGAGGTTGAAGGCCCCGCGTGCCTGGCTTTCTGCAGCGAGATGGCGGAATCCGCCCACGATGTCGGCAAGCGCCACCCAGGACATCCACTGCCTCCCTGTGCCCAGGGGACCGCCGACGCAGAGCCGGTGCTGGAGGAGGAGGGGGCGAAGGACAGGGCTACCCGGCCCGAGGACGGGACCGAGCCGCGCGACGATCCTTCTAACTCCCAGCGTCTCGACGGCCTCGGTGGAGGGCTCCCATTCATTGGCGACCAGGCGCGAGAGGAAGCCAGTGCCAGGCTGGTCCCCCTCGCGGGCAAGGTCCTCGCCAGGGGGATAGAAGTCGATGCCCGAGGCCTGGATAAGGACGCCGGGCTTGTGCGACGCAGAGGTGATAGCATCAACCAGGGCGCGGCCGGCATCGCGCCGGCTTTCCTGGAGGATTCTCCTCCGTGCGGAAGACCAGCGGTAGGCGGGCGAGGGCCCGGCGACACGCTCGCCTGCGAGGTTGATCACAAGATCGGCACCATCGATGGCGCAGGACCAGGGCCCCTGCGTCTTCCCGTCCCAGTGCGCTGTCTGCAATCCTGGTACGGCGGTCCCGGGAGCTGTGGCAGCTTCGGCTGCTGTGGCCGCCCCGCCGCGCGACAGGACGAGGACCTCGTCCCCTGTCGCCAGGAAGGAAGCTGCCAGGGCCCGCCCGACATAGCCGGTCCCGCCGGCAATGACAATCTTCATAGTACCTACTTTCCTGTATCGGTTTCCCTGCCTGAGAATGGCGCCCGCCCCGTGGCAGCGGTCGCCGGCAGGCCGGCAGCGGCCGCCCGCCCTGCGGCTGCCGCCCGTTCCACGGCCCTGGAGGCCAGCTCCCCTGCACCAGAGGGAAGGAACCCGAAGTCCAGGCTGCCGGCCGCGTCCCGCGCCGCGCGGAAGGCCGCAAGGAAGGCGGCGCGGTCGACCGTGACTGCCCCCAGCGCAGCCTTGTACCCGAGCGGCATGCCGAGGTCCCAGAGCCGGACCCCCGCTTCCGAGAGCGCAGATGCCAATGCAACTAATTGTACCGTTCCTGCCCCGTCCTCGGAGCGGAAGCCCGAATAGCTCGTCCAGGATGCACCCACGAGGGCGCCCAGCTCCCCCGCCACAAGGGACCCTCCGCGCAGGAGCTCGAAGGACGCGAGCCTGACCCCGGCACCCTGTCCGCGCGCGGCCAGCTCCCGGAGGGAAGCCAGCAGCGACGGCCTGAGCCAGCCATCTCCGTGGGTCCGAAGGCAGCGGTCGAGGACCTCATCGAAGGCTGTGTTGAAATGGAGGGTGTAGGCCCTGGCCGACCGCCTCGCGCTCCTGGCTATGTGGACCGCCACGGGGTCGAGGATCGAACGCTCGGTGTGGAGTTTCGGGGTCAGAAGATCGATGCCCTCGTATTCGAAGGCCATGGGGATGAATCCCTCGCGGACCAGGCCCGCAACGAGGCCAGGCTCAAAGCTCGCACAGGCACAGAATTCGTGGGGATAGCCGCGCTCAAAGGCCCGCACAAGGGCAAGGGGATCGACCGAAGCGGGAACAAGGGCGATCGCTGGGCCTTCGGGAAGACGCATCTGTACCATCGTAAGCGTCTTGCGCCTTCAAGGCAACCGCCCCTATCCTACCCTGCATGGAGGCACCATGATCACGCTCATCGTCCGCATCAAGGTCAGGGAGGATGCCCTCGACGCCTGGGTAACTGCTACACTCGCCAACGCTGCGGAAAGCCAGAAGGAAGCAGGCGTCCTGTCCTTCGAGCTCCTCGCCGACCGGGATGATACAACGCGCTTTGCCCTCGTGGAGCGCTACCGCGACGAGGCTGCCATAGCCGCCCACAAACAGACGGCCCACTACGCGCGCTGGTGCGAGCTGGCCGAACCACTCCAGGCCGAGCCCCGGACGCGCGCCTTTTATAGGAGCTTCGAAGCCGCCGACCCAAGACCGGGGGTTTCTGCATGAACTTCGAATTTGCGACAGCCTCGCGCATCCGCTTCGGGTCCGGCTCGCTCGCGGATGCGGGGACCATGGCGGCGGGCTTCGGGCGTCGGGTCTTCGTAATTGGAGGCAGGGACCTCGAGCGCCTCACTTCCCTGATTGCGCGGCTTCAGGCAGCCGGCCTCGCATGCGCGACCGCCTCGACCCCGCCCGAGCCGGACTTTGATTCGCTCCGTACCCTCGCGGAGGCCGCACGGGGCTTTGGACCCGACCTCGTGATCGGCATGGGTGGAGGCTCGGCGATGGATGCGGCCAAGGCAGTCGCAGCCCTGGTCACGAACGGGGGAGATCCTCTGGACTATGCTGAAATTGTCGGAAAGGGACTTCCCCTGGCCAGGCCCTCCCTGCCCTGCATCGCGATTCCGACCACGGCAGGCACAGGCTCCGAAGTTACGCGGAATGCGGTATTCACGGCCTGCGTCGAAGGAGGGCCCTCCCTCAAGTTCAGCCTCCGATCGCCCTCGATGCTGCCGGTTGTCGCCCTCGTGGATCCGGAGCTGACCCTGGGATTGTCGTGGAAGCTGACCCTCGGGCCTGGCCTCGATGCAATCGCGCAACTTGTCGAGCCCTTTGTCTCAGTCAAGGCCAATCCCCTCGTCGATGCCCTCTGCCGTGAAGGCCTCTCCCGCGCGCTTCCGGCCCTGGGCAGAATGGCAACATGGAAGGATAGAAGGCCGCGCGAGGACGAAATCGGCGCTCGCGAGGAGATGTCCTTCGCGAGCCTCCTGGGAGGCCTGGCCCTCGCCAACGCAGGCCTCGGTGCAGTCCACGGCATCGCGGGGCCGCTGGGCGGGGCGAGCGGAGCGGCGCATGGAGCCCTCTGCGGAGCCCTCCTCGGAGCCGTGGTTACCGCCAACGTGGAGGCCCTGCGAAGCCGCGCGCCGGATTCGCCATCGCTGTTGGGCTACGCGGAAATTGCCGCCATATTCGCCAGGGCCCTCGGCGAGGACAGCTCCAGAGTGGCCGCAACGGACGCAGGCCACCTCGTCATGCGTTACACGAAACAACTAGATACCCCGAACCTGCGCAGCCTGGGCGTGGATCCGGCCACCTTCCCGCTGCTGGCTTCCCGCGCCCTCGCTGCCAATTCGATGAAGGGCAATCCCGTACCGCTGACCGAGGCGGAGCTCAGGAGCATCCTTGAGGCGGCTTTCTGACTTCCCCGCTATTTTCCGGATGGGTCTCCCTGGCCGGGCAGGATCCCATCGGGACCGTACATGCGCCTTGCCATCTTCATCACCTCTGCACGGATCACTCCGCGCAGGGGGACCCGGGAAATCATGCCATACATCGCAGCGTCACCCTGGCGCTTGAGCGAAGGATCGGCACGCACTGCGGCGACTGACTCACGGAGATCCGAAAGATACTCGTCTGCCACCCTGCCGTGCCGCGGAATCACCATCGCGTGCAGGGCCTCGGGGCGTTGCAGGCGGTCCACATGCCAGCCCTTCGCGCTCATCCGGTCGCCGACAGCGTAGATGTCGATCGCCGCGTCCACGCTCCTGAAGGAAAAGATGCTCGCGGGCGGCCTGCCGATCAGCTGCAGTTCCTGAATGCCCGCGATGCCATCCTGGATGGCCCGGGCAGCCTCCATGGTTTCCCTGGCATGCGCGATGAATCCGTCCCGGCCCAGGGCCACAAGGGAGGCCCAGGCGGCGGCGATCGCTCCGCCCGGCCTGGTTCCGAGGAGTCCATGCGACAGGAATACCCCACCCGGCCAGTCCTGCGACACGAAAAACTGCCGCTCGAGATAATCCATGTTCCTATATAGGATGAGCGAGGCACCCTTGGCGGCATAGCCATATTTGTGGACATCCGCGGAGATCGAGCGTACGCCAGGGACGCGAAAATCCCATAGGGGCAGGCTTTCACCGGCAGCCTCCATGAAGGGAAGGAGGAAGCCGCCCAGGCAGGCATCGACATGGAGGGGGATGTCGCGGGCCTCGGCCATCGCGCCGAGTTCCTCGATCGGATCGATCATGCCGTGGGGATAGTCGGGGGCCGATGCGACAATAAGGATGGTATTGCGATTTATTTTTCGCCGCGCGGCCTCGGGATCCATCCGGAAATCCTTCCCGACGGGGACCATGACCATCCTGACATCGAAGTATTCCGCCCCCTTTTCCCAGGCGACATGCACTGTGTCGGCGACAAGCATTTCCGGCTTCCTGACGAGGGGACGCCTTGCACGTGCATAGTCACGCCAGGTCTTCACCGCGAGGAGGCAGCTCTCCGTGCCGCCTGAGCTCATCGTACCTACTGCTTCCTCTGGGCCGTGGAGGAGCTTGACTCCCATCCGCACGACCTCGTGCTCGAGGCCCTTGAGGCTCTTGAAGGCCGTGGGATTGAGGGCATTCTCGGAGAAGTAGATCTCGTAGGCATCGCAGAGGAGCCTGGTGTGTTCCTCACCCAAGTAATAGACAAGGCTGAAGGTGCGTGGCGCCTTGTAGTCGGGATCTCCGATCTTGCGCACCTTCAGGCCTTCGAGCACGGCCTCGGCGCCGATCCCCTTCAGGGGTATCTCGAAATGACTGCCATTGCTGGTATTGTTACCTTCCATGGATCGCCTCCTGTCCCTAGCCGCGCACGAGGAAGGCGAAGCCTATCCCCAGGTAATTGCCGACCGCGTAGCCGATGATTCCAGTGGTGATCGCCGCAAGGAGGAGATGACGGTTCCTGATCGCCGAAGCGACAACCGGAACAAAGGGCGGGGAACAGATCGCAGAAACCGAAGTAAGTATGAAGGTATCGACATCGATCCGGAAGATCGCGCAGAGGAGGCCGTGGACTGTCATGCCGCCAAAGACGCAGAGGGTCACGAAACCGAGCATGGGCCAGTTGACGCTCGAGAAGGCCGAGAAGTCCACCATCGAGGCTATGACCGTCGAGAAGGCATAGATGAGGTACATGCCTGCCGGAAAGCCCTTGGGCGTAGCCCTGATCTTCGGAATGAAGGACAGCGCAATGGACAAGGTCGTGATCGACAGGATGGCGAGGGCGGTCGACCAATCCTTGGGAACGAGTCCGGAAAGCCCGATCGAAAGGCCTGCTATGGCCAGCGCCAGGAGGAAATTCCGGGCCAATGGGAGCATGACCCGGGGAGCGAAGATTCCCCTGTAATCGCCCACGCCTTCCGCGGTCTCCTTGCCAGACGGGCTTGCCGACAGCTCTCCATTTCCGGAGCCCGTCCCGGCTGGCAGCCTGAATGCCGGCAGGATCAGGCCGAAGACCCGCTGTGCCAGAGTCGCGCAGAACACGATGTAGAGGAAGGACAGGAGGGCGTCGTAGGTATTCATAAGTATGAAGGTATCGCTGCTCGTGCCGAGGGCCGTCCTGATGGCGGCCATGTTGGGTGTGCCTCCGGTATAGACGCCGATGGCCATGCCCGCGACCTTCCAGGCCTCGGGGATGCTGTTCCCGAAAATCCTGAGTCCCAGCCAGGCGACGAAGATGATGGCCACACAGGCAAGGGCAAAGGAGAGGATCGCCTTGCCGGCCGTAGCCTTCCACTCGCCGACGTCGAAGGTCATGAGCATCATCGATATGCCCAGGGCCACAAAGGCTGAACCGAGGGTGTCCTGGAATCCGGAAACTCCCTTGGGAAGGATCCCGATGTTCCCGAAGGCGATTCCACCAAGGTAGCACAACAGCACAGGACCGATCTGGCCTGCCAACTTCCAACGCGCACAGAGCTTGATGATGAGCGCCGGAAATAGGAGATAGAATAGGACCATGAGAGCCGAGATCATCACCCTTGTCCTCCATGAAGAACCTGGTCTGCGATTCCCGTAGGCTATATGAAAGTCGGGTGGCTGTCAAAAAAGGGGGAAAAGGCACGATAGCGTGACTGCCATGCCACTCGGCTCACGCCCGGCTCACGCCCGGCTCACTCTTCAGGCAGGTCGGATTCCTCGATGGTCGAAAGCATCCCTGCAGTCAGTTCCGGGAAGGGAGCGAGGCGGTCCGCCTGCCGTTCGAGGGCGCGTTCGAAGTAATTGCGAACAAAGCGGCCATTGCCGAAATTCGTGTCCCGGGAGTCGTAGGCTACCTTGAGGAAGACGCGCAGCTTGCCCTGGGCCGCCCCGGAGAGACTCATGCCCGTACCCTCGACAAAGCGGTAGAAGATCTCTTCGAGCTCCTCGGGGGGGAAATCGTCGAAGGCGAAGCGCCTGCCGAAGCGGCTGGCGAGGCCGGGGTTGGAGTCGAGGAAGCGCGTCATCTCCTCGGGATAGCCGGCGACTACGACGACCAGGCGCTCGCGGAAATCCTCCATGCGCTTGAGCAGGGTATCGACAGCCTCGGAGCCGAAGTCGTTGCCGCCCTCCTCGGGCACGAGGGAGTAGGCCTCGTCGATGAACAGCACGCCGTCGAGGGCCTTTCCGACAATCTCGTCAACCTTCATCGCCGTCTGTCCCACAAAGCCGGCAACGAGACCCGAGCGGTCGGTCTCGATGAGGTGCCCCTTTGCCAGGAAGCCCTGGGCGCGGAAGATCTCGCCAAGGAGCCGGGCCACGGTCGTCTTTCCGGTGCCCGGGCCTCCGACAAACACAGCATGGAGCGTGATGCCCGGCACCTTCATGCCGAGGTCGAGCCTGCGCCTATGGACGCGCATGAGGTTCGAGAGGCTCTTCACCTGCTCCTTGATCGGCCTCATGCCGGTGAGCGCATCGAGACGGGCGATGGCCTGGGCCAAGGCCTTGGCCTGGGACTCGGCCTGGACCTTCCCTGCGTCGGGGGTTCCTGCGTTGACGGCGACTGCAGGCCCAGCTGCGGAGCTTGACCCGGGGGCTGCCGACTGCATCGACGAGTTAGGCGACATGGAAGCCGCAGGCGCCTCGGCAGGGTTGAGGATGCGGCGATTGAGGGCGCGGATGAAATCGGCGTCGCCCTCCCTCATCCCGCCTGAAGTGACATAGACGTCAGCCCATTGCACGAAGGCTTCGGCCGCGCGGTGGAAGCCGGCCCTGCCTTCCTTTTCTTCGCGCTCGCGGAGCCGGGCGAGTCCGCCTCCCCAGGTCGCCATGCGCCTGGCCGCGATGAGCGATTCGACCGCAGAGGCGTGACCAAGGAGAATGGAGCGCTCCTCGTCGCCCAGGATCTCGTCGCGGAAAAAACGGTTCATGCCATCGGGACCGGGACCGTAGTCCTTCATGAAGGGGAGGAAGGTGAGGGCCGCGAGGATCCTCCGCTCCGGGGCCTCCATGCCGACGCGGTCGAAGCAGGAGGCTGCCAGTCCCCAGGCATCGCCCTGGAGGATGGAGTAGTCGGCGACTACAGCCTCCATGAGCCTGCGCGCGGCCGGGACGAGGGGGGATTTCCCGCTGCCGGACTGGACCCCGGCACTGGAGCCTGGGCCTGCAGGCTTCACTGCCACTGTGCCGCTCGCTTGTGCAGGAGCCGCTACCGGATTGTCGAGCTTCCACGAAAGCCCTCCCTGGGACCAGGAGCAACCCGGCGACAAAGGCAGGGAGGGCCCACCCGCTGCAAGGCCGCTTACCGACCATACGCGTATCGGACCTGCGGGGACTCCTACGAAGGAGAGGTTCCCGCCCGCAAGCACGAGGATGCCGTTCTCGCCGCCGAGGCTGCCCCAGGCTGCTCCCGCAACCTGTGTGCCTTCAGGGAGCACAAGCTCCTCGAGGCGGGCATGGACCGAGTCGGAGTGCGGACCCAGATCGAGGCTGCCGAGGAGGGAAAGAGCCCGTTTCCAGCTGTCGCGTTTCATGGACAGGATAGTAGCGGGGGCTTCGGGACAGGCGCAAGGCAGCTCAGAAGCGCCACGTAGCCGATTTTCTCATTTTGTCATTTTGGCATTCCGGCGTTTTTGTGATACTACTCCAGCAGGAGGCGCATAGTGCTTGTTACCATCGATAAGCGAGGCAGCGTCGGCATTCCCCAATCCGTCCGAAAGGCCCTCGAACTCGAAGCAGGAAGTACCCTCAACCTCGAAGTCGAAGCCGGAGGCACGATCATCCTGAGTCCCACCGTGGTATACGGAACCGTTCGCCTTTCCGAAACAGGGCTTGGAAAACTGGCTGAGGCTCGAGGCAGCGGGACCGCTCCCCTGCCAGGCTGGCTGCGAGAAGCGATGAACAATGCCGCAGCTGATCCCGTCGAATAGATTTCTCTCCGACGCAGGGCGAATCGAGAAGAATTCCGTCCTCCGTGGCAAACTCGCAAGGGCCCTCCTTCATTTGGAAACAAATCCCGCGCAGCCCGGACTCCACATCGAACGCATTGTCAATGATCCCTGTGCTAGGTCGGCACGCATCGACATCCACTGCAGACTCAGACCTCGTGTATCCAGCGTAATTCAGTGTATCGTTCCGACGCGGAACGTGA
>JBAXTA010000077.1:0-14861 GCA_037130415.1 Spirochaetota bacterium
ACTATTTATGTCAAGTCGGGCAGATTTGATAATCTGGGACAGGCTCTATTTAGTAAGATATTGACAGTATATGCGCCAGTGATCTGACGCTATCGAACTAAACATCACGATAACGGATTATTGCGGGGAACTTCCGAGCAACGATTTCTGGCTTCAGGAAGGTCTACCCGCATCCCACGTTTTGGTTGGCGCTGCGTTGGCCATCTGCCCTTCCCTCCCTGCTCCGAAGCAGTATGGAGGCCACGAAGCGCCGCGTCTTTTCCACCATTGCCTACTTGATACCAATAGGGAATTCATTGCGGCCCTGCCGTGCTTCGGATGGTCTGGGACAGGCCGGCAACGAAGGCACGTTGGCCGACAGCACCATGGCCGACTGCTTGTCATCGACCTGAAATCTGACTATTCTCCCCGGGGAACCATGCCAAGGCCTTGAGTGGCCATCCAGGTCCACGGTCCAGTCCGGACCGCATCCACGCATCCGCCGGGAGAACCTCCTCTGGTCCCGGCGGCCTGGAGTCGGCATGTCCCTTCTTCTCGTCCTCGCCTACCTCGTCCTCAGTTTTGCCATCGGCATGGCAGCGCGCAGGCGCGAGGACAGCCGCCGCAAGTATGTCCTTGGTCCCGGTTCTGGTTCGCTTGCCCTCTTCGCCACGATGGCGGCCACCAATTTCTCTGCCTTCACGGTGTTCGGGCTCTCGGGAGCAGGCTACAGGATCGGCTGGGCCTACTATCCACTCATGGCTATCGGAACGGGGCTCATGGCCCTCTCCTTCTTTCTCATCGGCATGCCCCTGCGCCGGGCAGCAGCGGCAAAATCATGGGTGTCGCCAGCTGACTTCATCGCCGACCGCTACCAGAGCCCTGCCCTCGCAAAGGCCTTTTCCCTCGCCCTCATCGCCCTCACCCTGCCCTACCTCGCCACCCAGGCCATGGCCGGCGGGAAGATGATCGAACTCGTTACGGGAATGCCCTATGCCCTCGCTTCCTTCCTCGTTGTCGGCGTGACCGCCCTGTACACCTTTGGCGGAGGCTTCCGCACCGTGGCTGCCACCGATGCCCTCCAGCTCGCCGTCCTCCTCGGTGGGGCAGGCATCGCCTTCATCTCGATACTCACGCGGGTAGGCGGCCTCGAAGCCCTTGGCGCCCGCGTCGCGGCCGAAGCGCCCGGCCTCCTCGCGCGGGAGGGCTCGGGGGGGAGCCTGCCCCTGGCTGCACTCCTCGGCACCTGGCTGCTCTGGCTCCTCGCCGACCCGATGTTCCCCCAGCTCTTCCAGCGCTTCTACGCTGCGCGTGACGACTGGAGCCTCGCCCGTACCGCTGCACTCTATCCCCTGGCGACTGGGTCGGTTTTCTTCCTCACCATAGGGATCGGTGTGGCTGGCGCTGTCCTCGTTCCGGGGCTCAGCGGTCCGGCCACCGAGCAGGTCTTCACGAAGCTGGCCCTGGGCGAGGGCTCGGGCCTCCTGGCCTCGGTCTTCATTCTCGCCGCGCTGGCCGCCCTCATGTCGACGATGGATTCCCAGCTCCTTTCGCTCTCGTCGATGATCGTACAGGACTTTTTCCCCACAAGCAGCCGCCGCCAGCGCTGGGACCGCGTCCTCATCGCCCTCCTCGCAGGACTCGCCTGGCTCGCATCGCTGTGGCCGCCCAGGCTCATCCTTGACTTCCTCTCTACCCTGGCCTTTCCCGGCTACGCCGTCCTCGCACCCCTGGTGATCGCAGGGCTCTACGGACGGACGGGTGCTGGGGCAGCGGGATTGATGCTTGCCACGGGGCTGGGTGCCGTACTGCTGGAAGGAGCGGGAATCCTCCGGACAGCTCCTGTCCCCCAGGCCGTTTTCAACTTGGGAATCCAGCTCCTTGCCCTTCTCATCTGGGAAATCGTTACGAGGGGTCGCCGGAGATCGGCCCTGGCCCTCGTCCGCCTCCGCGAGGAAGCTTCACTGCCCTGGCTGGCAGCGATCCTTGCTGTAGCCCTCGCGTCCTCGGGCCTCGGCTCCTTTGGCAGGCAGACCAACCTGGTTTTCGGACTGCCCACCTGGATCCTCTCGTCGGCCCTTGGTTGCCTTGCCCTCGCGTTGACCTTTGCTCTCTGGAAGCGGCCGGCAACCATGAGTGCCACCCAGGTTACAACCGGGGAAAATCCCAGCTGTACCCAACTACCTTGATGTCCTGTCTGCTTTGCCCTAACCGTCTAGTGTCCGCCAGGCTTCCCGTCAGACTCTCGGATTGGCTTCCCGGCTGGCTTAAGCCAGAGGAGGGCGACGAGGGTTGCGACAAAGAAAAGCCAGGCCAGGATCTGGCTGAGGGAAGGGCTCGACGAGTAGCCAAAGAGGCCCTTGAGGAAGGAACCCACAATGCCATCCTGGTTGAGAGCTGGCACGGCTTTCCCCTCGATGGCGGGAAATATGCTCCAGACTTCCGCTACAAGAGGGGGCAGGATTCCCGCCTCTCCAAACTCGCCTGCTGCCCGTGCAAAAAGCCCGGCGCCGAAAAGGACGAGGATGAGGGTAACCGCGCCAAAGAGTCGTTTCAGCTCGGCTTTTCGGCCTGCGGTCGAAATCCAGAAGGCTAGTCCCAGGGCAAGGGCAATGCCGACGAGACCGCTGACAAAGAGCCCCGAGCCGCCCTGCGACAGGCTCGCGCCGAGGTAGATGACTGTTTCGACCCCTTCGCGAAGGATGGAAAGGAAGACAAGGATCCCAATTCCCCAGGCTCCGCCAAGCGCTGCTCCAGAAGTCTCAGATTCAAGCCTGGAACCAAGACTATGGCTGCCCGTCCACAGGATAAGGGTTGCCAGGAGAATGGCACCGAGACTCATCACGATGCCCTCGAAGAGCTGCTCTTCGCGGCCCTCGAACTGGCCGAGGAGGCGGATGAAAATCCAGGCTGCAGCCAGACTGGCTGCGATCCCGGCAACTAGCCCTGCCCACACCCAGGGAATGAGCCTGCGCTGTCCGCTCTTGCCGAGGACCGCCAAAACCAGGCCGAGTACCAGAAAGGCCTCGAGGCTTTCCCTGAAGGTGATGAGGATTGTCGCTCCCATGGATTCCTCCGGCTTTGTCCGTATCCTGCCACGTGCTGTCGCCTTCTGGCGTAACATAGGATACAGATAGAAATCATAGGAGGGCAAGCGGAAGAGTGTCAGAAGCTCCGCCAGTCGATCCTAAAGATTAGCCATGACCATCGCGGAAAGAGGCCGCCCGGCATCAATTGCAAGGTCGAAATCAGAACGCGCGCGGTTGTCGCCGCATACAGGGGAACCAAAGAGGAAAAACCTCGCGTTGAGACCCTTTTCCTTCTGGGCGACCGCGAAGGAGGTGATCATGGCTTTGACTTCTTCAATCCTGTCATGGTTTTCAGGATAGGGGGCAGGCTCGCTTCAGGTTATTGGACCGGACTCGGCGCGGAACATCGAAGCTTGCTGGGCGTGGTATAATGAGGTAGTATTACCGTAGAGGTACGACTATGAAGGTTACGACCAAGGGGCAGGTCACGATTCCCCAGGAAATCCGACGCAAGTACGGGCTGGAAGCTTCAGCGGAGGTCGAATTTGCGGAAGAGGATGGGAAGGTCCTGCTCAGAATCGCCCGGCAATCACCGTCCCGGGTCCACGCTCTTGTTGGGAAGGGCGACGTGATGATGAGCACCGATGAGATACTCGCCTTGACGCGGGAGGGCTGATGGCGTCTTTCCTGGTCGATTCGAGTGTTCTCCTCGACCTGTTTACTCAGGATCTTCGCTGGTTTGACTGGTCGGCCACTATCCTCGAAGAGGCCTTCCGTCAGGGCAATGTGGTGATCAATCCCGTCATCTATTCAGAGATTTCCGTCCGCTTTTCGCGGGTCGAGGATCTGGAGCTCACGCTTCGCCAGGCGGGTCTGCCCCTTGTAGAAATCCCTCGGGAGGCACTCTTTTTAGCCGGAAAGGCCTTTGTCGCCTACCGCAGATCCGGGGGAGCAAAAAGCTCTCCGCTGCCCGATTTCTTTATCGGTGCCCACGCCGCAGTGAGCCGTCTGATACTCATTACCCGCGACCCCGCGAGGATAGCGAGCTACTTCCCCTCGGTGGAACTCCAAACTCCGGATAGAGATTGAGGCTAGGTTGCCCCCGCATGCAACCTCAGGCCAAGGGCGGCGATGACCCTGAGGATAGTATCGAAATCGGGGCTCCGCTCACCCGAAAGGGCCTTGTAGGGACTCTCCCGGGACAAGCCGGCGTCCAGCGCGACCTGGGCCATCCCCTTGGCGCGCGCGATGTAGCCGAGAGCCTTCGCGATGAAGGCAGCGTCCCCGTTTGCCTCTTCGAGGCAGGCATCGAAATAGGCGGCCATTTCCTCGGGAGTCCTGAGATGCTCGACGACATCGTACGTGGTAGTATTAGTTTTCGGTATGTGCTTACTCCTTCAGGCCTGGTCATCGCGAAGCGCATCAAGCCACATGTTCGCGATGAGCCTTGTTGCACTTTCGCGAGAGCAAGAGAGGAACTCCCGCGACACGACAACGTGGCCCGTCTGCTGACCGGGCTGGGGTCTGACCCTCAGGGCGCGTCATTGGCCAGGGAAGGGCCGACTACTGAATCATTGCGACAGAGGCAATATTCGTCTTTGTGGCGGTTAGCTTGGCGCTTGTGTCCGAGCTGACGTAGTTGTACGAGAATGTTTCGCTTCGGCTGAAAAGAGCAGTTTGATAACCGTTTGGGCTAAAAGGGTATGAAAGCAGTGGTTGCCGAACCGATTGTTGGGCCAATCAGACTATGGCTGCCCGTCCACAGAATGAGGGTTGCCAGGAGAATGGCACCGAGACTCATCACGATGCCTTCGAAGAGCTGCTCTTCGCGGCCCTCGAACTGGCCCAGGAGACTGACGAAGAGCCAGGCTGCAGCCAGGCTGGCAGCAATCCCGGCGGCAAGTCCGACCCAGACCCAGGGGATGAGCCTGCCTTGGCCGCTCTATTTTAGGACCGCCAAAACCAGGCCGAGTACCAGAAAGGCCTCAAGGCTCTCCCTGAAGGTGATGAGGATTGTCGCTCCCATGGATTCCTCCGGCTTTGCCTGTATCCTGCCTGGCTCTGCGCTGCGGCATGCAAACGTAACATATGATACAGACAGGAAGCCGTGGAGGGCAAGCGCAGGCGGGAGGAAAGGCCGATTGCAGGCTACTGCGTCACAGCGGAGAGGCTCGTGCCTGCCTCCCTCTGGCCTGCCTGGCTCAGAAGCCATCGATACAGTGGGGAAACCGCGCGCCTCCCCAGGACCCCTTCAGTTCTTTTTTTATGGACATCCCATATCCCAGGCTGCTAGTGTGCCTCAAAGCCGGGCTTCGACGTTTGTGGAGGCGTTCAATGGCAGCAAGATTTCAGAACTGGCGAAATCCATCTATGCCGAAGGGGTCGAGAAGGCCGAGGCCGAAGCTGGTCGTATCCACAAGGATGCGGAAGAGAAGGCAGCTCGGATTCTTGAGGACGCGCGCAAGCAGGTCGAAACACTGCTGGCTGAAGCGAAACACACTGCAGACGAGCTGAAGACCACGACAGGTGCTGAGATCCAGCTCGCAGGTCTCCAGGCCTTGGCTGGCTTGAAGCAGTCAATCGTGGACCTGGTGATGACCGCCTCTGTCGATGTCCCCATGAACACGCTCCTTTCGGATACCGCAGCCTTGAAGGAAATAGTACTGGCAGCTGTCCAGGCTTCAGGCAGCGCTGGAATCTCGCCGGAGCTTCAGGTCATCCTTCCCGCAAGCAAGAAGCAGGACCTCGATGGGATGCTTTCCTCAAGCATCAAGGGAATGCTCACCGGGGGGATGGAGATCCGATACTCCGAGGGGTTCCAGGCAGGCTTCCAGATCGGCCCGAAGAACGGCAGCTACAAGGTGAGCATGACGGATGCGGACCTCTCCGAATTCTTCAAGTCATACCTCAGGCCCCGGACCCGCGAACTTCTCTTCGGAAAACAGGATGTCCGAATACGTCTATTTTGTAACCGGCCTCCCGGACATTACGCTCGACGAGACCCGGACCTTCCCCCTGTCCCTCGATTATTTCGACGAGGTCGCGGGCAGGCTCGAAGCAGCCGACAGGGAGCTCATGGCCATTGTCAGGCATCCCTTCGACAACACGAACCTTATCCGCGCCATGGAGGGGAAGCCCGACAGCTTTGACCTTAGAGGCGCCTTTCCCAGCGAAGAGATCGAAAACCTCCTCCGGGGGACCGAGTCCGGACCTGACTACATGGACGCATTCCTCAAGGCGAAGAAGGAAGGCCGTGCGCTGTTCCAGGGGCTCGGTGACGAGGATTCACTGGCCTGGCTCTTCCTGGAGGAGATGGAAGCCCATCCCAACGCCTTCTTGAGGGAGTGGTTCGCCTTCGATGCCGATGTGAGGAACCTCCTGGCCGGGCTGAGCGCACGCAGCCTCGGAACCGACCCTGGCCGTGTCGCCATCGGCAGTGGAGGGGTGGCAGAAGCGGTCGCAAAGAGCTCAGCTGCGGATTTCGGGCTTGCGTGGAGCCATCCCTGGGCAGAGAAGATCCTGGCTGCGAAGGGCCTCCTGGCACGTGACAAGGCTGCAGACCAGGTGCGCTGGGACAAGCTCGATGAGATCCGGACCTTCGCACATTTCGACGTGGCAGCGCTGCTGGCTTACGCCCAGCAGCTTTTTATCGCCGAACGCTGGCTGAAGATGGATCCTGCAGAGGGACGCGCGATGCTGGAAAGCCTTTCGAAGGGGCTGATCGACGGAGCCAAGGCGCTCATGCTGCGGGACGTGGATTCGAGCAAGCAAGGAAACGAGTCTAACTGATATGATATATGGAGTACCCAATGGCAACGCACGGTAAAGTGACGGGCATTGTCGCCAACCTGGTGACAGTCCAGGTCGATGGACCTGTCGGCCAGAACGAGATCTGCTACATCAATCTTGGCAGCGAGAAGTTGATGGCTGAGGTGATCAAGATCACTGCGGACCGCGCCTTTGTCCAGGTCTTCGAGAGCACGCGCGGTCTGACTGTCGGTTGTCCTGCGGAGTTCACAGGCCACATGCTCGAGGTCCAGCTCGGGCCCGGGATGCTCTCGCGCAAGTATGACGGCCTCCAGAACAACCTTGAAGCCATGGAGGGGGTCTACCTCCGCCGTGGTCAGTACACCGCGCCCCTCGACATCGAGGCTTCCTGGGACTTCATACCCCTCGTGAAGGCCGGCGACCTTGTCCGCGCTGCGGACTGGATCGGCGAAGTGGACGAGGGCTGGGTGAAGCACAAGGTGATGGTTCCCTTCAATCTGGAGGGAAAGCTCACTGTCGTGAGCGTTGTCTCTGCAGGGTCGCACAAGGCCGGGGATACCGTAGCTGTCCTGAAAGCCGCAGACGGTTCCGAGACCAGTGTTTCCATGGTCATGCGCTGGCCCGTCAAGGTCGAGGTGCGTGCCTTCGCCGAGAAGGTGAGGCCCTTCAAGATCCTCGAGACGGGGGTCCGCTCGATCGACACACTCAACCCGATCGCCGAAGGCGGGACAGGGTTCATCCCTGGCCCCTTCGGTTGCGGCAAGACTGTCCTCCAGCACGCCATCTCCAAGCAGGCCGAGGCGGATATCATCATCATCGTGGCGTGCGGAGAGCGCGCCAACGAGGTGGTCGAGATCTTCACCGAGTTCCCCGAACTGGACGACCCGCGCACTGGCCGGAAGCTCATGGAACGGACCATCATCATCTGCAACACTTCCAACATGCCCGTTGCCGCCCGCGAGGCTTCTGTCTACACGGGCATGACCATCGCGGAATACTACAGGATGATGGGGCTGAAGGTTCTCCTTTTGGCAGACTCGACCTCCCGCTGGGCCCAGGCCCTCCGCGAGATGGCCAACCGCATGGAGGAGCTGCCCGGCCCGGACGCCTTCCCCATGGACCTGCCGGCCATCATCTCGAACTTCTATTCGCGCGCAGGCTTCGTCAAGCTCCACAACGGAAAGTCAGGCTCCATTACCTTCGTCGGCACCGTCAGCCCCGCAGGCGGCAACCTGAAGGAGCCGGTCACGGAGTCCACAAAGAAGGCGGCGCGCTGCTTCTATGCACTGGCCCAGTCCCGCGCGGACAGCAAGCGTTATCCAGCCATCGACCCGATCGACAGCTATTCCAAGTACCTGGAGTATCCCGAGGTGACTGGCTATCTCGATGCCAACATCGAGGACGGCTGGGTCGCCAAGGTGATGAGGCTGAAGGACATCCTCCTTCGAGGCAAGGAAGCGCGGGACCAGATCAACATCCTCGGAGACGACGGAGTCCCGCTGGAGTACCATGTCAACTTCTACCGCTCCGAGGTTATCGACTTCATCATCCTCCAGCAGGACGCCTTCGACAAGGTCGACGCCTCCACTCCGATCCGGAGGCAGCAATACATGGTCAACAGGGTGCTCGGGATCTGCGACGAGAAGCTTTCATTCGTCGGCTTCGAACAGGTGCCGGCCCTCTTCAAGAAACTGATCAACATCCTCAGGCAGA
Organism: Spirochaetota bacterium; assembly: GCA_037130415.1. Classification (GTDB taxonomy): domain Bacteria; phylum Spirochaetota; class Spirochaetia; order Treponematales; family Rectinemataceae; genus CAIJMU01. The sequence goes on from JBAXTA010000077.1 coordinate 8,490, forward strand.
TGAACTACCAGGAGTTCAACAGCGACCAGTTCCGCAGTCTGGAGTCAGAGCTGGACAGAGAGATCGCTGCCAGGAGGCTGTCATGAGCGGAGTGGTTTTCAAGCCGAAGGCCTTCCAGAAGGTCTATACGCGCATCGACAACATCACCAAGGCGACCTGCACGATCACAGCACAGGGGATCAGCAACGAAGAGATGGCCTACGTCGACGGCCGCCCCGCCCAGGTCGTCAAGATCAACGGCGAAAAGGTGACGCTCCAGGTCTTCCCGGGCACCCAGGGCATCGCTACGGACGCCGAGGTTGTCTTTACCGACAAGCCTCCCTCAGTCAAGGTGAGCGAGGAGATGCGCGGCAGGTTCTTTGACGCCTACGGACATCCCATAGATGGAGGCCCGGCTGTCGAGGGCGAAGAGCGGGAGATCGGGGGCCCCTCGGCCAACCCCGTCCGCAGGAAACAGCCTTCAGAACTGATCGCTACCGGCATCGCCGGCATCGACCTGAACAACACCCTCGTCACAGGACAGAAGATCCCTTTCTTTGCTGACCCGGACCAGCCCTTCAACCAGGTAATGGCTGACGTCGCCCTCCGCGCCAAGCCTGACGTCATCATCCTCGGTGGCATGGGAATGTCCAATGACGACTATCTCTACTTCAAGACCGTCTTCGAGAACGCCGGGGCGCTCAACCGCATCATCAGCTTCATGAACACCACCGAGAACCCGCCTGTCGAGCGGCTCCTCGTCCCGGACATGTGCCTCACGACAGCGGAGTACTTCGCTGTGGACAAGAACGCCAAGGTCCTGGTCCTCCTGACGGACATGACGCTCTTCGCTGATGCCCTCGCCATCGTCTCCAACCGCATGGACCAGATCCCCTCCAAGGATTCGATGCCGGGCTCCCTCTATTCGGACCTCGCCAAGATCTACGAGAAAGCCGTCCAGCTCCCCTCGGGCGGCTCCATCACGATCGTGGCTGTCACGACGCTTTCAGGCGGAGACATCACGCACGCCATCCCGGACAATACGGGCTACATCACTGAAGGCCAGCTCTACCTCCGCCGGGACACCGACATCTCCAAGGTGATCATCGACCCCTTCAGGTCCCTGTCCAGGCTCAAGATGCTCGTCATAGGCAAGAAGACGCGGAAGGACCATCCCCAGGTGATGAACGCCTGCATCCGCCTCTATGCCGACGCAGCCAACGCCCGGACCAAGCTCGACAACGGATTCGATCTCACGGACTACGACAGGCGCTGCCTCGATTTCGCGAAGGAGTATTCTCGTTCACTCCTGGCCATCGACGTCAACATCGAGATCGAGAAAATGCTCGATACGGCATGGTCCCTCTTCGGCGCGCATTTCACGAAGGAAGAGGTCGCCATCAAGCAGGAGTTCGTGGACAAGCACTGGCCAAAGACAGCGGAGAAGGCATGAACGCTCCCATCCCACACAAGGAGCCTTGACAGCCCATGGCCATCAAGTTCCAGTACAACAAGACCTACCTCCAGCAGCTCAACAAGGAGTTGAAGGTCCGGCTCAACGCGCTTCCTACCCTCCAGGCCAAGGAATCCGCACTCCGCCTCGAGGTGAAGCGCGCCAAGGACGAGATGGCTGCCTTCGATGCAGCGCTTGCGGATCGTCGCAGCTTCCTGGCTGCGGAGATGAGGCTCTGGCGGGAGTTCCCTTCTGACCTTGTCCGCGTCAAGGCAGTCCACCTCAAGGAGAGGAAGATCGCGGGCATCCGGACTCCGGATCTGGAGTCTGTCGAATTCGAGTCGAGGCCCTTGAGCTTTTTCACTGAGCATGGCTGGATCCCCGAGGGGCTGAAGGTCCTGGAGGAACTGGCCACGCTGATGGTCCGCAGGGAGATCGCCGAGAAACGGATGGCCGTCCTTGAATACAACAGGAAGAAGACAACCCAGAAGGTGAACCTCTACGAGAAGGTGCAGATACCGGACTACCAGGAGGCCATCCTCAAGATCAAAAGGTTCATGGAGGACGAGGACAACCTCTCCAAGGCCTCCCAGAAGATCCTCAAGGCCAGGATCGCCGCGGCAGAAGAAGCCGGAGCAGGAGCCACAGCATGATCGCACGGATGAGGAAGCTCGACATCCTGGTCTTCCACAAGGATCGGGACGCCCTTCTGTCAGAGCTCCAGACCCTTGGCGCGGTTCACGTCGAGGAGAAGTCCGAATCCACCTCGCGTGACGTCGCTGTCGTAGCGGAGGAACTGAAGAAATACGAGCAGGTGCTCCTGGGCCAGGAGCTGCGCGCCAAGGCCGTGAAAAAGATCCCGGCTCCGGACTCAAACAAGACTGCTGAGGCGGTTGCGGAGTCATTCCTCGGGCTCGACCGGGAAAGGCAGCGCCTGGAACAGGCAATAGCCTCGCAGAAAATGGACGAGGAACTGCTTGGCGCCTGGGGCGACATCGACCCGGGCCTGATGACCAGACTCGAGGCTGCCGGAGTCAAGGCCCGGTACTTCGAGGTGCCAGTGCGCTCCTTCGAGCAGGTGCATGCGGGAAATCCGGATCTCGTGGAGACAGGACGGTCGAAGCTGACGGTCCGCTGCGCCCTTTTCGAACGCGGCCCCGCGCGCGACGTCGAGGGTGCCGATGAGGTGAAGCTCCCCAGGAAGAGCCTGGACGACATCCACGCTGACCTCGGGATCATGGACAGGGAGCTCACGGAAGCGAACACGGAGCTGGACAGGCTCCTTCCGTACATGCCTGATGTCGCTGCATGGGTCTCCGGGCTCAAGGCCAGGATCGGATTCGAGACTGCCCGGCTGTGCTTCAGCGAGGCAGGAACCGAGAAGCTCCTCCACCTGGAGGGATGGATTCCCTCCAACCGGGAAAAGGACGTGAAGGCCGGAATTGCGTCGTTCAATGCGACGGCCCTCTTCGCTGACCCCGCTCCCGCCGAGGTGCCGCCCGTCCTGATGCAGAACGGGCGCTACGCCAGGCTCTTCGAGCCCATCACGAAGATCTTCAGCATCCCTGATTATTTCGAGCTCGACCCGACGCCCTTCTTTGCGCCCTTCTTCATGCTCTTCGTGGGTCTCTGCCTGGGCGACCTGGCCTACGGCTCAATCATATTCATCGGCTCAATCGTAGCCCTCTTCCTCGCGCCCAAGAGCCTGAAACCCTTTGCCGGGCTCGGCGCTGTCCTCGGTGCGTCCGTCATGGTCTGTGGCATCCTGCTCAACTCCGCATTCGGAGGCGCCATTTTCGGAGGCCCCGGAATCCCTGCGGGTACCTCGCTCTTCAGCAGCGGCGCTGACAAGTTCTCCCTCCTCGCGGCCCTCGAGAAGGACGGCGGTACCTTCTACCCGATGATGGGGCTGTCACTGTTGATCGGCATCATCCAGATCCAGATCGGCCTGGTGCTCTGCGCCGTCAACCGGGCCAGGCAGGGAAACTGGGGCGGTGCAATCCGTCCCATTGCGGACATGATGCTCATACTTGGTGCAATCACCGTCGCAACGCACACGAATGCCTTCGACCTCAAGCTCGCGACCTTCGAAGCCTTCGGCATCCCGGTCGGGAAGCTACCCCTGTTGATTCCCCTGGTGGTCGCCCAGGGCATGGTCTACGGTGGCGCAGTGCTGTTCCTCTTCTTCGACGCCTGGGGGACTCCCTTTACGAAGAAGATCGGCTGGAGCTTTTTCAACCTCTACCTCTTCATCAGCGGGTCCCTCGGCAACATGCTCTCGTACATGCGCCTCTTCGCTCTCGGCCTGTCCGGCGGAATGCTGGGGATGGTCTTCAACACCCTGGCCTTCGGTCTGATCACCAAGGACGGAGTCGTAAACCCATTCACACCCGCGATCATCGGAACAGTGCTCCTCCTCGTGATGGGCCATTCCCTCAATTTCGGGCTTTCGCTCCTCGGATCGTTCGTGCATCCGCTGCGTCTCACCTTCCTGGAATTCTTCTCGACTCTCGATTTCAAGGGCAACGGGAAACCATTCAAACCCCTCTCCCGCGCAGGAGAGGTTTAGAAACAACAAGGAGTTCCACGATGGATCCAGTTCAGATCGGTTACATCCTCGCGTTCGCAGGCTGCGGCCTGATGCTCGGACTTGCTGGTTCGGGGTCTGCGATGGGCACAGTCGAGGCAGGCAAGGCGACCCTCGGCCTCATCAAGAAAAATCCGCAGTCATTCGGAGTCGGCATACTCCTGACCGCAGTCCCGGGCACCCAGGGCATCTACGGCTTTGTCGGATTCTTCCTCAGCCTTGCGAGGATCCAGGCAGGAGACATGAGCGTCATGAAGGGCGCCATAATTTTCGGCTCCGGCCTGGGGCTGGGACTTGCCGGCTTCTTCTCAGGCTGGTACCAGGGCAAGGTCTGCGCTGATGGTCTCAACGCCATTGCGGCTGGTCGCACCTCAGCCTTCGGCAACACCATGGTCCTCGCTGCCTTCCCTGAATTCTATGCCATCCTTTCGCTGATCGGGCTCATCCTGATGCAGGGACTGATCAAGTAACTGACTGGCAACTGACTGCCTGTCCGGGCGGATAGCGTTCGGACAGGCTTTGCTCTCCCTCCAAGCGCGGAAAATGGCTTTGTGACAAAGCCGCTTTCGGAGGCCTGCTGGCGGGATTCCAGGCGCGTGCCTGGAGTGCTGGCTTCAGCCCCCCACCACCGTGACTGTCCTGCCCTCGCAGGCCACTGAATCCCAGCTCAGGCGCTCAGCCCAGGGCAGGGCCCGGCCGGCAGGGCTGCGGTCAAAGACTACAAGCCAGGCGTCCGCAGTTCGGTCGATGCTGTCACGATAGCGGATCACCTGCTTGAGGCCCTCCTCCACCGTGCGGCTGCGGCCCCGGCGGTTGACGAGCTTGACCTCGATGATGGACCAGTGGCCGCCGAACAGTACGGCCAGGTCCACCCGCCCGCGTCCGGCGGCGTATTCGCGGTCGATGCGGCCGCCACCGTTCACCACGCGCTGCAAAAAGGCCATCAAAAGAAGGTGGGGAAAGGCCTCCGTGTAGTCAGACTTTTCCTCCCAGATGTCCGCGTGCTGGGCCCAGAAATCCTGGAACTCACGAAGAAGGGCCTCCATGTCCAGGCCACCGTCGGGCCGCTGCCAGCGGAACTCGGGTGCGGGGATGGCGTCTTGCATGCCCTGTGACAGCACGCGGGCGATCACTTCGCGGTAGATTGGATTGGAGATGACGGGGCTGCCGCCCTCCTTGGCCACAAGACCGAGGTCACATGCCAGCACAAAGTCGTCGCCCTGGGTAAGGGTCGGGTCGCTCTCGCCCACCATGATGGTCTCGACTATGCGCTTTATGCGTGGATCGCGGAGGCGTTCGGCCAGGCTGTCGAGGTGGACGGCCCGCGCCTGGATGAGGAGCTCTTTTGCCTCCTCGATATGGGCAATTGTGACGGTTTCGCCCTTGGAGCAGAGCTGCCAGACGCACTTCTGGAGCAGCGAGTTCGTAAGCCAGGGCTGACCGCGGGTCAGCTCCCAGATCCTGTCCAGGGCGGAGTCCTCAAAGGCCTGACCTGTTTCCGTGCTGTGCTGGCTTGCCAGACTGGCGATATCTGCCTTGGAAAAGCTGCTCAGGCTGGCAGAGTCTTCCTTGATGTTGAAGGGGCTTCCGGGATTGACCGGCACCCCGTCCTTGCTGCTGACCAGATAATCGCGGGGGTCGCGCATGCCCACCAAGGCGACGCTCACCGGGAACTTGCCAATGCCGCGTGTGGCGAAGCCACCCCGAAGCTGCCGGAGAAAACTCACGAGGGCCTGGTCCTGGAGGATTTCCACCTCGTCGAAGAGGACTACCAGGGGCTGGGGGGCTGCGAGCTTGGCCCAGTCTTTCATGATGCGATCGAGCATCATGAGCGGCACGACCGCAGGGTCAGGCGCGGGAGGAACCAGGCTTGCATCAAGGAAGGCTTCCGCGTAGGAACGGATTGCATCGCAGATGGCCGGTATCGCCCGTTCCGCCTCGGATACCCCCTGGCAAGCTTCGAGACTCACATAGCAGGCAATGGCCTCGTCACCCGAGTTGATCGTCCTCATCCAGGACTGGAGGAAAGTAGTCTTGCCCGTCTGGCGGGGCGCGCGGAGAACCCAGTAGAGGCAGGACTCTATATAGCGGCCGAGCTCGGCTCCGACCAGACGTTCCTCGGGAGGAAGCATGTAGTGCAGTTCCGGGTCGCAGGGCCCGGTAGTGTTGAAGTAGCGCGCCATGGTGAAAGGATAGCAGAAAAAGGAAGCGCTATTTAGTATCACGGCTCCACGCCAGGAAGACTTATGACAATCTGGGGTACTCATTGCCTAGGAGATAGAGTGGCTCGGCGTCCTGCGCGATGTCGGGAAACCTTCCGACCTTATCGTAGAAGCGGTTGTCAACAGTATCG
>JBAXTA010000078.1:0-14827 GCA_037130415.1 Spirochaetota bacterium
AGCCCGCAGCCCGCGGGGAGCCCGCAGCCCGCGGGGAGCCCGCAGCCCGCGGGCCTCCCCCCAGCAGAAGCCATTCCTCCTATCTGAGGACCCCAAGCTCCTTGCCCACCTTTGCAAAGGCAGCGAGGGCGGCTTCGATGTCACCTTCCGAATGTCCAGAGGAGACCTGCACCCTGATGCGGGCCTTGCCGCGCGGCACGACGGGGAAGGTGAAGCCGATGACGTAGATGCCTTCCTTGAGGAGGGCTTCGGCCATGCGGATCGCCAGAGTTTCGTCGTAGAGCATGACAGGCACAATTGGGTGCACTCCGGGCCTGATGTCGAAACCGGCCTTTGTCATGCCCTCGCGGAAGCGCCTGGTGTTGGCTTCGAGGCGGTCACGGAGCTCCGTGGAGGAGGACAGGAGCTCGAGGCAGCGCAGGGTGCCGCCCACGATGGCGGGCATGAGGGTGTTCGAAAAGAGATAGGGTCGGGCCTTCTGCCGCATGTACCCGACTATTTCCTTCCGCGCGGCGATGCAGCCTCCCGAGGCGCCGCCGAGGGCCTTGCCGAAGGTCGTCGTAATGATGTCGATGCGGCCACCTACGCCGCAGTGTTCCCAGGTGCCGCGGCCGGTCTTCCCCATGAAGCCCGTGGCGTGCGAGTCGTCGACCATCACCAGGGCATCATGCTTTTCAGCGAGGTCGCATATCTGGCCGAGTTGCGCGATGTCCCCGTCCATGGAGAACACTCCGTCGGTGGCGATCATGCGGCGCTTCAAGCCCGTTGTTTCCTTCAGGCAGCGCTCGAGGCCCTTCGCGCTCTTGCCGGTATCGGGATCGAGCTCCTCGACGTCGCGGAGGTCTCCATGCTTGTAGATCCAGCGCTGTGCCCGGGACAGGCGTATGCCATCGATGATGGAGGCGTGGTTGAGGCTGTCGGTGATGATGGCGCAGTCCTCGTCGAGGAGGGGCTCGAAGACTGCGGCGTTGGCATCGAAGCAGGAACCGAAGAGGATGGCGTCGTCCTGACCGAGGAAGTCTGCGATCCTCCGCTCAAGCTCCTTGTGGATGTCCTGGGTGCCGCAGATGAAACGGACAGAGGCCATCCCATAGCCCTGGCTTTCGAGGGCTTCGGCAGCGGCCTTTCGGATGGCGGGGTTGTTGGCCAGCCCGAGGTAGTTGTTGGCGCAGAAGTTGAGGACCTCGGAGCTTCCCAGGGCCTCCTGTCCAGGCAGGGTAGCCCGGATTGTGGCGCCCTGGGGGGTCGTGATGATGCGTTCGCCCTTAAAGGTGCCCTCGGACTTCATGGCGGAGAGCTTCGATTCGAGCTCGTCTTTCAAGGCTCCATACATAGGTTGCTCCTCGTTGCAGGTCCCTGATTCTAGCATCGAAATTCGGCAATCGCCCAGGAAAGGAATACGTATAACCTGCCGATACTAGGAAAATGAAACTTCCCGTTTTTGCCTGGGACAGTCGCCTCCGCACGGTCTGGAATGCTTTCGTACTGTGTGCAATCCTTGCCTTTGCCTTCGTCATCACCTATGGCGAGGTCTTTCGCGGTTTTGGCATAAACCCGCTCTTCCTGGTGCTCAACCTGATATTCCTGGTCGACTTCCTGTTGAACTGCAGGACGACGATCAAGCAGGGCCATATCCGCATCACGGAGCCCAAGGCCATCTTCTCCGCCTACCTCAGGGGCGGTTTCGCCATCGATCTCATTGCAGCCATACCCTTCGAGATCATCCCTGTGCTGATCTTCGGTTCCATTCCTGCTGAAAAGGGGCACCTGGGACTCTTCCTGAGCCTCCAGGTCCTCACCTTCATCCGGCTCCTCAAGGCTGTCCCCCTCCTTCGCGACTTCTTTGAGGTCCTCGGCCTGATACCGGCGCTCAGGCGCCTGTTTACCTTCGGCTTCTGGTTCGCAATCGCGGTCCATTTCATGTCCTTGGGCTGGGTGATCACTGGCCTGGGGAACATGAGCGTAACGGGCATAGAACTCGAGAGCTACACCAACATCGAGAAATATGTCCGCGCGATGTACTGGGTGACGACGACCATTGCCACGATCGGCTATGGCGACTACTACCCCAACCACAAAGTGACCTATCAGATCGTCTACACCATTGTCGTGCAGGTAGTCGGCGTCGGCATGTACTCGTACTTGATAGCAAACGTGTCATCCTTGGTGCAGAACCTCGATGTCGCCCGCGCCGCTTACCAGCGCAAGCTTGAAGAGGTCAACTCCTTCCTTCGCGCGCAGAACATCCCCGCACCGATGCAGGAACGGGTCCGCGACTACTATTCCTACCTCTGGTCGCAGAAGCGCTCGGTGGAGTCGGGCTCGGTGGTCGACAATATGCCCAAGAGCCTCGCCCTCGACATACTGCTCTTCCTCAACAGCGACCTCATCGCGAAGGTAGAGCTCTTCAAGGGAGCCGACGAAATCTTCATCCGCGAAGCTGTGCAGCTGCTCCGGCCCCTGGTCTTCCTTCCCGACGAGTACATCATCCGGCAGGGTGAATATGGGGATTGCATGTACTTCATCACCGGAGGAGAGGTCGAGATCCTCATCGGTCCCAAGCGCGTCGCCAAGCTCGGTGCAGGCTCGCCGGTCGGAGAGACAGCCCTCGTCGAGAGCGGTCGCCGCAACGCGAGCGTACGCTGTCTGAGCTACGCCACCGGTTATGTCCTGTCCAAGGACGACTTCGATGCCCTCAGGGCCAAGTATCCCGAATTCGACGCCCAGGTCCGCGCAGTCGTCGAAAAGCGCAGGAACGTCTAGATCAGGACAGTGGTTCGTCCCCCTCGCCGGCTTTGCCGCCGGTAGGGTTTCCTGAGGCGCGCGCGTTGCCAGCGTGGGATCCGCTGTCACGTAGCCACGCCGGCTTCGCACCGCTACAATCGCGCGATCATGGAACTCCTTCAGCCCGATGACCAGGGCATCGCCCGCGCCGCCAGGGCCCTTGCGGAGGGCCTTCTCGTGGCCATCCCGACCGAGACGGTCTACGGACTCGGGGCCAATGCCTTTGACGCTGCGGCCGTAGCCCGCGTTTTTGAGGTAAAGCGGAGGCCGGGCTTCGATCCCCTCATCGTCCACATCGCTGACATCGCGAGCCTGGCCCTGGTGGCCTCCTTTCCGAACGCGTTAGCCGAGCGACTGGCCGAGGCCTTCTGGCCCGGGCCGCTGACCCTCATACTACCCAAGACTTCCCGCGTCCCGGCCCTCGTGACCAGTGGCCTCGATACGGTGGCGGTGCGCATGCCTGCCCATCCTGTCGCGCGGGCGATAATACGAGCCTCGGGAGTTCCGGTGGCTGCGCCGAGCGCCAACCCCTTCGGCTACCTCTCTCCCACGCGCGCCGAGCACGTGGTCCGCATGCTCGGGGATGCCATCGACTTTGTCGTCGATGGGGGGCCGACGGATATCGGCGTGGAATCGACGGTCCTGGATGTCACGGGGGGGCGACCGCTGATCCTCAGGCCGGGTGGCCTGCCCCGCGCTGCGATCGAGGCAGTCGCCGGAAAGGTGGACCTCGTGGACAGGATCTCAGCGACGCCGACGAGTCCGGGGCAGCTTGCAAGCCACTACGCGCCGCGCGCGAGCCTCCGTCTCGTGGCAGAAGGGGCTCTTCCCGACGCCTGCGTCCTGGAAGGCGATGGCCTCGTCTTTTTCTCCGAAGCCTCGCGCGCTGCCTACCACGCCCGCCGTGGCTCCCCTGGCCCAGCGGTCACCGAGCGCATCCTTTCGCCCGGTGGCGACCTCCGCGAGGCGGCGGCTGCCCTCTTTGTCGTGCTGCACGAGTTGGACGAAGCGGGTGTCCGGGGCATCTGGGCGGAGCGCGTTCCCGCTGAGGGGCTCGGCCTCGCGGTCAATGACCGCTTCTGGAAGGCTTCGACAAAGGCCTGAGGCGGGGGCTAGGCCAAGGCTACGCTGTGCCAGCACGCCTCCAGCACATGCGGAATATAGTTCCGCAGCCCCATTGTTGTATCCGCTTGAGCTCGGCCTGCAAACCCAGAACCTCCGCCCGGTCGATCACCAGCAACTCCGCGATCTCATCCGGCTCGATGCCCTTGGCCAGCATCCGCTGCGCGGCTTTCAGAGCCTTCTTGTGTTCGCCCTCCTCGCGGCCCTTGCGGATCCATTCCACTTCCTTGCGTTTCAGCGCGGTGGCCAACATCGTTCTCACCTCCTGCATTTTGTCCGTCCCTTCGGTCAGGGCATTCGCTTCACCGTGAAAAAAAGAGCCGAGCCAGCGCCTGAACAGCTCGACCTCCTATGGGCGATCCCTGTCTCGATCAGCTCCGACAGCTCCACCGGGGCCGTCCAAGGGGCGTCACCGTTGTACAGCATGAGGGGAAAGACCGCAGGCAGCCTCTTGCCCTTCTGTAAACCGGGAACCAGGGTCGAGGAGAACTCCAGGATGTACCGGAGCATCCTGAGTGCCATGTACCGGTCGACCTTCGACTGGAACTCAAGCAGCAGGTGCAGGTAGACCGTCTCACCCTGGACCGGCAACTTCCAGACCATGTCGGACTCGAGCCTGCGGAACCTGCCGGTGACAAAGGACTTGTCCACCCGCTCCGCCTTGGAGAAGTCCACCCCCCGAATCCATGGCTGGTCGACGAAGGACTTCAGGAGCTGCATACTACCGAGTCATGAATACATGCACCGGACTCGGTAGTATGGATGACAGGGCTTGAGAACAGTGCCTTGTTCCGCGCGTCGTGCTCGGATGCCATGACGAGATCATCGCCCTGGCCGGGGCCTGGGGGCAAGGTTTGGGGCGGGGGTCTCTACTAATACAGCCAAGTCGCTCAGCCGACAAAGGCGAGCTCTACGGCCTGGACAAAATCCTCGAAATCAAAGGGTTTCCGGAGGACCTTGCCGTAGCCCTGCGACTCAATATTGCCAGCTTCGCCCTCATGGTAGCCGCTTGATATCAGGATGACCGGGCCGGGGTCGTGTTCCTTCATGCTGGCCAGGAAGTCGGTGCCCAGCGAGCCTCCGCCGAGCTTCCAGTCGATGATGAGCAGTTCGGCCCTGTTGTGGCTCTCGCGCATCCTTGCCCATTCGTCCTGGCCCTCCTGGATAGAGCCTACGGCGACCAGTTCGTAGCCAGCCCGGGCGGCCATGTCACGAGCCAGGTCGCGGATGCCCTCCTGGTCATCGACCAGGAGGATGCGCCGGCCGGGCTTCGCTTCGATTCTCACTCCCAGGGCCTGGGCTTCCGGGCTCCCAGGCGGAATCGCCGGCAGGAAGACCCGGAACAATGCCCCTCCCCGGGAGCCATCACCTGCCGAGATCGTGCCGCCGTGCTTTCTGACCACTGCCTGGCAGATAGCCAGCCCGAGCCCCGAGCCCTCCTTCCGGGTGGTAAACCAGGGTTCAAAGAGCCTGTTCCTGACATCGGGCGGAATACCCTTGCCCTCGTCCTCAACCTCGAAGCGCACCCAGAGCCCGGGGCCGGGGCAGTCCTGGCCCTCCGCGCGGTGGAGTCTCACGCTGACGAGCCCCCCCCTCGGCATGGCCTGGGCGGCGTTGATGATGAGGTTCTGCGCCAGTTGGAAGACCTGGCTACGGTCTCCGAGTATCCAGGGCAGGTTGGGTCCCAGTTCCAGCTCGATCCGGGTCCCGAGGGTCGGGGTCTGGAAGGAACTCACTTCCGTGGCCAGGTCTGCGGGATTGAGGGCGGTCTTGGCCACACTGCCGCCCTTGGAAAGCATGAGGAGCTGCTGCGTCAGGTCGCGGGCTCGGAGGGAAGCCTTCTCCGCCTCTCCCAGGAGTCGCCGTGTTTCGATGACCGAGGGCGATTGCTCCGCAGCCTCCTCGAACTGGTCGTCCAGTTCGAGGATGGCCAGGCTGATGTTGCCCATGATGGCAGCAAGGAGGTTGTTGAAATCGTGTGCCACACCTCCGGCCAGAATGCCGATGGCCTCGAGGCGGTTCGCCCGAAGCATTTCCTCGTCGAGGCCGTTGCTGGACTCGTCTTTGCTGCCAGCAGCCTCAAGCTGGCCACGGCGGGTGCTGCCCATGAAGCCCCGGATTTTTCCGTCCAGATCGACGAGGAGGGAGACGGTCACGATGCCGGGAACCAGCGTAGCATCCTTGTGGATGTGGAGAGCCTCGTAGCTCCGCCAGCCTTTCGCGGAGGAATCCGCGAGAAGTTCCGCATGGATTGTCCGGGCCCGGATCAGGGATTCCGGGGCGAGGATGCCCTCGGGTGGAAGCTGGAGGTACTCCTCCCTTGTCCATCCAAGGAAGTCCTCGATCGCCGGACTCACGTACATTGTGGTATGGGAGATGTCGAGGGCCCAGACCAGGTGATTTCCCGCTTCGGCAAAGACTCGGTAGAGGTCTTCCTGCGATCCGTTCCAGCGCCTGTCCGTCGCCAGGTCATGCTGTCCCGCACTGGGGTCCGGTCCTTCTGTGTTCCTGTCCATGATGGGATGATAGTCCTCTCGCTTGCAGGGGCTCAAGCATGGCAAGCCTTGAAATTCCGCTAATTCCTTCCTTGCGCGCGCCGATATTCGGGATGGAGGGTCTTGCCATGACTGGAGTTCTAGCTACGAGCGCTGTGCCTCTTTCCTACGCGTACTCGAGCACCGGCGCGGGAAAAATGAGCCTGCCCGTAGCGGCCAGCGAACTCCTCTACTCCAATTTCCAGCACGTAAGCGGAGTCGCAGCCTCGCCCGGCCAGGCTGTCGCGTCCATCGACCGACTCAAGATCCTCGACACGCTTATCGAACGCCTTTCCAGCATGAAGTCCCAGCCCCTCGAGGCAGCCCAGAAGCCCGAGGGTATGAGCTCCGAGCGTATCGACGCCCTCATCCAGCAATATGGCTCCGAGCTCAGGACTGCTGCCGTCGCCCCGGCCGCGCCCTATTCCATTTCGGCACCCGTCGAGTCCGGCATGCTGTTCAACTTCGCGGCCTGAGTATAGCCCGTACCGATTCGGCGCTGCCCTTTCCGTAGTACAGGGCCCCGTAGCGGGCGGCAGCGGAAACAATCTTGCGTCCGTACTGGCGGGTCTCCTCAAAACTGAGGGTTTCGAGGAAGAGGTCATCGGGAAGCCCCCCCGATTCAGCTGCCCAGCGTTTAAGCCTTGTCCGTCCGGCGTTGTAGGCAAAGGCCGAGCGGAGGGCGCGGCCACCCGTCTCCAGGTAAAGGTCCCGGAACATCCTCATGCCGAGCATAAGATTGTCGCCTGGTGACTCGAGGGACCATTCCTTCATCCTGAGCTTGCGCGCGAGTTCCCCCGCTGTGGCCGGCATGAGCTGGGCCAGGCCCGTGGCGCCGACTGGGCTCTTGATGCGGGGGTCAAACCAGCTCTCCGAGCGTACAAGGCCGAGGGCGATCTCCTCGGGAATGCCCGCGTCGCCCAGGGCGGCCTGCAGTTCGGCGAGCCAGGGACGCGGGTAGAGGAGCTCCTGGGTGCGAGGGTTTCCTCCCAAAGCCGAGTCGATGTTGTTGGCAAAGCGCATCGACCAGGTGACCTGTCCGAGCACCGAGCAGGCTTCAGCGAGGGACAGGAGCCGCACATCATCGAGGAAGTCGAGTCGCGTCGACGCCAGGCTCCAGGCGAGTTCGGGCATGCCGAGCTCGACAATGCCTTCCAATGCAGCTGCGATGCTGTCTTTCTCTGGGGGCGGCGCGGACGCGGCGGGGGCTGCATCCAGCTCTGGCGCAGCACCTGCGGCTGTGGCCTTCCGGGCAGTCCCGAAGGGAGGGAGGTCGCGGCCAAGGCGAGCTGAGGCCACCAAGGCGTAGTAGTCAGGAGCCAGAGCCATTCCAAGGACAGCCTCGTAGCGGGCAGAAGCGAGGCTCCCGTCGCCGGGGCGGGCAGGACCTGCTTCATCCTGTGAATCTGTATCGGGCAGCATGATGAGGGGAGAGCTGTCGGAGCGGCTGATAAACCCCAGTTCCCTCGCGCGGCCAGCGAGGTAGAGGCTCCGCGCCCCAAGGTCGGGGACGAGTTTCGCACCGACAGAAAGCGCGAAGGCCTCGACCGCTTCCCAGTCACCACTGCCCAGAAACTGTCTGAACATGGCCCCTGCGAGGTCATTGAAGGCTCTCGGGTCTGCCCAGCCCGCAGCGGCCCGGGCGATGAGCGCGACCTTGCGCCTGGCGACCGCGCGTCCCCAGGCTTCCCGGGAAACCCAGGACTTCTGGTTAGCGAGATGCGCCTGGACCAGCGACAATTCCCCGTCAAGGAGGAACCAGAGCGCTGAGTCATGGTCGGTCTCTCCCGCGGCTGTAGCGGCAAGTTCCCTGAAGAGGGCTGCCGCCTCTTCGTTCCGGAGGAGGGTCTTGAGCATGCGGGCCTTGTACCAGGCTGCAGTCCATTCAGGAGAGCCGCCCACCCTCGCTTTGGGCAAAGCCGCGCCAAGCCCGTCCATGAGCGCGAGTCCCTCGCCTGACTTTCCTGAAAAAAGCCAGGCCTTCGCCAGGTCGGCCACGAGGTCGCGGTCGCGCCTGCCGGCGAGGATGGCGGGAAGGACGCTCCTCGACAGCGCGTAGGCTCCGGCATAATTGCGGCCTTCCACGGCCTGCCGCATCTTCGCAATTGTGATGACTGTCGCCTCCGGAGCGGCACCGCCGGAGGCAGCCAGCTCCAGGGCAAGATCCATCCCGCGCGCGACCCAACTTCCCTTCCCGAGGGCAAGCAGCCTGCCGAGGGCTGCGGCGCCGGTTCTTGCGTCGTCCCCAAGGTTCCTTCGTACCCGCGCCTCGGCCTCGAACCACAGGAGGGCGCCGCTCCTGGGTATGGAGGTTCCCAGGTCCCCCCGCGCTGCGAAGGAGGGCAGGAAAGTGATGACCGCGTCCCACTTTCCGAGGGCCGACAGCGCTTCGAGCCTCCGGAGTTCCGCGTCGATGCCGGCAGCTTCCCCGGGCAGGGAGGCGAGGGCGGCCTCCCAGGCTGCGCTTCGCCCAGGCCCGTCCTTGGAAAAAGCGCGTGCAATTGTGAAGAGTATCGCCGAGCGCCGTTTCGATGACTCTTCATGGACAAAGCCCTTCGCCTCTGCCTCTGCCCTGAAGTAGAGGTCCAGGATCCGCGATGTCGCATCGAGATCGGGTGTGGATCGCTTTTCCAGCCAGGCCGCCATGGCGAACCAGGCCAGGGGGCCGCTTGATCCTGGATTGTCGAAGGCGTCGTCGGGGAGCTCGAGCACGACCCGCAGGTTGCGCTTTTCGAGGATCTCCGCGTAGGCCTGGGCTTCGAGCCCGAAGGGTGGGGGCGCTGGCGAACTCGGGACTGCCTGGCCGAGGCAGGCTGAAAGGGCGACAAGGGTCAAGACAAGGGCGCTTACGCCAGCAAGTGCAGGATGGCGGAGCTGGATCGAAGCGCTAGGCATGGGGAGTCGAGCCTAGGGGATGTGGACGCTGCGTGTCCATACGCGGCCCCCGTTTGCGGATGCCGGACTCCTCGGCAGAGCCTCTGGCGATCAACGCTTGGGGATAAGGATCCAGGTGCCCGCCACAATGCGGTCGGGGTTCCGGAGCTTGTTTGCCTTTACGATGCGCGGATACAGCCAGGGGTCTCGGTAGCTGGCCCAGGCTATGTCCCAGAGGGTGTCGCCCCACTTGATCCTGTAACGTTTGCCAGCGGGGGCAGGTTCCGCTTTTGCGGGGGCAGTCGTTGGCTTGGCCGCAGCTTTCGCTGTGGCTGCAGGGGCAGCGGGTGCAGCCTTTGCTGCGGCGACTGCTGGCTTGGCAGCGGGTGCGGTTGGAGCAGCGGCCACCGCGGCAGGCTTTGCTGCGGGGGCTGCAGCTGCGGCAGGGCTGGGCTTCGGGGCGGGGGCTGCCACAGCGGGTGGAGCCTTGGTCTCCACGGGCTTCGCTGCCACTGCCGGTACGCCGGCAAGCTTGGTCGCCTTGGTCGGAGTGCGGAGGAACATCCACAGGAGGGCCCCCAGGATGATCAGCACAATGGCGCCGCCCACAAAGGCAGCAATCGGGAAGCGACGCCTTTCCCGATTGATCTCGCTGGCAGAGGCCAGGAGGCCAGCCCCTTCTTCGGGAGTGGTTACCTCATCGTTGCCGTTTTTGTAGCGGGAGGAACCGGAGTCGGGAATCTCGAAATCGTCATCGCTCACCTCGATCCCTGGCTTGCCTGTCAGTTCTTCGCCAGATGCATCTTCATCCCCGATGCTGAAATCTTCCATTGAAAAGTCGTCAGCCACTTCGTCGTCAGGCGTTTTTTCTTCATCGGTGGCCAGTCCCTCCTCGGGAAGGTCGTCCGTGCGGTCTTCTTCGATGTCAAAGTCTGGCGATTCGTAGTCCGGGTCCTCGACGAGGGACTCGAGGGAAACCTCGCTGTCCTCCAGGCCCTCGACGGAGGCCCGGGCCTTCAGGTGACCTGCGTCATCGAGCTCGAGTTCGAGCTTGACATCGGGCTCGCCGGCGTCCTGCTCGGGAATGCCATCGACTACGAGGCTGCCCATATAGGCAGCGCCAATGACCGATTCGCCCTCACCTCGGAAGACGTCGATCTGCACGCTCTTCTGTCCGTCCTTGACCGTGGTCACGACGAGTTTCTTGCCGGCAGGCCTGCCGTCATCGAGGATGGGATAGAACTTGCCGTCAGCGAGCTTGATGCCGATCGTACTCATGCTCCAGTGCCTTCCGCGGTTGGGACCGCTGTTGGCGATTTTGCCTCTTCCTGCGGCGAATTGCAACTGCTGACGGAAGCAGGCAAGCCCTTCCTGGCCACCACGGGAAGCCTTAGCCGATTGACAGTCTTGAACAGCGCCATGGGGACCCCCTGGAATTCAGCGCGGGGGGGATTTCGCGGGCCTGGCTTTTCGCCGCGCCTGGGTGGCAGCTTCTTTTTTGGCTGCCTTTTTCCAGGCCTTCTCCAGCGCCAGGCGGCTCCTGTCCTGCAAATTGAGGGCCGTACTCTTTTTCTCCCACGACGAGACCGCTCCACCCGAAACTCCGAGGAGGGCCGCGAAGTCCCTGCCGTTCAAGCCAAGGCGCTCCCTGAGTTCACGAATGTGCCTGCCGGTGATTGCCAGGGGAAGTTCCAGGACCATGGTCGTCACGGCGGCGACCTCTGCTGGGGCAGCCTTCGGGGCGGGCCCCTTGGCCGCGGCTGCGCCCTTTGAGGCGCCTTTCGTGGCAGCGCCTTTGGCCGCACGTCCCGCCCGAGGCCTCGCCCGCATCCCCGCGTCAGCCCCTGGCGACTTCGCATCCTCCCCACCCAGGTCCATCCCGAAGACATCCGAAAGATCAGCCTCCGCGACACGCCTGCGCGATCCGCCCTTGATGACCGCCGACACGGCTTCCTCGACCTTGGCAGAGACGAGTTCCTCGTGATTGACGCCCCGAAGGAGGAAGAGGAGCTCCGGATGCTCGTCGAGCCTCGCGCCCACTCCGTAGAGGACCGCTGCCACGTGCTTGCACATGTCAGCCCAGTCGGGGCAGCTGCAGGCGAGGGCTATCTCGCGCGGCTTGGGAAAGAGCCCCGTCTCGCGGTCGGTGACGACGGCCATGACGCCGTCGGCCAACCTTCCGCCCAGGAGGTCCAGGATCGAGGCAATGCTGCCCGAGCAGCGCTCCTTGATCGCCTTCCAGGCCTTGGGGGCCAGGGGCTGTATGGTAATCGTAACTGTGTAGAGTTCGCTCCCTGCCACCTTGGCCCGGATCTCTCCCGCGAGGATTTCGAGGTGGCAGACCGAGCCGTTCCGCACGTAGCTCCGGCCGCGGGGAAGGCGGTTCTCGAAGTCGCTGTAGCTTTCCAGATGCCTGCACCAGGCCTTGCCCCAGAAGGTTTTCGCGATCGTTTTGCCCTCGATGTGGACGGGCAGGGCGGGCTTGCCCTTCTTCGCAAGCTTTGCCATCTCACGCTCGGCCCTGCGGCGCTTTTCGGCCACGCTGACATAGGGAGCCCATCCACCATACCCATATCCCATCACATCCCCCTTTTTGGTTTCGCTTACCGTTTACCAGGCCCGCGCGCGGTCGAGGTCGAGGCTCACCGTCGACAGGAGTTCCTCGTTCGTCATTCCGGTGAGCGCGAGTTCCGACCCACCTTCGAGGAGGTCCTGCGCCAGTCCGGTCTTCTCCTCGATGAGGGCGTCGATCCGTTCCTCGACCGTACCCCTGCACACGAACTTATGTACGAGAACGTTTTTTTTCTGCCCGATGCGGAAGGCCCGGTCGGTTGCCTGGTTCTCCACCGCCGGATTCCACCAGCGGTCGAAGTGCAGGACGTGCGAGGCAGCGGTGAGGTTGAGGCCCGTCCCGCCGGCCTTGAGCGAGAGCACAAAGAAGGGTGGACCGTCCTCCGACTGGAAGGACTCCACCAGGCGGCGCCGGGCGGCAACCGGGGTGCCACCGTGGAGGATGAGCCCGCGCCTGCCGAAGATGCCCGCCAGAAAGTCCTCGAGGGGCCCGGTCATCTCACGGAACTGGGTGAATACGAGGACCTTTTCCTGCCGCGAGGCGATCTCCTCGCAGAGCTCGCCCAGGCGCGCGAACTTGCCGCTGTCGGCCGCATCCCAGGCCCCATCGCCTGTGAGCTGCGAGGGGTGGTTGCAGACCTGCTTGAGTTTCATCAGGGAGGTGAGGATGAGGCCCCTGCGTGCTATGCCCCCCGCGCTGCGGAGGGCTTCGGCGAAGTCATCGACAACCGAGCTGTAGACAGCCGCCTGCGCCTTGGATAGTCCGCAATAGGCCTTCATTTCAGTCTTGTCGGGAAGGTCGGCGATGACGCTCCGGTCGGTCTTGAGGCGCCTGAGGATGTAGGGCCTGACCAGGTTGCGGAGGGGCGCATAACGCTCTCCCTCCCGCTTTTCGAGGTCGGCGGCAAAATCCCTGAAACGGGCGGCGCTGCCCAGGAGCCCTGGGTTGAGGTAGTCGAAGAGGGACCAGAGGTCGGAGAGGCGGTTTTCCACGGGGGTACCCGTAAGGGCGATCCTGCTCCGCGCACGGAGCTTCCGAACTGCCTTCGACTGGCCCGAGCCGGGATTCTTGACTGCCTGGGCCTCGTCGAGAATCGCGAAATTCCAGGTGAAGTCCAGGAGCCAGGGCTTGCGCCCAAGCATGCCGTAACTGGTAAGGACCAGGTCGAGTTCCGCAAGATCCTGTTCGCCGTCCTCTCCATCCATCGAGGGATGGATAAAGCGGCAGCGCAGGCTCGGTGCAAAGCGCTCGATCTCGGCCTTCCAGTTCGCGAGCAGCGAGGCAGGAAGGACCAGCAGTGAAGGTGCAATTGTATCTTTAGCCTGCTTCTTGCCTGGTCCCTTGGCGGATTCACGCTTTTCAACCAGCAGCAGGGCCAGGATCTGTATGGTCTTCCCGAGGCCCATGTCGTCGGCGAGGCAGGCCCCGAGGCCGAGCCGCGACAGGAGCCAGAGCCAGCGGACTCCGCTCTCCTGGTAATGGCGGAGCTCCGCCTTGAGTTCCCTGCCCGGCAACGCGAGCTCGATGCCCTCGGGCGAGCGCAGGCCCTCGAGTGTATCCTTCAGCCAGGGGCCGGCGGCCACGAGGGACCACTGGGCCACCGAGCCATCCATCGTAGTTGTGAGATCCGAGGGTGCGCCGGCCAGGAGCCGCATTCCCTCCACAAAGGAGATGCCCTCCTCGCCAGCCTTTTTTTCGAGTTTTTTCCAGTGAGCGAGGGCTTCGGCCAGCCGCTCGGGATCGACCTCGACCCAGCGCCCCTTGATGAAGGCAAGGCCTGCGGTACCGGCAAGCATGTCCTTTATTTCCCGAGCCGAGAGGCTCTCCTCGCCGAGGGCGATTCCTATGTCGAAGTCGAGCATCGAAGCTGCACCGAGGAGGCCCTTGCCGCGCGAGCCGATGCTCACCGTTACGCGCGGCCGTGGCCGCTTGGCCCACCAGTCGGGCACGCGCACGAGGACCCCGCTCTCCTCGAACAAGGGAATCTCCTGGAGGAAGCGATAAGCCTCCTGGGGCGTCCAGGCCAGGGGATGGTAAATGTCATTGGCGTCGAGCAACTCACGCACGAGGGGGCTTTTCTTCGCTGCCTCGTGGATGGGCGTGAGGAGCTTGGTGAGGGCCCTGCGATCGCCCTCACCGGCAAATTCCTGCAAGGCCTTTGCCAGTGGCTGATAGCGCACCTTGTCGGAGGCTGACAGCCGTGGGGCATAGGTAACCAGGAAGGCAAAGGGAAACTCAGGGTCTTTTTTATTTTCGGCAAGGTGAAAGCAGACGCGTCCGACCTGATGCCAGAGCGGAGCCCGGGTGGCGAGGAAGGGGCCAAGTCCCTCGGCCTTCGCAGCTTCGCCGCAGACCCACGCATCGAGCGAATGCCAGATGGCGCGGAACACTTCGGCGTCCAGGTATTCGGCACCCTCCATTGGCGGGACGGCGAGGAGAAGGGAGAAGAGTTCGCCTTCGGAAGGAGGCTCAAGGGCTTCGATGCTGGCCACACCCGTAGGCGTCTGACAGCGTAGCGTCAGATACGAGGCGGCGAAATCACGCCAGTAGGAAAGGTCAGGGGAAAGGAGGGAACCCGCTGGGTGGGCAGCCAGTTCGAAGAGGCCCTCGGCCTCGCCCGCGCGAAAGGCCTGCAGCACCCGACGTAACGCGCCCTCTTCGTCACCGTCCTGCTCTGCGCGTGCCCGCAACCTACCTGAAGGCGTCAGGCGCAGGGATGAGGCTTCAGGGTTTCTGCTCGCCATGGGGGGGATAATAAGGCAGTGGGAGGGGGGAGGGATAGCGGTCCCATCGCTACGCGACCAAGGATGAAATTGGGGGGGCCTACCGGGATCTGAACCAAGAGATCTCGAATGGGCATGACCCTGCTCCACCTCCGCTTGCCCCCCTTGTCCGCGCCACGCTCCGGGATGCCTTCTCCGAGTCCGAGCTCCCCTTCAGG
>JBAXTA010000079.1:0-14823 GCA_037130415.1 Spirochaetota bacterium
CTTCAAGACTTCCGAATGGTCTTCTTCCCACAGGGAAATGGGCGAATCGTCGAAAAGGCTGCAAAAACGGCGATCGCTTTCCAAGAGTTCGTCCTCTTGGAGTTTTTGCTCGGTGATGTCCTGGATCATGCCCATCACTATCATGCCCGGGCCCTGTGCCGCAGTCATTTCGCTGTTGATCCTCACATGCCTGACGCTGCCGTCCGGGCGGATGATGCGATGGGTAAAGCGATAGGCGGAGCTATCCCTGACCGCGCCTTGGATGAAGCGGGCGACGATCTCGCGGTCATCCGGGTGCGTAAAATCCCGATAGGAATCCCTGGATACCTTGAAGTCGTTCGGGTCGACACCAAATATGCGATAGGTTTCGTCCGACCAGCTGGCAATGCCTGTCCCAGGATCTATATTCCAGCTCCCGATCTGGGCTAGCTTCTGCGCCTGGCCGAGCAGTTCGTCCTTTTCGCGGAGCGCTGCTTCCCGCTCGCGCAAGGCGATTTCTGCGAGCTTCCGCTCTGTGATATCCTTGTCCGAGCCTTGATAGCCCAAAAAAACCCCGTTCTTGTCGTACGCAGGCATCCCGTTGACCAAGACCCAGACCCTTCGCCCATCCTTGCTCTCTACCACACTCTCGCGATCGGACATGACTCCGCGGCGATCGAAATTCTCAAGAACCCCTGTCTTGAAGACCTCCCGTCCCTCCTCGGGATACAGTTCGTAGAAGTGCAGTTTCCCGACCAGCTCCTCGGGTTCATAGCCCCAGACAGCTCGGGAAACCTCGCTGACATACGTGAACATCCCCCCGGCATCGATTTCCCAGATGACGATCCCGCTGTGCTCCGCCAGCTTGTCAGAGCGATCTTTCGCTGCCTGCAATTCACTGAGCATGGCCAGACGCTCCGTGATGTCACGCCCATGGATGGTCACTCCCTGGACGCTCCCGGCCTCACTGAGTACGGGGGCAAAATGGTACTCGATGGTTCGCGCTTCGAGTCGCTGCTCTTTCTCGGCTTCGATAAAAAAGGTTTCGCCAGAGAAGGCCCGGTCGTAATGGCGCTTCCATTCAGCCCTTTCCTCCGGCGGGAACTCCGGTGGCAAAACGCTTTCCCCCTTTTCGAGGTCCCGGCCCAGCATCGCCTGGAAAAAGCGATGGAAACTCCCGTTGCCGACAGTCAGGCGATACTGCAGGTCGATGGACCAGATCCTGCCATCGCTGTTTTCGATCAAGGCCGAGAGGTAGGCTTCCCGCTTGCTCAGGGCTGCCTCTGCCGCCTTCCTCTGCAGGGTCAATCCCATGAGGTGGACATAGATCGAAACCCGGTTTTCGGTCGTGAAGGTCATTCCCGCTGGCAGGATGATGGTGAAATCTCCGAAGACCCGCTCCTTGCTGGCAATCCTCGCGACCACAACCTCCCTGACGTCGAAGAGACGCTCCAGGATGCGGAGGGAACTTCTGGCAAGGGTGGTTCCGCTCAGGTCAAGGATGGAAGCAAACTTGGTGATTGTGGAGTCCCTGATCCTGGCCTCCCGGACCTCGTCATGCGGCCATTTTTTTCCCTTCAACTCAAAACCTAGAATGGAAGCCGCCTTCTGGATGGACTCGCCCAGGCCCGATATCGCCAGGGTCTGGAAATCCCTGCCGCTCTCTTCGAAGAGGTTGAGAACAGCAAACTTTCCGCCCGAAATCACAAGAAGGTCATCAGTCAATTTCTGGAAATCAAGCTCTTGGCCCGCATACTCGAGAAAGCGTTCCGAGGCGGAAAGCAATCGCTCGATCGAGTCGTGTTCATGGGAGTCAGGCGAAGGATGCATGGCAATTCTCCAGTGCGGATAGTATATATTCCAAGCGTAGGAATCATGCCACGGGTATGTTACACTTTGGTATCAATGCAGGGCTCCCACGACAAAACGATATTTTTCGGACTACTTCCCGCAGCGCACAAAATATGCTTTGATCTGAAAGTAGCATTCGTTTGCATTGCCTTTGCCTGCCCTTCCCTGTAGTCCCGATAGCTTCCAGGAGGAGTTTTCATGTCGGCCCCAGAACCGGAAAAGCCCAAGCTTCCCTTCGTCCTGCTCAAGGAGTTCTACCGAGTCTTCCTCCTCGGTCTCTCGGTGTTCTTTGCCTATTTCCTGGTGTCTCGTTCGCAGATCTTTTCCATGGAGAACACGGTCAGGGACTGGGCCATACGCATCATCTATCTCCTGGCAGCCCTCCTCGCCGCTACCATCTTCATCAAGAGTCTCAACGTCTTTTTCTGGGAGGGCTATCGCGAGAAGAAAAAACTCCCCAAGGTGCCCAATCTCCTCCGTCAGGGCCTCAATGTCATAGTCTATGGGGCTACTACCCTCTTTGTGCTCCAGACCGTGTTCCAGGTCTCGGTTTCGGGACTCCTGACCGCCACCGGTGCCATGGGTGTCGTCATAGGGCTGGCCCTCAAGGAAATGATCTCCGACGTGTTCTCGGGCCTCATGCTGAGCCTGGACCGCACCATCAAGATCGGCGACTACGTGCGCATCGAGTCGCGGCCTGCCGAGCCCAAGGTCGGGGTCATCGCCCAGATGAACTGGCGCACGGTCCACCTCCACACGCCCGAGAATGTCCTGGTCGTGATTCCCAACACCTTTCTCACTGCCAACATCATCACCAACCTGAGCGAGCCCTCGGACACGAAAGAATTCGAGCTCATGTTTACCTTCGACTTCGATGTCTCCTCCGAACGCATCATCCGCGTGCTCAATTCGGCGCTCTACCAGACCACCCAGATTCTCCAGGATCCCGAGCACGAACCGAAGACGAGGATCAGCCGCGTCAACGGCACAGGGGTAGAGTACAAGGTGAAATACTGGCTGATCCCGTCCAAATGCGGTCCGGGCAAGGCCCGCAACTTCGTCATCAACAATGTGCTCTACTGCCTGAACCAGTCGGGCCTGCAGCTGAGCTACCCCAAATCGGACGTGTTCAACGCCGGGATGCCGACGCGCAACCTCGACATCAGGGAGGACCGCATCGGCCTCCTCGGTAAGATCGAGCTGTTCGACGAACTCACCCATGAGGAAATCGCCGGAGTCTCCATGGGCATCATCGAGCGGAAGGTAAAAAAGGGCGATTTCATCGTGAGGATGGGCGAGGAAGGCAATTCCATGTTCCTCCTCGTGGAAGGGCTGCTCAACGTCATCATCCTCGATAAGGCCTGCGAAACCGAGGTCAAGGTTGCGATGCTCAAGTCCGGCAATTACTTCGGCGAGATGTCCCTCCTCACCGGGGAGCCGCGCTCGGCCTCGATCAGCGCATTCTGCGACAGCCTGCTTTTCGAGATCCCCAAGGACTCCATCACAAAGATCCTCCGGGACAATCCCTGTGTCGTCGAGGCTTTTTCGAGCAAGATCGCCGAGAACAAGCTCAGGAACGAGACTGCGCTGGCCAACAAGACCCCGGAGGAAAAGGAGAAGACCAAGAAAGATCTTTCCAGCTCCATCCTGGGCCGGATCATGAACTTCTTCAGGCTCTAAGCCTGAAGGCCTGCCCCGCAGCGGGCACAGGGGGAGCCGGGAAGCTGCCTCAGGCAGTCCGCGCCCTGCCAACAAGCTTCGAGGAACTTCCTTATTTGATGTCGAAGGCCTTGAGCTTCCGGTACAGCGTCGCCTCGCCTATTCCAAGGAGGCGCGCAGCTTGTCGACGCGAGCCACCGCTCTTTTCCAGGGCATTGAGGACCGCTTCCTTCTCGTAGGACTCCAGCCTGTCTTTCGTTGTTTCTGCTACGGCAACCTCTGCTTCACGGAGTTTCCCATGCCGGAAATCGGGAGGAAGGTCCTCAGGCTGCAGGAGGGGGCCCTTGGAGAGAACCAAGGCCCTCCGGATCACATTCTCCAGCTCCCGCACATTCCCCGGCCAGACATGGCGCTCCAGGCAGGCCATCGTTTCCGGAGCAATACCCTGCACCGCAGTGGCATCGTTACGGAGGCGCTTGAGGAAGAAGGCAGAAAGAGGGGGCATGTCACCCGATCGCTCACGCAGCGGTGGCACGGCGAGGGTCACTACTGCCAGTCGATAGAAGAGGTCTTCGCGGAAGCCACCGCGCTTGACCTGCTCATCGAGGCGCCGGTTGGTCGCGGCGATCACCCTGATGTCCACATGCTGCGAGCGGGCGCTGCCGACCGGCCTGACCTCCCGCTCCTGGATGACCCGGAGGAGCTTTACCTGCAGGAACATGGGCATTTCGCCAACCTCATCGAGGAAGACCGTCCCACCCTCGGCGCTGCGGAACAGGCCCATGTCACTCTCGTGGGCTCCGGTATAGGCGCCTTTGACGTGGCCAAAGAGCTCGCTCTCGATCAAGGACTCGCTGATGGAGCCGCAATCCACAACAATAAAAGGACCGGTCCGGCGGCTGCTCTGGTGATGGAGGGCTTGCGCGACCAGTTCCTTGCCCGACCCAGTCTCGCCCTCGATGAGGACCGAGGCATCCGAGGGGCCGACCTGACTGATTACTTCCTTGAGCCTCGCCATGGACGGAGACTCGCCGATGAGCCGGTCGAAACTGAAGCTGCAGACTGCCTGGGCTTTCAAGGCACGGTTGTCCCGCTCGAGCTCCCAGATCTTTTTCGCCTGAAGCAAGCGGTTCCTGATAGCCTCGACCGAGACATCTTTTTCGATGAAGTCCGTAGCACCGGCCTTGACGGCCTGGACAATGGTGGCCGTGTCGCCGTAGGAGGTCATCATGATAACGCTGACGTCGGGATACGAGCTGCGGATGCGCAGGAGGAGCTCAAGGCCGTCCATCTGGGGCATCCGTATGTCCACGAGCGCGACGTCGACATGGTGCCGGGAAAGGATTTCGAGGGCGGCCTCGCCTCCATTGGCTTCCAGCAGTGAAAGACCATCAGGCCGCATGAACCTGCGAATCGATGCGCAGAAACCCGGCTCGTCATCCACGAGCAAGACCGTAAATCCTAAATCGCCTTGGTTGACCTGCATACCAAGAAATTTTACCACGACTCTTTCGCCCTATGAAAGGGCTCTGTCGTAAGAAATCTATCAAAATGACTGCCCGAAGCGCCTTTCGCATATCAAATAGAGATACCCGGCCCTTTGACGGGAAACACCACGAGCCGCTGGGGACAGTGAATGCAGTGAATACACTGATTCCTTGCTATCCATAATACTTATGCAAACATGGCACGGTATGTGCAGCAAACATTGGAACCAGTAGCCCGAGTTATGGTGGAGGACCTGAGGTGACACGACGATTCGCCGGTTTTTTGCCGCGGAACAAAGGCAACAGCGGAAGACCAGGTGGGTCGGGCGAAAGTCCGGGGTCACGCAGGGTTGTCACGGCATGAGCGGTTTTCCGGAAACGGTAACCGTGGCATCCACGGCGGCCAAGCCCCTCCAGCCAGTCCGCGAACCTATGTCCACCTACGTCCAGGCAAATGCAGCCTTCTTTGTCGCCCTCATAGGAATAGCGCATCCACCCCTTGCGCGGCATAGCCGACAGGTCGGCGAACTCGTCCGCTCCTTCGCCCGCTTCCTCCGCATGACTGAAAACCTGCAAGAAGAACTATTCACGGTGGCCTTGTTCCACGACCTTGGCCTATTGAAGATGGATGCTGCGGTTCACTCGACAGTTGCCATGACCGAGCGACACTACTGCCTCGACGAAAGCGACCATGGCCATGCTGAGGCCGGGGCGAGTCTCATCGGGCTCCTTCCCGGGATTTCCAGGAACTCCCGCTGGATCCGGCATCACCACGAGCGCTATGACGGCAGTGGCTATCCCGACGGGCTGCACGCCAACTCGATCCCCCTCGGGGCGAGGATCATCGCAATAGCCGATGTCTACGATCAACGCTGCTTCGAGCGGGGCGAAAGCACCGAAGAGGCCATCGGTTTCCTGTTCACCGAATCCGGGCGGTCCCTCGACCCGCAGCTGGTGGAAAGCTTCGCGATCTTCAGCGCCTGCGGCTCCACCCTGATCCGGGTCTAAAGGGACTCGCCTAGCCTCCTGCCCTGATCACCCTCGCAAAGGCCAGGAGGAGGTCGGCGAAGTCCATGGCGGCCTCGCGCAGCTCCTCCTTCCATGACCTGCCGGCCTCGTGGTCGGCGTTGTCTGAGACATAACGGAGGGCCAGGAACTCGGGAACGACGCGCTCACCCTTGGCATTGGTACGACCGGCACGCAGCAGCGCCAGCTTGGCCAGCGCAGCCGACTCCATGTCCAGAAGCCCGGCCCCTGTCCTTGCGGCGAGATCCCTGGCTGCCGCGGAATCGAAGATGAAAATGTCACCCGAGGCGGAGCGGCTCTCGCCGAGCTCGAGCCTGCAGGCAGTGGCCGCTGTCCTGAGTTCCATCGCAAGACTGACCGAGGGCGGGGCCATCAGAGGCGCGTCCATCCCCTCGCCGGGGGTGACAACCAGCTCGAGGCCAAGCCCCGACAGGTCAAAGTCGTGCTCCACGAATTCCCTTACCAGGCGGAGGGATCCGATTTCCTCGAAGCCGAGAGACGCTGAGGTGCCGAAGGATACTATCCGCCGGGCGTCCTCCGCGTAGCGGGCAAAGCACCAGGAAGCGAGGACCTTGCCGACACCCGAGAGGGCCAACCTGAGCGGAAAGCGGCTCGAGTCCCAGACCTTGTCGGCGACTCGGATCCACCCGAACTCCCGCTCGGCAATGACCGCCTCGGCCTCGGACTCGAGGGCAGCGATCAGACAGGTCGGCGGGGCGGGAGGCGGCTCGTCGGGAAAACGTTCACCCGGGTGGATCACGCGGGGCTTCCCGCAGGAGAGGACCCGAGGAGGCGGGCAAGCTCGGCGACATCGGCACGGAAGCCCGCGCAGGCATCCGCGATCGGAGTGGGGCTGGCCATATCGACACCCGCCACGCGAAGTGCCTCGATCGGATAGCGCGAGCCCCCCGAGCGCAGGAAGGCGAAATAATCCTCCCGCTCTGGAGCACCGCCCGCAAGAAGCCTGCGCGAGAGGGCGATGCTCGCGGATACGCCCGTTGCGTACTTGTAGACATAGAAGGCCCGGTAGAAGTGGGGAATCCGGAGGCCCTCGAGGTCGCTGGCCGCCTCAAAGGTCATCGCGGGGCCGAAGTAGGCCTCAAGAAGGCTGCGGTAGGCCTGGCGGAGCGAGTCCAGGGTGAGGGGTTCACCGGTTTCCTGCATCCTGTGGACCCCCGCCTCAAACTCGGCGAACATGGTCTGACGGAAGAGGGTCGCCACGATGTTGTCGACCTTGGTACTCATCAACGAGACCCGCGTAGCGTCGTCGGGCGCCGCAGCGTAGAGCTGGGCGAAAAGGAGCTCCTCGTTGAAGGTGGAGGCCACCTCGGCCTCGAATATCGTGTAGTCGTAGGAGAGGAAGGGATTGCTCCGTGACGAGTACCAGGAATGCATCGAGTGCCCGCCCTCGTGCGCGAGGGTGAAGACGTCGCGGAGGACATCGGGCTTGTAGTTCATGAGGATGAAGGGATCCGCGGAGTAGGAGCCGGAGGAAAAGGCTCCGGAGCTCTTGCCCTTGTTCTCGTAGCGATCGACCCAATTGCCCCTAAGTCCGCCCCGGAGGGTTGCGACGTACTCAGGCCCAAGGGGGGCGAGCGCCTCGGAAACCAGGGCGACAGCCTCGTCGTAGCTGTGCTCTGCGCGGGCCTCGGCGGCCAGGGGAACGTAGACATCCCAGTGCCTGAGATCCGGTAGCCCCAGGGCACGCTTGCGAAGCTCATAGTAGCCGTGGAGGGGGTCGAGGTTGCTCCGAATGGTCCCAACCAGGTTGTCGTAGACCGTCTCCGGCACGTCGTCAGGGAATAGGGCAGCCGCACGCGAGGAGGCAAAGCCCCGGGCCCGCGCCTGGTACACATCGAGCTTTACCGAGCCTGCGTAGAGGGTCGCGAGCGTGTGGCGGTGGAGGTCGAAGCCCCGATAGAAGGCTTCCCAGGCTCGCTGCCTGAGGCTGCGGTCGGGATCGCGCTGAAAGGAGGCGAAGGTGGACTGGGTGAGGGGACGCAGACCCGAGGCAGTCTCTATCTGGCCAAAATCGATATCGACGTTGGTAAGCACCGAGAAACTGTCACTGGCCGTCTGGTTGGCGTCTGCCTGGAGGGCCAGGAGTCGCTCCTCGGGTTCGGACAGGATGTGCGGCCGCGTGCGGAGGATCTTGTGGACAAAGACGCGGTAGGCTTCGCAGAGCTTGTCAGCGAGCAGGGCCTCGACCTCTCTCGGGGGCAGCTTGAGGAGGGCCGGCACAAACCAGGCCCAGGCTGTCTCGGCTTCGGTGGCCGCCGTCATGAAGCGCGACATCCTGCCCCGCGCTTCGTTGTCGCCCTCGTCCTCGGTCAGTCGGAGGTGCGCGTAGACGCCAAGGCGTTCGGTCAGGAGACCCAGGTCGGAGCGAAGGGCCAACACGCTTGCAAAGCCTTGCAGGCCTGAGCCGAGACTGTTGCGCGCGCCCTCTATCTCGGCGATGCGTCCCTTGTAGATGACAAAGGCCGCTTCCCAGGCTGCCGCATCGGCGAAGAGGCTTGCGAGATTCCATGTGTCCCCGGCGGAAACCTCGCTCCGCAGTGGAATTGCCTGGCCCTTGTCCATTCCCTGTTCCCCTTCGCAGCAGCGATCAGCCTGGCCCCAAGGGAACCGATCTGATCGCGCAGTGTACAGGGAACAAGCATATACCAGCCATCCTGAGGCTGCCAGAGCGGGCAAACCCCCAGCTCATTACGCTCCTTGGGTCGGCCATGTTACAAGATCAGGGTGTTTGACAAGCTTTTCCTCGAAATCGGCTCAGTCTGCAACCTGGCCTGCGGCTTTTGCCCCCCGACCCTGCGCAGGCCTGAGTTCATGGAACGCGGACGCTTCGAATTCCTTCTCACCCGCCTGGCCGGGTTTGGCGAGCAGCTGTATTTCCACCTCAAAGGCGAGCCCCTCCTCCACCCCGAACTCGGGACCTTCCTGGCTATCGCCTGGGAGAGGGGCTTCGCTGTAACGCTCACCACCAACGGAACGCTCCTCGGCAAGCAGGCAGGAACCCTCCTCGGAGCAGCAGCTCTTCGCAAGTTGAGCGTCTCGCTCCACAGCCAGGTGGGGCTTGCAGACCTCGCGGAGTATTGGGAGGGCCTTGCGGCTTTTTTGGATCTGCACCGTGCCCGGCCCGTTTTTCCCGTGAGCCTCAGGCTCTGGAACCAGGTAGGGGGGCGGCTTCCGGCAGCGACAGGGCTGCTCTGGGAACTCCTGGGAGGGCGCTATCCGACGCTACGTGGCCTTGATCCGGGGGGGGACCTGCCCAGGGGGCTCCGCCTCGACGAGGGCGTCTACCTCAACCCGGCCAACCAGTTCGAGTGGCCAGAGCTGCGAGTGCCGGACAGCGGCCAGCACAGCGCCCCGGACAGCTTCAAAAAACGCGACCCCTCGAACCAGGGTGTCCCCTCGGCTCTGGCCACAACTCAGCCTTCCCTGAAGGGGCCCAGGATTGTCGAGGGAAGCTGCCAGGGACTCCGCAAGCAGCTCGGCATCCTGGTGGATGGGAGGGTGGTTCCCTGCTGCCTTGACAGCGAGGCCGCCATTTGCCTTGGGAATCTTCTCGAGCAGCCCCTTGAGGAGATCCTGGCCAGCCCCCGTGCCCAGGTCATGCGACAAGGTTTCCAGCGCCACCGCATCATGGAGGAGCTCTGCCTGTCCTGCGGCTACCGGAAGCGCTTTGACAAAGCTGGGCTTGCCCCGGACTGAGGCCGAGCCCTCTGGGACTGAATCTACGCTGCTTATCCAAGCGAAGAGCTGTCCGTCTCCCCGTCTTCGATGTTCCGCGTCTGGGGGTCGAACACGATGCCCACCTGGCGCAACCTGCGGCCGTCGGCCCGGTACTTCTTGGCGTAGCCCCGCTCGCGCAGCTGGACAAGGGGGTTCTTGTCTCCGCTTTTGGCCAAGCCCTTCACTTTCTTCACCAGCGCGCTGTCATTGTTGTATCCGCTTGAGCTCGGCCTGCAAACCCAGAACTTCCGCCCGGTCGATCACCAGCAATAAGGTTCCGGGTCCTCTCCAGCACAGCCTGCGGGAACTCGTTCTCCGCTATCTTGTAGTACGAGAAGCTCGGAAGGAAGGGCCGGGCGATCCCTGTCTCGATCAGCTCCGAAAGCTCCACCGGGGCCGTCCACGGGGCGTCACCGTTGTGCAGCATGAGGGGAAAGACCGCAGGCAACCCAAGACAGGACGCCGCAACAGGGTCGAACTCAGGGCAGGCTTCATGGGCAGAAGCATGCCCGCTGTCCCCGGCCCCCGAGCCTGTCGGGAGCCGGGTAGCGACTCTATCGGGTGCCTGCCTTGACCGGCCAGCGTCCGGAGCTCCTGGCTTCAGCCTTCGGGAACTGGTCTGCGGAGGCCAGGCCCTGGGCCAGGATCGAGGCCGGCAGTTCGTAGTCTTCAAGCTCGCCGGCAAAGTAGCTTGCGTAGCCGCCGAGGTCGAGCATCCCGTGGCCCGAGAGCCCGAAGAGTATGACCTTCTCTTTTCCCTCTTCCTTGGCCTGCTTCGCTTCGCGGATGACCTGGGCGACGGCGTGGCTCGTCTCCGGAGCAACGATGATGCCCTCGGTCCGGGCAAACAGCACGGCAGCCTCGAAGCACTCGAGCTGGGGCAGGGCCTTCGGAGACAAAAGCCCCTCGACAGCTGCCTGCGATACCAGGGGCGACATGCCGTGGTAGCGGAGACCGCCGGCGTGGAGGCGGGGCGGGACAAACTCGTGGCCGAGGCTGTGCATGGGCAAGAGCGGCGTCATGCCGGTCATGTCGCCGAGGTCGTAGACGAACTTGCCGCGCGTCAGGCTCGGACAGGAAGAAGGTTCAACTGGTATGATCTCGATCTGGGCGCCGTTGATCTTGTCGCGCACGAAGGGGAAGGCCAGGCCTGCGAAATTCGAGCCGCCGCCAACGCAGGCGATGACCAGGTCGGGATTCCTCTCGCCGGCCTTGGCGAGCTGCTTCCTGGCTTCCAGGCCGATGATGGTCTGGTGGAGCATGACATGGTTGAGCACCGAGCCGAGCGCGTAGCGCGTCTGGCCGGTCGGGTCGGTGACGCAGGCCTCCACCGCCTCGCTGATGGCGATGCCGAGACTGCCGGGGCTATCGGGATCCTTGGCCAGCACCTCACGGCCGGCCTTGGTCGTGTCGCTCGGGCTCGGGATGCAGGTCGCACCCCACACGCCCATCATGTGCTTCCTGTAGGGCTTCTGCTCGTAGCTCGACTTTACCATGTAAACCTTGCATTCGAGCCCGACGAGGGCGGAAGCCAGGGCGAGGGCCGAACCCCACTGGCCGGCACCCGTCTCGGTGGTGAGCCGCTTGATGCCCGCCTGCTTGTTGTACCAGGCCTGGGGGATGGCCGAATTCGGCTTGTGGCTTCCCGCCGGCGAGGTGCTCTCGTTCTTGTAGTAGATTCGGGCAGGGCTTCCGAGGGCTGCTTCGAGGCCGTAGGCCCTGTGGAGGGGTGAGGGCCGCCAACGCGCGAGGAGGGCAAGTACCTCTTCTGGTATGTCTATGTAACGCTCACTGCTTACTTCCTGCTCGATGATGCTCATCGGGAATATGGCGGCGAGCTGGGCTGGGTTCACGGGAGAGCCATCGGGACCCAGGGGCGGCAGGGGCGCCGTCGGCAGGTCGGCGGCGAGATTGTACCATTGGCGGGGCAACTCATGGTGTTCAAGGCGGATGACAGATTGCACAGTGACCTCCTATTGATACTGTATAAAGATACATATATCAATAATCAGCTTCTGTCAATGAAATCTTATCACAATCCGATGACTTTCTGGCCCTCGGCCCTTCCCATGAGGAAGTCCAGGAGCGTGACCACCCCTATGCCGCTGCGGCCGCCAAGGGGACCAGGATTCATCACAATTATGGCTTTCGGCCAATGGTCCCCGATGGCTTCGAGGGCGGAGAACTCACGCTCGATCGTCGCAGGGTCCGAAAGCGCGGCGCAGGCCTGGTAGTAGCGGAACTCACCCTGGCGCTGGGCTACGAAGTCGACTTCCGCGCTGCCGATCCGCCCGACGGAGATCTGGAAACCCCGGCGTCGGAGCTCGAGGTAGACGGCGTTTTCGACCAGGCCGGAGATGTCGTCGGGTCGCCAGCCCAGGAGCCCGAAGCGCAGGCCGAGGTCGGAAGCATAGTACTTCTCGCTGTAGTCGAGATGGAGTTTCCCTTTGATGTCATAGCGACGGGCCCGGTAGAGCACGAAGGCATCGACAAGGTAGTGGAGATAGTTGACTGCGGAGTCGGTAGACAGGACGCGTCGCTGCGATTTCAGATAGTCGCTGATCCTGCGGGCCGATGTCATGTTGCCGATGTTGTCGAGCGCAAAGGACAGGACGCGGTTGAGGCCATCGGGGTCGCGGATGCCGTGCCTCCCGATGACATCGCGATAGATAATGCTGTCGAGGAGGGTCAGGAGGTAGGAGCGGATGGCCTCCTCGTCATTGTTGAAGCTATGGAGGGCGGGGAAACCACCCCAGCGTAGATACTTTCCCAAGCTGGAGGCAGCTTCGGATTCGGGCTTGTTGGCAAAAGTGAGGTATTCGGGAAAGCTCAGGGGATAGATGGGTATTTCGAGGAAACGTCCGGTAAGGAGGCTTCCGAGTTCGGAGGCCAGCAGCGAGGCATTGGAACCGGTGACCACAGTCTCGATCTGCCCCTCGGCCAGGAGGGAAGCTACCAGGCGTTCCCAACCCTCCACCTCCTGCGCTTCGTCCAGAAGAAAGTGCCCGCCTGCCGGAAGTCGTTCCTTGACAAAGCGATAGAGGCTCCGATAGTCGCGGTACCCATCGAATTCAAGAGACTCCATGTTGACTCTCAGGATGCGCCCGGCATCGATCCCCTTGGCGAGGAGGCTTTCGTGAAACAGGGCCAGGACGCTGCTTTTTCCGCATCGACGTATACCTGTAAGCACCTTGACCAAGGGGAGCCCGATGGAGCGGGAGAGCTGCTCGGTGAATTGGTTACGGGATATCATGACGTGAGTATAGTCGACGAATACTAAATATTCAATACGATCGTCGACTATACTCGACGGTTGAAGTCATTCACTGCCGGGTGCCGCCTTCAGCGTAGCCGTAAAGCGTGGGCAGCCCGGAACGCCGGTCTGGGAGACCCGAGCGCCGAGCCCGAAAAACCCCGCAATGTCAGGAAGGGCGGGGCAGCGAAAGGCGGGTCGCGTCGACGAGGCCAAGGAGGTACTGGGAGCCCAGGGCACGGTCATGCAGGCCATAGCCGGGCCTTCCCTCCTCGCCCCAGATCATGCGGCCGTGGTCGGGCCTGAAGGGGCCGGAATATCCCGTGGCGATCAGGGCGCGCACGATGGCTGCCATGTCGAGGCTGCCGGCCGAAGACCAATGGGCGCTCTCCTGGAAGGAACGTGGACCGGTGATCTTCACGTTGCGGAGATGGACAAAGGATATGCGATCCGAGAACTCCCTGGCCATGGCTACCAGGTCGTTGCTGGCCAGGACACCGAAGGAGCCGGAGCAGAGGCAGATGGAATTGGCCCGGCTATCGACGATGGACAAAAGACGGCGTAGCGCGGCGGAATCGGTGATGATGCGCGGTATCCCGAAGATCGGCCAGGGCGGATCGTCAGGGTGGATGGCCAGGCGCAGGCCCAGTTCCTCGATCACCGGCACGACAGCCCTGAGGAAATACGCGATGTTCGACCACAGCTCCTCGGGCCCGATCTCCCGCCAGCGCTGGAGGAGGCGATAGAGGTCGGAGCGCGAGTAATGGGCAAGCCAGCCAGGCAGCTCGAGCTCGCCCTCGAGGGGATCCATTTTTGCGACCACCTCCTCCTCGTAGGCAAGGGCCTTTGAACCGTCCGCAAGGACCTTCCCGAGGTCACTCCGCGTCCAATCGAAGACCGGCATGAAGTTGTAGGTAATTACCACGGGCTCTTCGGAACCGCTCTTCGATCGCGGGCCGAGGACCTTCGCCACCGAGCGGGCGCTCTCGATCCAGGCTTCGATGCGGGCATCCCGTT
This sequence comes from Spirochaetota bacterium, assembly GCA_037130415.1. GTDB lineage: Bacteria > Spirochaetota > Spirochaetia > Treponematales > Rectinemataceae > CAIJMU01. The sequence continues at coordinate 14,011 of JBAXTA010000079.1, forward strand.
CAGGTCCACCGTACTTGATTTCCTCATGCACGGGGATCGATTCGATGACCCGCCAGTCGAGCCCGGCATCCTCGATCTTCGCCCGGAGGGCTGCGACGCGGTACTCGGGCCAGGCCTCCCCAGGCTTGAGGTCGTACAAGGCGGCCACGATGCCCGAGAGCCCGGGGATCTGGCGGATGCGGTCAAGGCCCACAGGGTCGGGCTCTGCATACCAGCGGAAGGTCAGGACCATGATTCCTTATATCGGCGGGGAGGCGACAGGAGTTGAAAACTTCGCGCTCAGAGTACCACCCTCAGCGCCTCCATGAGTTTGCCGCCCTCTTTCCCGATCTCGGCCATGAGGCGCCCGAAGTCCGAATCGTCGCCGCTCCTTGCGTCTGCCTCCAGTCCGGCAGCGACACGGCATAGTGCCTCTCCGCCCATGTTGCCCGCAGTACCCTTGAGCCGATGTGCCATCTGCCTGACCCCCTCGGCTTCCCCTGACGCGACTGCCATCCCGAGCTGCCCGATCAGGGCCGGAAGATCGGCAAGGAAGGCTGTAGCCAGTTCGCGTGCAAGTTCCCTTTCTCCCATGACGCGGTCGAGGAAGTCCAGCTCGTTGAAGACCGCAGGTGCTTCGACTGCCACAGCCTGCCCTTCCCCCTGCCCGTGGAGCTCCAGCGCGGTGTCTGGCGCAGCGTCCGGCGCGGTGACCGGCACGAAGCCCTTCGCGGCGTCCTGCGCGGCGTCAGCCGCGGCGTCAGCCGCGGCGTCAGCCACGGCGTCAGCCACGGCGTCAGCCACGGCGTCAGCCACGGCGTCAGCCACGGCGTC
>JBAXTA010000008.1:0-35157 GCA_037130415.1 Spirochaetota bacterium
GGACGGCGGTCTGGGTGTCACGGTTGGTGGCGAAGTAGGCGCTCACGAAGCCGCGATCGAACTGCATGCCTTCGACGAACTCGATCGTGGTGTCCATGGTCTTGGACTCCTCGACCGTGATGACGCCGTCCTTGCCGACCTTCTCCATGGCATCGGCGATCTGCTTGCCGATTTCCTTGTCGTTGTTGGCGGACACCGAGGCGACGTCGGCGATTTCTTCCTTCTCGTTGCAGCCCTTGGAGGCTTTCTTGATTTCCTCGACGGCCACTTCGACGGCCATGTCGATGCCGCGCTTGATGGCCATCGGATCGATGCCGGCCGCGACGGACTTGAGGCCTTCCTTGACGATGGAGTAGGCGAGGACGGTAGCGGTGGTGGTCCCGTCGCCGGCGACGTCATTGGTCTTGGTGGCAACTTCCTTGAGGAGCTGGGCGCCCATGTTTTCATAGGGGTCTTCGAGCTCGATTTCCTTGGCTACAGACACACCGTCCTTGGTAACGGTGGGAGCTCCGAACTTCTTGTCGAGGAGAACATTGCGGCCCTTGGGACCGAGGGTTACCTTGACGGCGCGCGAAATGGTCTCGACACCGACGAGAAGCCTGCGGCGAGCGTCCTCTCCGAAAAGCAGTTGTTTGGCCATGTACATCTCCTTGTAGTCTTTCGCCGACCGGCAACGACAACCAAAGCTGGTTTTGCGGACCGTGACGGCGCTTCGAAATTTGAGGTGACCTAAGGGTCATCTATAAAATACAAAATGCACGGCAGGAGGGGCAAGGGCTTTTGGGTACTTGTCAGTGAAAATCGTAAGTGGTTAGAATGCTAACTATATGGATGTAGAACGGAGCAGGGATGCCTTCGAAGCGATGGGTCGCATCGCTTCGGGCTGGCGGCGTCGTGCCAGCGCCGGGCTCAAGCTTTTTGGGATAACCCTTGCCCAGTATGAACTTATCAGTCAGGCTCGTCGTCGTGGCGGACTCAGCCCCTCGGCGGCTGCAGCCGAATTAGCTTGGGATCGGCCTACCCTGACTGTAGTTGCGCGCACCTGTCTGGCCCGCGGCTGGCTCAAACGAGGACAGTCGCCACAGGACAAGCGCTCAGTCCGCATTGAACTCACCGGCAAGGGTGAAGAGATCCTCGACCGCATCGAGGCAGAGCGACCCTTCGCCGATGCGGCCTTCGGAACACCCTTTGATGTCATAGGGGCGGAGGAAAGAACCGAACTGTTCCGTCTCCTTGACCGCGTTAGCCGACGCGCGGCTGACCTGTGGGGGCGGTGAAGGCAGAGGGAAGGGATGCTCGCTGTTGAGTCCCCCTGCCTTGAAGCGACAAGCGCATAAAGCTTACAATCAAAAAATGTCGATATGTGTCCCAATCATCCACTCCGACCCCGACCTCCTGGTGGTCGATAAGCCTGCGGGATTTCTTTCCGTGCCAGACCGCTATGATCCCGATGCCCCGACCATCCTCGGTGAACTCTCCAAGGAGGGTGGCGTGAGCGACGCTACGAGCCTCCTGGTCGTACATCGCCTCGACAAGGACACCTCGGGCCTCCTTCTGTTCGCGCGCAACGAGGCTGCGCACAAGGGTCTGTCCAAAGCCTTCGAAACGCGCGCCATCGAGAAGGGCTACCGTGCCCTCGTACGGGGCGAGCCCCCATGGACGGAGATGAGCTGCGACTATCCGCTCAAACCTGACGGGGATCGCCTCCACAGGACGATCATCGATGGCGGCCACGGCAAGCCCTCGATGACGGTCTTTACAGTGATCGCGACCTATGGAGCCTATAGCCTGGTCGAGGCGAAGCCCCTGACCGGACGTACGCACCAGATTCGTGTCCACCTCGCGGCACTCGGGTTCCCGGTCGTAGCCGACCCGCTCTATGGCGATGGGAAGGCGCTCTTCCTTTCGTCCTTCAAGCGCAAGTGGAAGGGCGATGAGTTCGCCGAGCGTCCCCTCATCGCGCGCACGGCCCTCCACGCGATGCTTCTCGCCCTTGCGCATCCGCGGTCGGGAACGGCTCTGCGCTTCGAGCTCGCGCCCCCGAAGGATTTCCGCGCCGCGGTCGCCCAGCTCGAAAAGCGATGAAGCCCAATCAAGCGCCCCGGGTTCTTGCCAATGCGCCGTACCCCGGCCGGCGGGGACGGCCGGCGGATATAGTACTAATTATGTGTATGATCATGTCGGCTCCGCTCGGCCTTCCCGGCTGCGCCGACTCCGACGCCCCTGCCGCCCCCGATGCCCCGGGCGAGATCATTGCGGCTGAATCCTTCCTGGCGGACATTGCCCGGGCAGTCGCCGGACCTGAGCTTGCGGTGGCAGGACTCCTGCTCCCCGGCACCGATCCCCACGCCTTCCAACCTCGCCCCCGCGATGTCGCGCGGCTTTCGAAGGCGAGGCTCCTCCTCGTTGCAGGGAACGGCTACGAGGCCTGGCTGGAGCCGCTCAGGGGAAGTCTCGCGGGCGTCGAGATAGTTGGCGCCTTCGGTCCCGTGGAAGCCTCGGGAGTCGACCCCCACCTCTGGATGGATCCGCGAAACGTCGGGCCTGCGCTCGGTACGATCGTGGAAGCCCTGGCATCAGTGAAGCCCGAGGCGCGGGACCGTTTTTCCGCAAATGCGGCCGCTTACGCAGGACGTCTCATCGACCTCGACGCTTCAATCCGTGCGCGGGTGGCCTCGATACCGCTTGCGAGGCGGAAGCTCCTGACGAACCATGACGCTCTTTCACGTTATGCGGCAGCCTATGGCCTTTCGATAGCGGGGACAGTACTCGAGGGCTCAGGTGACGGGGCTGAGGCTTCTCCACGGGCCCTCGCACGGCTCATCGCCACGGCGGCCAAGGGAGGAGCCTGCGCCATCTTCCTCGACGCAGGCGAAAAGGCTTCCCTGGCGCGGTCGATCGGGCGCGAGACCGGGCTCAAGGTCGTTACCGACCTCTATGTGGAGGGGCTGTCCCCTCCATCCGGTCCGGCACCGAGCTATCTTGCCATGCTCGAACATGACACGGAGGTGATCGTTGATGCCCTTCGCTGAACCAGTGCTGAAACCGATCCATCCCGCAAGGATGGATGTGGACGGACTTTCGGTGGCCTACGAGGGACGTCATGCGCTCCAAGGGCTCAGCTTCCGCCTCGAGCATGGCTCCCGCGTTGCGGTCGTTGGTCCCAATGGCGCGGGCAAGTCCACACTTTTCAAGGCTCTCGTCGGCCTCGTGCCCGTGCGGGAAGGAAGCATCCTGATCCACGGTCTGCCCTTGGGCGGACACCAGGACTGCGTGGCCTATGTGCCGCAGCGCGAGAACGTGGACTGGAACTTCCCGGTCACGGTGCGCGATGTCGTGATGATGGGCCGCTACGGTCAGCTCGGGTGGCTGTCGCGACCACGGAAGCGCGATCGCGAGATCGTTGCCGACTGCCTTGCCCAGATGGGCATGGCCGAGTTTGCCGGCCGCACCATCAACGAGCTTTCGGGAGGGCAGCAGCAGCGCGTCTTCCTCGCCCGCGCCCTCGCCCAGGAGCCGCACATCTTCCTGATGGACGAGCCCTTCAATGGCGTCGACGCTCCGACCCAGGAAGCGACCTTCGCCCTCCTCGACAGGCTGCGCCGCGACGGCGTGACAGCCCTGATTTCAACGCATGACCTCAACCTCGCGGCTACGCGCTTCGACCGCGTCCTCCTCCTGAACCGCGAACTCGTGGCTGAGGGGCCGCCAGCCCAGGTGCTCGTCGAGTCCAACCTCTCCCGCGCCTTCGGCTCGTCCCTGCTGGTGACCGAGGGCAAGAATTTCCTCGTGGACGAGTGCTGTCCGGCAGAGCATGCGAACAATTATGACAAAAGGGTGTGTCCGGACGAAAGGGAGGGATTTTGATGAACGTCGAGACTGTCCTTTCTGCCCTGATGGAACCTCTCCGATATGGCTTCATGCAGCGAGGCCTCGCTGCAGCGGTCATGGTCGGGGTCATCTGTGCGGTGATGGGTACCTGGGTCATCCTCCGCGGAATGGCCTTCCTCGGGGACGCGATGGCCCACGCGATCCTGCCCGGAGTGGCCATAGCCTGGGTGGTGGGCGGCAACATCCTCGTGGGCGGCCTCATCGCTGCCGTGCTCGTGGCCCTTGGCATAGGCGGGCTCTCAAAGGGAGGGGCGATCCGCGAGGACACTGCCATCGGCATACTCTTTGCCGCAGCCCTTGCCCTCGGTGTCGCCATCATGAGTTCGACACGAACCTACGCATTGGATCTTTCCCATGTCATGTTCGGGAACGTGCTCGGTGTGGGTGAGGGCGACCTCCTCCTCACCGCGGTCGTGGGACTCCTCGTCCTGGTCACCCTCGCCCTCTTCTACAAGCCCTTCCTTCTTTTGTCCTTTGATCCCGTCCTCGCCGCGACCTTCAGGCTCAGGGTTGGCATGCTCCGCAACCTCATGCTCGTGTTGTTGGCCCTCACCGTGGTCGTATCACTGCAGACCGTCGGTGTGGGACTCGCGGCCGCCATGCTCGTCACGCCTGCTGCCACAGCTTTTCTCCTCGCGCGCCGGCTTGTCCCGATGATGCTGCTGGCAGCGCTCTTCGGGGCCCTCTCCGCGATCATAGGGCTCTACGCGAGCTGGTGGCTCGATGTGGTCTCGGGTTCGGCGATCGTAGTAACTGCAACGATATTCTTCCTTCTCGCCTTCGCCCTCTCGCCCCGGCGTGGCCTCCTTTCGCGGAGGGCCTGAGGGGGGGGGCCTCAGCCCACGAACTTTCCATCCTTGATGATCGGGATCATATGGCCGGCCGAGTCGAGCCCCTCGACGTCGACCCTGTCCGAGCCGATCATGAAGTCGAGGTGGACCATCGAATCGTTGAAGCCTGCGGCCTTGCGCTGGCCCGCGTCCATCCCGAGTGCACCCTCGAAGACCTCCGTGTAGGCTGATCCGAGTGCGATATGGCAGGTGGCATTTTCGTCAATGAGGCCATTGTCGAAGACAAGGCCGGATTTCCAGATCGGGCCTGTCGAGTCGACGAGGGCCACCTCTCCGAGTCTGCTTGATCCCTCGTCTACCTCGAGATAGCGCGCAAGGACCCCTGCACCCTTCGCCGCTCCCGAGGCTACGACCCTCCCGTCACGGAATTCGAACCAGGCGCCTTCGACCGTTTCGCCGAGGACCTTGACGGGTCTCGTGCAGCTTGCGCGCCCCCTGGTCAGGCGCGCGTCGGGCGAAGAGAACACTTCTTCTGTTGGATGGTTCGCGTAGAAGGTTGCGCCGGCGCGGGTCTTCGAGGCGCCCCCCGTCCAGCGCGACAGCGGTGACAGTCCGACGCTGAGGTCGGTTCCGGGACCGGTAAAGTGAATCTCGGAGAAGCGAGCCTGGACGAGGAGTGCCGCGCGTTTGGCGAGCTCCGCCATGTGGGTCCGTATCGCGGCTGCAGGATCGGGGCGGTCAAGTCCGAGGATGGGTACCAGCACATCCCAGAGTGTCTTTTCCGGGTCGGGTCCTGGATCGCGACCGGCGGCCGAAAGGACAGCCCGGCCCCAGGCTTCAGTCGCCACCGGCATCACTGACCAGGCCAGGCCGTTGCTCATCACTGCGTCGCGAAAGGGCTTCATCGCCATCGACCGGGCGCGCTGCTGGCGCTGGAGCCTTTCGGGATTGACCCCGTCGAGGGCAGCCGGGTCCTCGTCCCCCACCAGGGAGAGATTGCAGAAACCCTCGTCCACAAAGCAGCGGGCATCTCGTCCTATATATGAGGGTACCTCGTCGAAGCGGCAGTCCTGGGCATTGTCAAAGAAGAGCCGCGAAAGCCTTGTGTCGTTCCAGTCGACGCGGACGACTGCCGCGCCACGTTGCCAGGCGCCTTCCGCGATGGCGTGCACGAGGCTTCGATGCGCGATCTCGGCGACGACCCTGAGCTTCCCTCCCTCCCGAAGTCCGAGGCAGCTGTCGAGCGCGATGTCGGCATAGGCCTTTGCGATGCGTGGATCCATGATTCCTCCAGTCGGGTTTGCCTTTTCGAGGCGCCTCTTCGAGCTGCGCTTCCCAGAAGGTGGGATGATAGCACTCGGGGCTTGGTCGCGAAAGACGGCAGGGGCTGAGGAGCATCCGCGACATCAACCGACCTCGACAGCCGTCATGTCCACCTCGGCCGGTGACGGTTTGCCGGCGGGGATCTGCGTGCGGCCATACCAGTGCTCAGGCGCCCGTGCCCTCAGGGCTGGTCTATCCTTCCAGGTGCTTCTCCCACGGGATGAGTACACCCCGTATCGCCTGACAAGATGCTTCCCCTTGGGAGGGATTTGGAGGGTGACCTGGGCGATAAAGCCGAACGAAGTCTAGCGGCGCTAGGCTTCGCTCTACGGAAAAGCCCGAGTGCATCCATCCAAGCATGGATTCAGCCAAGGCGGCATCGATGAGACCCTGTTTCAGGAAGAACCCGATTGCCTGCTGTCTCCAGAGCTCCTGGAGAACGTCGCTGGCCCCGACCGGAATAAAGAAGAAGCGGTCATGGCTATCGAAGCCCCCCCCCAAGCCCAAAGCCTTCATATTTATGTCCTTGGCCGTTTCAAGCCCCGCAACGAAGGCGCGGAGATCTCCCCTGATGGAATCGGGAATCACCAGCGTGCGCGAAGGATCGAGGATCGCGATAAGTCGCAGGACGTCATTCCGGTGTTTCCGGACATCCCGACTATCGATACTCTCCCCTGCTCGCAAGCGAGCATCCAGATCCATCCAGGCCCGGGCCTTGAGCGGTATGAGGCGATCCTCTCCGACAATCGACAAGCCTTCCACGACGCGCTTTCCCGCATGGATGAACTCATAATAGGCGGGCTCAAGGAGGATCGCGGAAAGACTTGAGGCTTCGTCTGCCGTGGGGATTGGGGTAAGGTAGGAGGCCTCGGCGATATCCAGGGCGTCCGGAACCCGGGAGAAGAGTTCGGGCATCTCCGGGTATGCAGCTTCCGTCGGTTCGTAGAATCGATAGAAAAGCCTTTTGCCGGTGCTGCGCTGGCGGTTCTCGTAGCCCCCGGACCGGATGAACTCCCAAAACGACGAGACGAACCCTGCGGACATCGCCTCGACGCTGAGCACGATATCAAGGTCCTTCGTCGCGCGAAACGGGAGGCCGGATTCTTCGAGGACAAGCGAAGCGGCCGTTCCGCCAATGAGCACATAACTGTCACGAAATTGATCGAAGTGCCGCCGGAATACATCGAGCCCCCTCACCACGACACGCCCTCCACAAGCTCCTTCAAGGCCTGTTCCACTCGCTCGTCATGATCATCGCGAAGACAGAGGAAGAGCGATAGCCGGTCGACAAATCCGTTCTCGGTCAGCAAGCCCGGATCATATGACCAGAGTTCGACCTCGCAGCCATTGCCCTGCTCCACCTCTTCCCTTGGGAGTCCCGAGCCGAGTGTCTTCGCAATCTGTCTCGATGCGGGAATGGCATATGCCCTCCGAGCAGGACCTGCGAGACGAGTGTAGTGCGACAGGGCGGAGAAACCGGCTTGCAGGGTATTTCCCTCGGGTAGGTCCTCCACAAGAATCACCGTGCGCTTTACCGGACTCACCAAGTGAAGCTGAATCCTTTCCCAAAAATCCTTCCCCGCAGCGACAAGTTCGATGCGCCGTTCCTTGCCGCTGGTCACCGGCTTGGCCAGATCCAATGCGAGAAGTTCATCATAGGCCCTTCCCATGGTCATCTTCGAATAGCCCAGCCTCATAGCCAGGCTAGATGGTGACTCGAGGACTGAACTACGATGACGTAACGCGTCAAGAACAAGCACGTGGGCCTCACTGACGTGCTGGAGAAGACCCTCGCCGAAGCGAAAGCAGCGAAGGTCTTGCCGTCAGATGATCGATGGCAGACCTGCCACGCCGTCCGTCACTCCCTGAACACGAACCTTCTCGCCTCCGGAGTGGCCCCACTCCTCGTCCAGTCCTTTCTCGGCTGGTCGAGTTCAGAGGCCAAGATCCTGACGCGTTTCCAGGCGACGTACACGCATCTCAACCTGCTCAAGGTGGAGGATGTAGCGAAGGCGGTCGAGGTGATGTACGCGGCGCCGCCGAAGAAGGAGAAGAATCTGAAGCTGGGGTGAAAGGGGGACATGGCCTCGCTACCAGACCAGCAAGAAGAGGAACGCAAGTAGACTTACCGCCTGGGCCGTCCTCCCCTGCAATCGACTCATCATCTAGCACACCGAGGATAAAATGAACAGAAAAGCCCTGCTCGCCCTTCTTGCAATCCTGTCCCTTACACAGCTTCTTCCCGCCCAGACCGCGCCGGTTCGTCGTGTCGCCCTCGTCATCGGCAATGGCGCCTATCTTGCCAACGCCCTCAAGAACCCGCCCAACGACGCTGAGGACGTGGCTGCAGCGCTAAAGGAGAGCGGCTTCGAGGTGAGCCTGGTGAAGGACGCCAGCCTTGAGGCGATGGACAAGGCCGTGAACGACTTTGCAGCCTGGCTCAAGGGCGCGGACACGGGGCTCTTTTATTACGCCGGGCACGGTGTAGCGATCGATGGGATGAACTGGCTGATCCCGGTGAGCCCGCGCATCGACGACGCGGCCTCCCCCAAGACGCAGAACTCCCTCATTGCTTACGCTACAAGTCCGGGGGATGTGGCCCAGGACGGCAGCGGACGGAATGGCGTGTTCTCCGGCGCGGTCATAAGGCAACTCCGCGAGAGCGGACTCGAGCGTGCCCAGATGATGAAGAATGTGAAGGCCGAGGTGGCAGCCAGGCTGGCTGCAGAAAAGGCCACAGCCCAGGAGGCGAGCCTTGAAGCGGAGCCTCGATGCGGCCAATTCGGGCTGGGACAAGCAGCCGAGATAATTGAGTCGGCGAAAAAGAAGCTCATAGTGCTGGATGACTCGGTGAAGCGGAAACTCGATTGGCTCTATGTCATTCGTACCAATGTCGATAAATCACAGCTCGCCGACTCCGAAGCGGTCAGGACCTACAAGCGCCTTGCGAAGGTCGAGCGGGCCTTTCGTTGCATGAAACAGAGCGACTTGGAGATCCGGCCCGTCTACCACTGGCGTTCCGATCGCTCCCGCGCCGGGCTCGAGCGCGAAGGCGCGCAAGGTTGCCAGGAAGCGGACCGACGACAACCTGCCGGTCCACAGCTTCCAGTCCCTGCTCAAAGACCTGGCCACGCTGACACTCAACACAGTTACGACGGCCAAGGACGCGACATTCATGAAGTTCTGGGGAACGGTTGAGCGCGAAATGCGCGGAGAAAAGCAGGAGTTTTTTGCTAAGTCTTTCGGCATGCAACCGGGCACCCTGAGAAGTGCAATGTCCAAGAGGAATGAGCCAATGGTGGGCAGGACTGTCACCATTGCCCGAGCCCTCGGGGTTTCCGTCGAGTACCTGGTCACCGGCAAAGAGCCCTCCGGCCTGCCGCTCAGAATAGAAGGAATCGCGCGGCGGCTGGCGAAGTTGGATGACCCGAACCTCATGACCCAATTCGAGGCCCTTCTCGCCATTGCTGAGGGCGGACAGTGCGAGGCTCCCGAAGCAAACCCTGGCGTGAGGCCTGCATAATCCCCCTACCGGGATCGGCAGAAAGAACGAAACGGCTCCGAAGATATTTCATCACACAAGATGCTGCATGCCCGGGGACGATCCACCCTCTCGGTCGGGGGGGGGCTCATGAAGAGGGAAATTCCTTGACGGTACACCATAAAGTTTGTATGTTTTCAGCATGACGGGCAGGCAAGTCGCCAAGCTTCTTGAAACGAACGGCTGGGCTCTCGATCGTATTTCCAGCTCGCATCACATCTACCACAAGGCTGGTTTCCGGCCTGTCAGCGTTCCGATCCATGGCTCGAAGGACCTGAAGGTCGGAACGCTTCACGGAATCCTGAAAGATGCCGGATTGAAGTAATGGAGGCAGCATGACCCACTATTTTTGCAGGCTCGATCCCGATCCCGAGAGCGGGTTTACCGCCGTCTTTCCCGATCTTCCAGGCTGCCTCACCGAGGGCGAGACTGTCGACGAAGCCCTTGCCATGGCCGCCGAAGCCCTGAACGGATGCCTGGAGAGCGATGTGGCTCATGGCTTTCCCCTTCCGGACGCCGCAACCGGCCCCGGCGAAGGGCTCTACCCCGTTGCGGTCGAGCCTCACATCCTTGTCGCGTGGGAGCTCCGAAAGCTTCGGGGTGACCTCTCCCAGTCCGAAATAGCTTCGCGCCTGGGCATCCCCTATCAGTCCTACCAGCGCTTGGAAAATCCCGCCAAGAGCAACCCAACCGTGAAGACCCTCCAGAAGGTCGCTCGTGCCTTTGGGAAGCGGGTGGAGATCAACCTGGTCTAGCGGCTGGGGTTTCGGTGTGGCGCTCGTCGAGGTGTAGCCTCGTTACAGCCAGGATTACCCCAGTTGACTTAGTTGCCCCCATAGGCGGCTGCGAAGAGCTCGAGTTCGACAACTCTGAGGCTTGATGGTGCGAGCCCCTTCCAGCCTCGGTCGGCGGTCAGGAGGGCGTCGGCACCCATCACGAGGGCGCTGGCGACGTGGAGGGCGTCAGCGAGGCCGGGAGGCTTCCCTCCCCTGGCTGTCGCCGCCCGGAGGAGTCCGGCAGCCAGGTCGGCGACTGCCACATCGATGGGGATTATGACGAGTTTTCCCGAGTCGGAAAGCGTCTGCCTCCACTGTGGCTCGAGTCCAGGGGAAAGGGGTTTCCGGAGGAGTTCCGTCCAGGCGATGGCGCTGGCGAAGAGCCTGCAGCGGCCTTCGCCGGCTGCATCAAAGAGGGCACAGAGGGCGCGGTGCCGAGCGTCGTCGGATTCGAGGAGGGGAATCAGCGCCGAGCTGTCGAGGAGGAGGGAGGAACCCTCGGGAAGTCCGAGGGCTTCGAAGAGGGGGGGCGTTCCTTCGTGATCCACTCGGGCAGTATAATCGGGCTCAATGAGTTCCTGGAAGGGTTTTATCGTGGCATCCTGGGCCCGCTCGGGCAGGATCTACGCGACGGGTCGACTCGAGACGGGCGAGAGCTTTGCCCTGGCTTGCCGCTCCGACGGTGGGGCAGTGCTTGTGCCAGCGGAATACGCGGGCACCGCAAAGGACATACTTGCCCGTTTCCGCGCGAGGCCCGATCCGGAGCCCTGGACCGACCTCAGTGGAAAAGCCCTCGCCCGTTTCCGCTTGCCCGGCTGGGCCCGCCCCGAGATCGAAGAAGCCCTCCTCGCCGGTGGCGTGCCCCTCCCGCGGCTTGACCGCAGTGGCGTGGACGAGTATCTCGCGGACAGGCGCATCGTTTCCGGCCTGGAAATAAAGGGCGAGGCGCGGAAGGGCGAACGCGTTGACTGTGTATTCGTCGATCCCGAGATCGGGCCCGTGGAATGCATGCCAGCCCTCCGCTGGCTCGCCCTCGACATCGAGACCGACCGCCAGGACCACGTGCTGGCGGTGTCGCTCATAGACCGGGAATTCGGCAGGTCGGAGCTTCGCCCTGGCGAAGGCGCGGGTGAGGTTCTCTTCCTCGGCCCTGACCTCGGGCTTCCCTGGATCACGGCCTTTGCCAGCGAAGCCGGACTCCTGTCCGCCCTCAGTGCAAAAATAGCCTCACGCGACCCCGACGTGCTCACCGGATGGAACGTAATCGACTTCGACCTCGCTGTCCTTTCGGCCCGGTACGCAGCCCTGGGTCTTCCCTTCACAATTGGAAGGAGTCGCGACCCTGCCGGCTTCATCGAGCGCCCCGGCAGGCGGCAGGTCTTCGATCTGCCCGGCCGCTCCGTACTCGACGGGATCCGCCTCATGCGCTCCGCAGGGGAGCGCTACGAGGACCAGTCCCTCGAGACGGTGGCCCAGGGCGTCCTGGGCGAGGGAAAGCTTGTCTCGTCCACGGGAACCGACAAGCTCGCCGAACTTGAGCGGCTGCGCGCCGAAGAGCCTGTACTGTTCTGCCAATACTGCCTTAGGGATTCCGAACTCGTGCTCCGCATCCTCGAAAAGACAGGCATCGCCGAGCTGACCGCGCGCCGGGCAGCCCTTACGGGGCTCTCCCTTGACCTCGCCTGGACGAGCATTCCGGCCTTCGAGCGTGTCTACGACGCAGCCCTCCGTGCGCGGCATGTCATCCCGCCAGCACGCGACAACCGCTCCGTCTCGGGTGCCGCCGGTGGCACGGTGCTTGACCCGCGGGCTGGCATCTTTGAATCGGTCATTGTCCTCGATTTCAGGAGCCTCTACCCCAGCCTGATGCGCACCTTCAACATCGACCCCCTGGCCCACGCGCGCTCGGGCGGTTCCGAGGCAAGCGGCACACGCGGTGCGCGCAAGCTCGACAAGGGCTTCGCTGATGGCCACAACTCCGACGATACGCTCATGGCGCCGAACGGCGCCCGCTTTTCGCGCGAGCCGGGCATCCTGCCCGAGGTCATCACGCGCTACTTCGCCGAGCGTGAGCGCGCCCTGGCTGCCGGGGACGCTACGGGGGCCTTTGTCTACAAGATACTCATGAACAGTTTCTATGGCGTGCTCGGATCGGATGGCTGCCGCTATGCCCGTACGGAACTCGCGGGGGCCATTACCTCCTTTGCCAGGAAATATCTCACCTTCGCCCGCGACCTCTGCGAGGCGCAGGGTTACCGTGTGCTGTATGGCGACACCGATTCGGTCTTCGTCGAGGCGGGAAGGCCTTTTGCAGGAGACTGGGAGGGATTATCACAACTTGGAGAAACGCTCGCAGCGGCGATCAATTCAGCAATTGCTGCATCCATACGAGAGGAGTACAGCCTCGAGTCCTTCCTCCGGATCCGCTCGGACAAGGTCTACGGGCGCTTCTTCATTCCCCGGATCAGGACGGAGGGGGCGGGAGTCGGCGGCGCCATCCTCCGGCGGGAAGCCACGGGCGAAGGCGCGGAGAGCGACGAGGCCGAGGGCCGTGGCAGGGCCAAGGGCTATGCAGGGCTCGAGAGGGGCGGGGGCGCCGCAGCAGAGGTCGAGGTCAAGGGCATGGAGGCCGCCAGGAGCGACGGGACCCCCCTGGGCAGGCGCTTCCAGCGTGAGCTCCTGGATCTTGTCTTCGGTACTGCTTCGGGAGGGTTAGAACCCGCTGGAAAGGAACAATTGGAGGCATACTGCCGTAGCGTCGCCTCGTCCCTCCGCTCCGGATCCTTCGATGGCGAACTCGTCTACAAGCGCTGGCTCAGGAGGCCCGCCAGCGAGTATGGATCTGAAAACCCCGCGGTGCGCGCTGCGCGCATCCTGGGCTGGACCGATCGCAGGGGCCGCATATCCTGGCTCATGACGACTGCGGGAGCGGAGCCTCCCGAGCGCCGCTCCACGGCAGTCCTCGACTACAACCATTACGTCGAGCATCAGCTCATGCCGATCGCACGCTCCATCCTCGACGAGCGCGGCCTCGATGCAAGGCCCTGGCTCGCTGACCGTCCCCAGCTCGAGCTTGACTGGTAGAGAAGGCCCGAGGAGCCTCCCTTGGTTTGACATCGAGCTTGCTTCAACCCTACAGTTGCGGAGATATCTTTATGGAAGCCGTGGAGGTTGCCGAATGAGCGTCGATCCTGCGATCAAGCGTTTGCCCCGCGCCTGGGTGGCAGCGGCGAACATGGGTCTTGGGCATAAGCGGGCCGTGTATCCCCTCGAGGGCATCGCGGAGGGTGGGGTGATGATCGTCAACGATCCGGCCTTCGCCGACCCCGAGGAACTCAAGGTCTGGGAGAGGCTGCTCAAGGTCTACGAGAGCCTGTCGAGGGCCAAGGGCCTGCCGATCATCGGCGATGCCCTCTTCGGTATCATGGACTATTTCCAGCGCATCCAGCCTGCCTATCCCCGTGTCGACCAGTCCGCTCCCTCCGTGGGCACGAAGTTTGTCGACAAGCTCGTGGGCGATGGCTTGTGCTCTGCCATGCTTACGAAGATGAAGACGCAGCCCCTCCCCCTGGTCACCTCGTTCTACCAGAATGCGATAGCAGCCGACCGCGCGGGCTGGGGCCGTGTCTACTGCATCATATGCGATGCGGACATCAACCGTGTGTGGGTTGCCTCAAAGCCTCGCGAGAGCCGCATCGAGTACATCGTGCCCTGCGGCAATGCGATGCGCCGCCTTCGCCAGTATGGGGTCCCCGACGAGCGCATCTACATGGCGGGCTTTCCCCTGCCCCTCGAACTTTTGGGCGATGAGGATCTCAGCGTGCTCAGGCCGGACCTCGGGCTGCGGCTCCGCGTCCTCGACCCTGGCGAGCGTTTCTGGCCCCTCCATGGGCTCAACGTCGAGCATTTCCTCGGCGAGGGCAACTGCCCGAAGAAGGCAAGCCGCGCGCTCACGATCACCTTCGCCGTCGGTGGCGCGGGGGCGCAGAAGGAGATCGGGGTCACGGCCCTTCGCAGCCTGAAGGGCCGCATCGAGCGCGGCAAGCTCAACTGGAATTTCGTCTGCGGCGTCCGGAAGGAAGTGCGCGCCTATTTCGAAGACGCCATAAAGGAAATCATTCCCGGCCATCCCGCAGTCAAGGTCGTGGGCGGGCAGGGGGACGATGCGTCCTATTTCCGCGACTTCAGCGAATGCCTTCATAGTACCGACATTCTCTGGACCAAGCCCTCCGAGCTGTCCTTTTATGTCGGCCTGGGCATTCCCCTCCTCATGGCGCCGAGCATCGGCTCGCAGGAGGTCTTCAACCGGCACTGGCTCGAGGAAATCCAGGCTGGCATCCCCCAGCACGACCCGGAGTTCGCCGACACCTGGATCTGGGAGCTCCTGGAAACAGGCCGTTTCGCGGAGGCCGCCTGGAGCGGCTTTTTGAAGGCGCGGAAGTACGGTACCTATCGGATCCACGAACTCCTTTCGACCGGTACGACCGCGCGGGGCGGCAGCCCGCTCACACGCTAGGGCAGGAGGAAGCGTGGCAGTCCAGAACGAGGGGAAGCGGGTGCTCATGACGATGCTCGAGGTGGGTCTCGGGCACAAGTCGCCGGCAATAGCAGTCAAGGACTCGCTCGAGGAGCTCTGGCCCGGGAAATACACCGTGGACATCGTGGACTTCGCCCGCGAGTCAGGTGCGGCCGCGGACGACCGCGCCCTCAAGCGCTCCTGGGACCTCGCCCTGGCCTTCCCGGTTTCTGCCCGTATCGGCTACCTCCTGGTCGAGCTCAACCACGGAAACAATTCCTATATTGATTTCTTTTTCCGCGACTTCGTAGGCAAGGGAATCGCCTACATCGCTGGCTACAGGCCTGACCTCGTCTTCGCGACCCACGGGCTTTGCCTTTACATCGCGGTCAAGGCCCGCGAGGTCCTCGGCCTTGATTTCAAGGTCGTAGCCTGCGTGGTGGACCCCTTCGACGGCTATTCCTGGTGGGCCAACGAGGGCGCCGATGTCCTGCTCGTGGCCTCGGAGCAGTCGCGCGCGCGACTGCTCGAGCACGGCATCCAGAGTGAAAAGATCGTAATTACCGGCTTCCCGATCCACAAGAAATTCTTCAACATCCAGCGCGAACGGAGCCATGTAGCCGACGAGCTCGGACTTGTGCCTGGCCGTCCGACCATCCTGGTCACGGCGGGGGGCCAGGGCATCGGACGGGTCTTCTCCTTCGTCGAGGCGCTTTGGATGACGGACATGCCGCTCAACCTCGTGGTCATCGCAGGACGCAACCACAGGACCCAGGCCAGGATGGACAAGCTCGCGGCGAAGGAGCGGAAGAACACGCGGCTCGTCTCCCTCGGCTATGTGACGAACGTCAACGAGCTCATCTCGGCCTGTGACGTCGTGGCCGGCAAGGCAGGGGCCTCGACGGCGATGGAGGCATTCTTCATGGGCAAGCCCGTGGCCTTCACCGAGTGGGCAACCTACAACGACCGCTACATCATCAACTTCGCGCTCAACTTCAGGGTGGGCTGGTATGCACCGACGACGCTCGCTTTCCTGCACCTGCTCGGAATCTTCACAACTACGAATATTCTGGACGAGTATGCCGGAAACATAGGGGCTCTTGCCCTCGATCCCGGCACCGAACGGGTCGCGCGCCATGTGGCGGGACTCCTGGAGGGCGATGCCGGGGTGACGGAAGGCCCGAAATGGACGCCCTAGGCGGGGCCACCCTCGCACGCCTCGAGAAGAACCTCCTGTTGCCCCTTCCCGGCGAACGGGCGCAGGCAGCGATGACGCCCGTTCGCCGGCGCCTGGAAAAGGTCGAGCGGAGCGACTGGAAAAAGGCGGCGGTTCTCCTCCTCCTTTTTCCTGCCGATGGCGGACTGGCCCTTCCCCTGACAATGCGTCGCGATGACCTGCCAGTGCATGCGGGACAGATCAGCCTGCCAGGCGGCTCCATCGAGGAAGGCGAGGGGCCCGAGGAAGCAGCCCTGCGGGAAGCCTTCGAGGAGATTGGCCTCCTCCGCGAGGCAGTCCGGGTCCTCGGTCGGATGTCTTCACTCAGGATCGCACCGACAGGCTTTGAAGTCATTCCGATTCTTGCCTTCGTGCCGGAACGACCCCTGTATATTCTTGAGGAACGTGAGGTAGCCGAGATCATTGAACTGCCACTCTCCCGGCTCCTTGAATCCGACGCGCGCCGCTCGGAGGAGTGGAGTATCCATGGCGGACCCTCCCTCGTGCCCTTCTGGCAGGTTGGGACGCACAAGGTCTGGGGCGCTACGGCCATGATCCTTGCTGAACTCGCCTGGCTCCTAGACCCAATCACCCCTATCCAGTCCTGAACCGGAACTATTTTTCCGATTTTTCCCGCTGAACGCAATCAGGAGTGCAGGCTCCGGGCGTATCAGGGGCATGAGTTCACCCCACAAGCAAGAGAAGCGCCGTCAGCGCAGCAAGAGGGTCGCCAAGGCCAGGCGACGCATCACCCAGGTCCCTGCCGGGTTCAAACTCGGCAAGGCAGACGCCGAGGCCGATTTTTCCTTTTCCGTGGAGTATCGCTACTCCGAGGAGGCGATACGTGCCGCCGTGGCTGCGGGAATCGACGACCTGGGCGTCTGGGATTGCTGGGAGTTTCCCGATTCCATCGAGACGCAGGGCGATGGGAACAAGCGCTATCGGAAGCAGTTCCAGGACCGGGGAGGGGGTTGTCTCGAACTGCTTATCGATGTGGAGATGAGTCCTCCTCTCATTGTCTCCCTCTCGCTCGAGCAGGATTGAGGCTTTCAAGGTTGCACGAAGCAGTTCCCTGACCATACTCTCTTGACGAACTCCGGTTGTTATAGGAGATTCACGCGAGGAGGCTCAGGATGATTCGTAACCAATGGTACGCGGTGCTGGATTCCAGGGAACTCGGGACAACGCCTCTTGGCTGTATCCGCATGGGCGAACGGATGATTTTCTGGAGGGATGCCTCGGGTTCCCCTCTCTGTCATGTCGATCGCTGTGCCCACAGAGGGGCTTCCTTCACGCTCGGGAAGGTCCTCTGCGAGGGCGAGCACCGCCTGATGTGTCCCTTCCACGGCCTCGAGTACGATTCGACCGGCGTCTGCACGAAGATTCCAGCCAACGGGGCCTCTGCGCCCGTGCCTCCCGGCTTCAAGCTACGGAGCTATCCCGCCCGACAGGCCCATGGCTTTATCTGGATCTTCTGGGCCGAAGAGGGCTGTACCCCTACAGGCGAGCCTCGCTGGTTCGATGACCTTCCCGACTCCATGATCGGACCCTCGGTGGCCGACCCCTGGGCTAACCACTACAGCCGGGCCATCGAAAACCAGCTCGACATGGCCCACCTCCCCTTTGTCCATTACAATACCATCGGGAGGGGGAACAGGACGGTGGTCGATGGTCCCGGCATCATGATGAGAGATGGTTCCATGTTTGTCTATGTATACAACCGCCTGGATGACGGCTCGCCGAGGCGCTCAAGCGAGGAGGTGCCCGTTCCCCGCACCGACATGCCCTTCAAACTCGAGTTCATCTTTCCCAATGTCTGGGAAAACTTCATCTCCGAGAAACTCCGCATAATAGCGGCTTTTGTCCCGGTCGATGAGGGCAACACCGTAATGTATCTCCGTTTCTGCCAATCCTTCATGAAAGTACCCCTGCTTAAAAACTTTGTCGAATGGATGGGCAACCGCGCCAACATTGTCGTAGCCCACCAGGACCGCCGGATCGTCGAGACCCAGATACCCAGGGGTGACGGAATGGGCGCCGGTGAACTCCTCATTCCCGGTGACAGGGCCCTCATGGAATACAGGAAGATGCGGGTAGAGGCCATGAAGGGGCTGAAGGGCGAATGAGGACTCACCGGCCCCGGAATACTCCTGGCCGGAAGGTCAGTGCGACCGCCTTGGTTCAGTTCCATTGCCAAGATATTATGGCATCAGTAGATAACATCCTGTAGACGATCATCTATAGCCCGTTCCGCCGAAAAGGCTTGCTCATACAGGGGCTTGTGGGTGATGCTGTTTTTGCAAGAATTTAGTGGTGGGAGGCAGTGAGGGGCTGTTTGGCCCTGTATATTGAAGGAGGGTTCCATTCGGGCTCGGGAGTTGTTGTTCCCCGAGTGTCTTTTGACTGTTTCGATCTTGTACCTGATCCATCCGGAATGAAATGAAGAGAGGAGACTCAGGGACTATGGCTGACAAATTCCCAGGAAAGCTCAAGAGCTATTTCGTAGTCAATTATATCGAACGCTGGCAGGAACTCCGGACGTATAGGGCGAAACCCTTCCTCAAAGCGAAAACCACCAGGGTGCCTGTGGTAGTTTCATACCGGAATGCGTGGGCCCTTGCCGCTCTCTTCGGATCCTCCCTTTCCAGAAAGGAAGAGTCAAAGTCCGCGCCCGATGTGCCGTTTTCGGGGCCGCCTCCGAAGACGCGCTTGCCTGTTGTTTCAGGAAATCAATTCCTGCCCTGATGCGCCGATAGCAATCAGGCCTTGCCTCCTGCTATATTGGTTTTTGCCGATGCAAGGAGGTAGCGATGCCTGAAAAGGCCAGCGACAAGTACCGCTTCACCTATGAGGACATCCACGAGACAGTCCAGGATATGGCGGATAAAATCAATTCGAGTGGCTTCTCTGCGGACCTCATCGTGGCCATAGGCTCTGGGGGCTTCATTCCCGCGCGCATTCTCCGCACCTACATCAAGAAGCCCATACTTGCGGTAGGCATTGCCTACTATGACACTGAGGATCGGCCCTCCGACACGCCCCGCACCCTCCAATGGATCGAGGAGGCAGAGCGCAAGCTTGCCGGCAAGCGGATACTCCTTGTCGATGAGGTGGACGATTCCAGGGCGACCCTCGAGTACTGTGTCCGCGAACTGCTGCGACACGGGCCCGCCGAGGTTGCCGTGGCCGTGCTGCATGACAAGAAAAAGGAAAAGCGCAGCGTCTTGCCTGAAGAAGTGCGTTTCTACTTTGCGGGCAGGACCCTTGAGGACCGTTGGATCGTGTACCCATGGGATGCGGCGGATATCCGAGCCCACGATGCCGAGGCGCGTCAGTTCCCTTGAGGGCAGGTTCTTCGATAGTGCGCGATCCCTGCCGATTTCGACCCTGGTCGCGAGCGGGCAGCCTAACAGCCTTGGCACTCTGTATCTGTCTTCAAGCGGGGGGGGCGCCGACAACCTGGCTGGTTCGAGAGAGTGCGCTGGGCGGTTTTTCCGCAGCCCCGCTGGCTGAGTTGGAGGGGAAAGCCACTTCTTCTGAGACGAGGGATGCCTTTGGGCGACTTGTTTCCTTTGGGCTGGCCGAAGACCCGAAAGTCTCGGCTGAGGGGCTGGGCAGTGCGCCGACAGCTTCCACAGCCGCCGGCCCTACAGCTTCCAGAGCCGCCGGCCCTACAGCCTCCTCCGTCACTGCGACCCGGGCAGCCAAGGGGCCTCCTCCTGGCCCACTCGATGGCCTCAGCCTGACCGGTTTACGCTACGACGAAGCTGGCCGCGTCATTGAGATTTCCAGGCGCAGCGGGGGCGGCGATCCCGATTCCGTCATCACGCGCAACTTCGACAGCGATGGCCGCCTTGCCCGCATCGAGTTTTCACGTTCGGGAAAGGTCGATTCCCGGCTCTTCCTGGAATGGGATGGATCCGGCCAAGGAGCCAGGGTTCGCTTGTTCGACGCTCAAGGAAACCAGAAGTCCTTTGCGCGCCTCCTTCAGGAAGGCCGGGGCGGTTCCGGGCTTTCTGTCGGCATCTTTCTTCTCGGTCAAGCGGATGAGGACATGGGAGCTTTGTCGCTTGCCTGGGATTCGGCAGGAAGGCTCTCTGAATGGCGTGTGGAGGTTCCAGTAGTCGCAGGCGTAGCGGCGGCCGCGAAGGATGCTGCGGCTCCTGTGGCAGCTGTGGCATCAGCAACGCCGACTGCCACGGCGACTTCCAGTGCCAAGGCTGCGCCTGATGCAACTGCGCTGTCGGCAGCCAAGGCGGCGGTCACGGCGGGAGCGACTGCCAAGGAAGGGGCGAAGCCAGACACGATTTCTGAAATCGGCATTCCTGAACTGCTCTTTCCGCTGTGGCCTGGCGATGCAGCATCCATGGAAGCCTTCGCTGTGGTCTCAGGTCCCTTCCCACATGGCGATGCCAGGACAGCATTCAAGGCGCTGGCCGCCTCGGGTTTTATCACCCTGCCTTATGGCCGGCCCCCGTCCCCCCCGGCGAAGTCGCCCGAAGGCTCCGTCGCACCAAAGTCCGCTTCAGCCAGCTCTCAGGCAGAAGGAAGCAGTATCGACTTTCTTTGGGATGGATCAGGGCGCCTTCTTGAGTCACATCAAAGGAATGCTTCCGGGCAGGTCCTTGCCTTTATAAGCTGCCGCTATGACGGGGGAGGGCTCCTCGTCGAGGCCAGGAGCTTGGCAGCCCCAGCAAGCATCAAAGCTCAGGAGGCATCCGCGAAGCCCGGGGCTGCTACCGAAGCGAAGCCCGGGGCTGCTACCGAAGCGAGGCTGCCTGAAGCTCGCAGTTTCAGTTATCGCCTCGATGCCGCCGGGTCCTGGGTCGAAGCATCAGTCTTTCTCAGGCAGGGCGCTGCCGAAACGGGCTTCCTCAAGCCTGAGATCTACAGGGAGCGAGTGAAACTTCCATAACTCGCTTGGCCGAAAAGGCCGCCGTTTACAGCCCCAGCGTCTTGCCGCTATACTCCGCTGCTGCTGCGGCGGTCGGTATGCAACTGGCCCTGCCTTCCGGATATCCACGTGCGCGGGCACGGCGGACCTGTCCTTTAGGAGTAGTGCCAATGTCCCTGATCCTACGCCGCGTCGAGTCAAGGCGCGATCGCAAGGCCTTCGTCAAATTCCCGATAGGCCTTTACCGCGACAATCCCTGCTATGTCCCTACCCTCGTCTTCGATGATCTTAACACCCTCGATCCTGCGAAGAACCCGGCCTTTGAATTCTGCGAAGCTGCGCTCTGGCTTGCCCTCCGGGATGGGAAGGTCGTGGGCAGGGTGGCGGGAATAGCAAACCGCCGCTTCGTCGAGAAATGGGGCAAGAACTACGCGCGTTTCGGCTGGATCGACTTCGTCGAGGATTTCGAGGTTGCCGGGGAGCTGGTCAGGGCAGTCGAGGACTGGGCACGCAGCCTGGGCATGGAGGCCCTTCATGGCCCCCTCGGATTCACCGACCTCGACCGCGAGGGAATGCTGGTCGAGGGCTTCGACCGCGTGGCCACACTTGCGACCAATTACAACAATCCCTACTACCCCGAATACCTGGAACGGCTGGGCTATTCCAAGGACACGGACTGGGTCGAGTACCTGATCACCGTGCCCAGGGAGATTCCCGAGAAGGTCCGCCGCGTCAATGAAATCCTCGTCAAGCGTACGGGTGTCCATCTTTATGAATGGAAATCGCGCAGGGAACTCGTGCGGCGTTACGGACACGCGATCTTCGACCTGATCGACGAGGCCTACGCGAAGCTTTACGGGACCACGCCCCTGTCCGAACGGCAGGTCCAGGCGTACATATCGCAGTACCTGAGCCTGGTCGACAACCGTTTCACGAAGTTCATCCTGGACAAGGACGAGAAACTCGTCGGCTTCGGCATCGCGATGCCGAGCTTCTCGGAGGCGCTCCAGCGCTCGCGCGGAGCCCTCCTTCCCTGGGGCTGGCTCCGTCTCATGCTTGCGCTCAGGAAGCCCCGGCTCCTGGACCTCTACCTGGTGGCGGTCAAGCCGGAATATGTGGCCCGCGGCATCGTGGCCCTCCTTCTGTCCTCGATCAACCAAAGCGCCATCGACGCAGGGGTCCAGTACGCCGAGTCCAACCCCGAACTCGAGGACAACATCGCGGTGCAGGGAATGTGGAATCCCCACGAGCGCGTGCAGCACAAGCGGAGAAGGGTATACCTGAAAAGGCTGTAGCCCTGCGACTGCCCGGCTAATCTTCGTTGGAGTCGAAGATCCTCCGGAAATCCTCGGCGATTGCGACAAAGACACCGACGAGGTCAGGATCGAAGTGGCTGCCCGCGTCTTCGGCGATCCGCGAGACTGACACGCCATGCTCGAGGCTCGGCTTGTAGCTTCGCCGCATCCTGAGGGCATCGTAGACATCGGCGATTGTCACGATGCGCGCTGACAGGGGTATGTTCGTCTCGGACAGGTTGTAGGGATAGCCTGAACCGTTCCACTTCTCGTGGTGCGACTTCGCTATCTCCTGGGCCATCTTGACCGGGTAGCTCGAGAGGATGAGGGCTCCTATGATCGGGTGCTCCCGCATCTCCTTCCATTCCTGTTCGTTGAGCGGCCCCGGCTTGTAGAGGATGGCCTCCGAGATTCCTATCTTGCCGACATCGTGCATGGCTGCGAGGTAACCGATGTCCTCGATGAAGTCGCGGTCGACGCGGGGCCAGCGTCCGTCGTGATAGAGCGCTTCGGCAAGGCGCTGCGAATAGCGGTTGACGCGCGTGACGTGCTTGCCCGTGTCGTTGTCCTTTTGCAGCGAGGCCTTGAGCAACGCGTCGATATAGTCCCGCTGGAGCTGCTGACGCTCATCGGTTATGTCCTCGAGATGGATCCAGAAGGCCCGCGGTTCGCCTTGGCTGCCGGATTCCTCAATGAAGGGATAGAGGTGGAGTTTGATGAGGGCCGTGAGGGTGTCGCGGCTCTTTATACTGATCTCGCCCTGCCACGAAAAGCCGGAATCCAGATCGTGGGTGGCCTGCCTGAGCGCCTCGATGACCGATTTGTCCACCTGGTTCCAGATGCTCGCTATGAGCGATCGGTGGGCCCCAAGCCTGTAGCGCTCGAGGAACTTCCGGAACGGCGGATTCTCGTAGAGGTAGGTGAGTGAAATCGAACCATCGACGATCGCGATCGGTTCTGGATTCTTTTCGTAGGAAGCGGTGAGCCAGGGGGGCGGCTTGAATGCCTCGCCCAGGGCCACGCACTCCCCATCGTCCTCTTCGAACTCCTCGAGCAGTCCGGTATCTCCGCACGAGCCAGATTCCTCGATCGCTTCAAAGCTGTCGAGGTCTTCGTCGTCGAAGTCCAATGGCTCAAGGTCTTCTTCGCTCATGTTCCTTCCGTCGTTCCCTGTGACCCTCGCACCGCTGCTTCCTCAGCCTCGCTCGGCCGGAGATAGAGGGGTCCCGCGTTGTCCGGGAAGCCGCCTCGTTCTGCAAATAGCTCCCGTGCAAGTTCGGCCATGCCGCGCGCCGCCCCAAGGCCAGAGCGCCTGTCCAACCTGATGCCGCTCCTTTCTGTGGCAAGCCCTTCGAGCAGCTCGGCATCGGGTCCGGTTACCAGAACTTCAGCGTAAGTATCAAGCAGCCCTGCGAGCGTCGCAAGTGGGATATCGAGACTGCCGCCATTGCGCATTCCTTTGAGATAGATAGCCGTGAAGAGGCGTCCCTTTTTCCCGTCGATCACGGGAACCACTGCCCCTGCGTGGTGCTCGAGACCCCAGGCTAGACAATCGAGGGTGGGGACGGCGACCCAGGGCTTTCCCCTTCCGACTGCTATGCCCTTGGCCGTAGCCATGCCTATGCGTAACCCGGTGAAGGAGCCCGGCCCCTCGGCACAGGCCACAAGATCTATGGACCCAGGACCGATCCCACCCTGCTTCAGGCAGAATTCCACGAGCCCCATGATCCGCTCGGCGTGGGAAAGGCCAATGTCGATCGTGGCTTCGGCGCGGCCCTTCGGCATCGAAAGGCATACTGAAAGGATGCCTGTTGAGCCGTCGATTGCAAGTACGTTCATGCAGGCATCCATTCATTCGGCATGGGTCCTGTAACGCGGACGAGGCGGCTATCGTCGTCCCTGGGCTCAAGCTCGATGGTGATGGCGTCCTGGGGCAAAAGCCCGGCGATTCGTTCACTCCATTCGATCACCGTGATGCCA
This sequence comes from Spirochaetota bacterium, assembly GCA_037130415.1. Classification (GTDB taxonomy): domain Bacteria; phylum Spirochaetota; class Spirochaetia; order Treponematales; family Rectinemataceae; genus CAIJMU01. The sequence goes on from JBAXTA010000008.1 coordinate 24,224, forward strand.
TCGGGGTCTCCGAGGAGGTCCCCGCCTCCGATCGCGGTGAATTCCTCGGGGTCACCGAGCCTCCAGGCATCGACATGGTGGAGCCTGAGACGCCCCTCGTATTCAGAGACAATGGTGTAGCTGGGACTGGTAACCTCGTCCTCGATGCCAAGCCCCCGGGCGATGCCCTTGGCCAGGACGGTTTTTCCCGAACCGAGTCCTCCCCGCAGCGCGATGACTGTCGCGCCGCTTGCACTTCGACCGATGCTGCTTCCGAAGGCGAGCGTGTCATCGACCGTGGCCAGCAGGAATTCTTTCAGGGGAGGAGCCCGGTCTTGTCCATTTCGCGGACCAAGTGCTTGAGGGAGCTGATGACAGGTACGATCGGCCAGGTGGGCTCCGTGTCAAAAGCAAAGGAAATCTCCGGGGGACCTACAGGCTGGTTTTCAATGATGAAGCTCAGGGGAAGCTCGGAGAGCTCGCCAAGCGATTCAAGGACTGCCTGCCCCCTGAATTCGCGGCGATAGTATATGCCTGTTTCCTTACGGGTGAGTTCCCTGAGTTCCATGACCTTCATAGTTATATCCTAGGGGAGGGGAGCTTCCCCGTCAAGAACGGCCCTGCTTCCGGTTCAGGGCCTGGGCTTCACCGATGCAGATGGGCACTCAATCACTATAGCCATGGACGAAGGACATGATGGCGTTGAGGCTCTTCCTGGAGATCTTCACGAACTGGACATGCATGATGCCGCCTGTCTCCCGGAGCCGGTTGATGCGGACTACCTTGCCAAAGGCCGTCTGCCTGCCGCCACCTGGGTCGAGGCTCACCTTGATGAAGTCCCCCGCGGGGAAGGGACTGAAGCTCTGGATGGCCATGCCGCCAGCGGACATGTCGGTCACCGTGCCGGTGAAGCTCGTGGTGTCTACCTTGGCCGAGGCCAGGTTCTTTCCGCTTTCCTTTTTCGTAGTTACAGCAACATGGAAGAACAGGCAGGGCACCTGTGCGGCCCTGCGCTGCGACTTCCTGGTAGGCAGGGCACTGACCGTCTCCGAATGGCTGAGGACAAGGAGTTCGCGTCCCTCGAATTTCCCCAGACCTTCTACCTTGGTTGCGAACTGGAAGCCCTGGTGCGCCTTGTTGTAGAAGAAGCACGAGACCTTGAGGCCATGTTTGAACTTGATGGGAACCCCGACTCCATCCATTATTGGCTCGACAGCCAGGCCCTGGGGGCCTGAACTCACGACAATCGTCGGGTAGCTTTCTTCTGTTGGAGTTATGAAGGATAGGGGGGTACCCTTTCCGAGCTGGTCGGTCGAGTGCATGCGCGAACCGACAGTCGACTTGCGCGAAAGCCTTTCCCGTATGGCAAAGAGCGTAGCCTTGCTCTCTTCGACCTCGGCATCGGATGTCGAGTTCTTGTCTATGTATTTGTAGGCATCCTTGAAGAAGGCCTCAAATCTGACTTCGTTCCTGAGCGTCGCTTCGGCATTGCCGATCGAGAGGGCTTTTGCGTAGATTTCCAGGAAGAGGATCTCATCTTCCTTCAGCCCTACCTCGCGGGCGCCCTGCCGCCATTTCTGCTTGTCGAAAGAAGAGCCGGAGGAGCTCCTGGCCCTCGGTGAGCTTTGGCTCTGGATTATCGCAACTACGGCAACCAGGATCACAAGGACGATTCCGATGACCCAGCCCAGCCAGGCGCTGCTGTTTTCTCCCTGGCTCCAGAAGGCGGAGGGATTGAGCTGCAAGAGGAGCATCATTGCGGAAGCGCCTCCTTGAGCGCAGAAAAAAGGCTTCCCATTCGCGGAGCCAGCTCATATTCGGCCAGGTCGCCAATCAGGACGGAATCGCGGTCCTCGATGGCCTTGGAGAAACCCCTGAGGATTTCGTTGAAGGCGACATGGAAGGCTTCCAGGCCGAGATCGTCGATCCTGATCATATCGGTATCGATACCCCGCTTCCTGAGTTCGGGTATGAGGCGTATGACCTTGTTGAATATCTCGATGAACATGACGATAGTCCGCATTGCCTCGGATTCCTTGCCTGTCTGCAGCCGGACCGGAAGCTCCCTGAGTTCCTCTGCCTCTGCTACGTAGAGGGAGGCTGTCCGCCGCGTCTCAGACACAGGGTCGCGCAGTTCGGCGAGTCGCTCCCTGAAGAAGGTGCCCAGGCCCTCGATTCGAAGGGCGACGGCAGACCTCTGCGCTGTTGCTGGAGGCAGCCCCTCCCCGAGGCTGGTGGCGAGGGTATCTTCGAAGTCCTTCAGGAAGGACAGTTCATCGGCGGGGAAGAGACCTGAGAGGTCCTTCACGAACTCGGTGACATTGTCCAGGAAGGCCGCCCAGAGCTCATCCTCTCCCTTGACTGCCCGCGCGCCGATTGCCAGGAGGTCGAGGAAGAGGTCGATGGCCTTGGCCCGGTAATCGGAGGAGGATTGGGCAATGATGTCGATGATGCCAGCCTCCGATATCGATCTATCGCGCAGGGTGGGGAAGGATTCCGGATCTACGTTCTGGCCGTCCAGAGAAAGGCCAACGATCACGCTGCCTGTCTGCTCGAGGACTTCGTCGGCACGGGAGAGTACCTGCCCGATGCTGTCGTCTCCCCCAAAGGCGAGGGGAATGGGCTCCCCGTTAACCCGCAGTTGCATTGCTTGTTCCTTTCGGCGGGCCAAGGCGGGCCTCGCGCGCGTGATGCTCGCCTAGTTTCCTGAACCGATTCCCTGGGAAATGGACGCGGAGGTAGAGTTCATGCCGTTCAAGGCGCCCTCCATCATGCCGTATTTTGTCTTGAGCGCACGTTCCTTGGCAGTCAGCGAGTCGTCGAGGGAGGAGATGGTTCTTTTCTGGCTGGAAATCTGGCTGTCGAGGGTCTGATTCTTGACCGAGAAGATGCCCCCTGTCTCGACATAGGGCCTTGCTATGGATTCAAGGGTGAAGGCTGCCCCCGTGTTGACGATCAGGTCCCCATTGGTGGCGTTGCCAAAGATTTCCTTCACAGCCTGGAAGTTCGAGGCGAGGGTCTTGTCGAGGGTTTCCTCGTCGATCTCGAGGTAGCCCTTGAGCCGGGCACTGTCTACCCCCTGGTTCGAACCGGGTTTCCGGGAATCGGTGGAGATGCCTATCTGCGACAAAAGGCTGATCTCGGCTCCGGCCCGGGTTGGGAAGGGGCTGGAGACGGCGCGCTGAAGGCTGGAGCGCAGCACTGAGAGGGTCGAATCGCCCTGGTAGAGACCCAGACGTTCGGTAGCTGTCTTCTTTTCTGCTTCCGTGAAGTAGTCGATCTGGGCGACGACGGTGGGATCGGCCCTCGAGAGTATGTTTGTCCAGGCCATCAGCTTGTTGTAGTTTCCGACCAAGGCGATGATCGCTTCCTTGGCCGCCTTCCTATCCGGCTCCACGGTGAGCTTGACGACCTTGTCGGATGCATCCTTCAGGTTGATTGTGACGCCGGGAATGATGTCTTTTACCTCGTTGGAATCCCGGGTGGCCTCGATCCCGTCCACCTTGATGAGGGCATCGCCGGCTGTCGCGACCGGGTGGGTTGGCCGGAAGCCCCCCGATTCCTTGGGGTCGAAGACCCTGGCGGAGAGGACCTCAAGCTGCCTCGACGTATCGCGGTTCCTGAGCCCGATGGCGGCAATTTCCGGCAGTAGCGAAGAGAGTTCGATTTTCAGCGTGCGGGGCTCGTTTGAGTCGGCCAAGGCCTCCATCGCAACTTCACCCCCGTTCGGAGCGAGGGCGTACAGCATCTGGCTATCGTCGATCCTGGGGGGTGTAGGTGGCGGTGTCCACTCGGGGAGGCCTGCCTCCGAGGGCGCACCCTTGATCGTGATTCCCGCAAAGGTGACACTTCCGGATGCGGGGATGCTGGGCCCTGGAGGAGCGACAGGTGAGGGCGGATCGGGAGGTTTTACGAGCTTGTACCTGATTTCCAGCGACATGCCATTCGTGGCTGTCGGGGAGCCCAGGTCGAGCTTGACTTCTCCACCCAGACTCAGGGCCAGGCTGCCCCCGCTGGCCCGAACCGCCTGTGTACTGATGGGTTGGCTCCAGATCCCCGGATGGGCAGGGTCGAGATTCTGCGAGCGGGTCGTAACGCGCTCGACCATGCCGATGTCGATGGCGAACTTTTCCGAGTCGCCAGAGAATCCCAGGCGGTTCTTTTCACCTGTCTTCAGGCTCTCGATGACCAGGGCCTTGGTATCGCTGGTCACTCCCACCACCTGGGCCGAGATCAGGTCACGGCCCTTCCTCGCAAGCGCGTCCGCGAACTCCTGGAGGCTGCCTCCGGCATAATTGAGATCTATTTTCTTCTCACCGACGGAAAAGCCATAGCTCCCCGCAGGCACCTTGAAATCCTTGGGCTCATTGGCTGAAATGAAGCGGTCAGCGGTCGCGACCTTCTCGACCTGGACCTTCCGTGTCTGCTCGAGGGCCTCCCGGGTAGCTGTCGCGGTAAGCACATCCTCTTCAGAACTCTTGGCAATCCGGTCCGCAAAGGGGTTGCGGAAAGAATACATGGTGCGCGCTGAATCCCTGACCGCGCTTACGGTGCGACCGAGATCTGTCCAGACCGATTTCTGTTTGGTGAAGGTGTCGAGCTGGGTTTGGGCCCGGTCGCGCGGAACCCTCTCGACCTTCATGAGGCCTTCTATGAGTTTGTCGGTGCCGTACTTGCTTGTACCAACACCTGGAATCGAACTGATGTCGGACATGAACCCCTGACTATCCCGTCGCCCGGTTCCCTTCCCCAAGGGCCTGGAACCGCCGGATCGGGCTGCGAAAAGCAGTCCAGGCTAAGCTGGCCGCCTCTCTGGGTTCCTATGCCTTATGGTCGAAGAGCAGCCCGATCGTATCGCGGATGGCTTCGTAGACATGCTGAAGTTCCGCGGGCGGGATCTCCCTGATTACCTTATCGGTATCGGAATCTACCACCTTGACGACGATGGAGTCCAGTTTCTCGTTGACGGAGAAGGACAGACGCCGGTTGAAGGCGGCACTCACCTTCTGCATCTCCTGGATTGTTTTCTGAAGTTCGCTTGGCACCACGGGCTTGGGTGCATCGGCCAGGACTGCGGCCTGGTCTGCGGCGGGCATGGGCACATGGTGCGCAGCCTCGCCGGAAATGTGGGGCAGGACTGGCTCGATGGGAGACATGTCGATAGCCATAGTGAGCCTCCGTAACCACCTGGAAGCCATTGGGTTTCCGAGCGGTTTTGAAGTTACCGGCATAGCTTTTGGAACTTCCGCCGGCAGCAATGGATCGAGCCTTCCGCTGGCGTGGAGGTCCTGGCTAGGCCTTTTACTTCTACAGGCAAGAAAGGTCTTCTCTCTTGCTTGGCCTTGAAATCCCGGCTACGCCGGCAACTTCGGTTACATAACAAGGGCTGCACCCCTTTCGTGGGGCTGCCCGCAGAAGGTAGGAGGAAAGTGAACGGGGAGAGGGCGCGATCCCCCCCCGTCCGGATGTACTTGGGGAATTCGAGAGATGACGTCCAGAAGTCTCTCGGTACCCTTGTCTAGAAACGGATTCTCTTAACCTAGAAGCTGCATGACGCTGTTCGTGCTCGCATTGGCCTGGGCGAGCATTGCACCGCCGGCCTGACTCAGGATGCGGTTCTTCGTGTAGTCGACCATCTGGGTGGCCATGTCAGTGTCGCGGATGCGACTCTCGGCGGCCTGGAGATTCTCCGAAGCAACGGCAATACCCTTGGCGGCTGATTCAAAGCGGTTCTGGTAGGCGCCAAGATCGGCGCGCTGCTTCGAGACTACCTTGAGGGCGGTGTCGAGCTTTCCGATGGCCTGGTTGGCTCCCTCGGGGCTGGAGATCGAAATCACGTCCTGGTTTCCCTGCGTTCCGACAAGTCCAAGGGACCGGGCGGTAATGGTGCCGATGAAGACCTGCTTGGTCTGGTCCATGTTGGCGCCGACCTGGAAGGACATGACACGATTGGTCGCGGAATTCTTTGCAAAAGCTCCCGTCATAAGGTTCATGCCGTTGAACTGTGCATGCGACGCTATGCGGTTGATCTCGTCGACGAGCTGACTCACTTCGACCTGGATCTGCATGCGATCTTCGGCAGTGTAGACCCCGTTGGAGCCCTGGACTGCGAGTTCGCGCATGCGGTGAAGGATATCCTGGGTTTCAGTCAGGTAGCCTTCAGTCGTCTGCAGGAAGGAAACACCGTTTTCGATGTTTTTCTGTGCAGTGTTGAGTCCACGGACCTGGCTGCGGAGTTTCTCGGAAACAGCGAGCCCCGAGGCATCGTCGCCTGCGCGGTTGATACGCTGCCCGGACGAGAGCTTCTCCATGTCCTTGGTCATGCTCACCTGGCTCGTAGTGAGCTGACGGTTCGAGTAGGCCGCGGTCATGTTGTGGTTGATGATCATGTGACCCTCCTTGAGGAAACTTCACGGCGGCATTCCTTGCCATCGTGTCCTTGCGCGCACGTTCAAGCGGGGAGGGGACATCTCGCGCCGTCCCCCTTCCGTTCGTCCCCGTGCGGCGAGGAGCGCGTCCCTTCTGTCGGACGCCCTCTTTGCCTATGCGCGCGGGAGAGTATTTGTCAAAGAACGCGGCCGGACCAGGAATATCCCCAGCCCGGCTCAACCACTGCTGTCGGAAACCTTTGCTTCCGATCCTCACACAGCGATGACCTGCGGGGAATCGGTCTGAAACCCCGCAGGCTGGATGATACTGCCTTACTGGAGAAGCTGCAAGACCGATTGGGTCTTCTGGTTCGCCTGGGCGAGCATCGCGCCACCAGCCTGGGCCAGAATCCTGTTCTTGGTGTAGTCCACCATCTGGGTGGCCATGTCAGTGTCACGGATGCGGCTCTCGGCGGCCTGGAGGTTCTCGGCACCGATGTCGATGCCCTTGATCGCGTGCTCAAGGCGGTTCTGGTAGGCGCCGAGGTCTGCGCGCTGCTTGGAGACCCTCTTGAGGGCCTCATCGAGGGTACCGATGGAGCGGTTGGCGCTCTCCGGATCGTTGATGCGGATGATCGAGTCGTCGCCGATGTTCCGGACGCCGAGTCCCTTGGCAGTCATGGTGCCGATGAAGACCCGCTCGCGCTGATCCATATTGGCGCCGACGTGGAACCACATCGAGCCGGTGACCACATTGTCCGCGCCGTTCTTGGCAAAACGGCCAGTCATGAGGTTCATGCCGTTGAACTGGGCGTGCGAAGCGATGCGATCAACCTCATCGACAAGCTGGCTCACTTCGACCTGGATCTGCATCCGGTCCTCAGCTGAATAGATGCCGTTGGAGGATTGAACGGAAAGCTCGCGCATCCGCTGAAGGATGTCCTGGGTTTCGTTGAGGTAGCCTTCAGTCGTCTGGAGGAAGGAAATGCCGTTGGCTGCGTTCTTCGAGGCCTGGTTCAAGCCACGGATCTGGCTGCGCATCTTTTCGGAGACGGCAAGGCCGGAAGCATCATCGCCAGCACGGTTGATCCTCATGCCGGACGAGAGCTTCTCCATGTCCTTCTCGGTACCGATGTTGGTTAGGCCGAGGGAGCGGTTGGCGAACATGGCGCTCAGATTATGATTGATGACCATACACATCCTCCTTGGATGATCGGAACACCCCTTTCCCCCATCCGGGGTCGGGGCAGCATCAGCGAAGCATCCTTGCTTCACCAGCGCCTTGGCGGGGCACCTTTGGCGTCCTACCAGCCCTCCGGCGCTCCTTGGCTACCTTCGGGACCTGAAACAAAGCGAAGCCGACAAACTGCCGATCTTCAGGAATTCGCGGACCACCCTGACCCGGGGCCCGTCACCGGGCCTGCGGAATGTCCTTGCGCGGACTCCACTGAAAAAAAGCAAGTCTGCTGCGCTGCCTTGGGCATTGGCCCACTCACAGCCGCACCGGCAAATCCTGCGCTCTCCCTCCTTTCCTTGTGCAATGCGGGGATCAGCCCCGCTGGATATACTTCATCTTTATTGTCGGCAGATCTGCCCTGAAACTTGACCTAGGTCCCAGCAGCCACGGAAAGCGGGCTACTCGCGCCGTGGGGCATGTTTCCGATTGCATCCGAAGCCCTACCCGCGTACCATTGGGGACATGGAAGACAGGATCATTGTTCTCAACGGATTCACTCCAGACGAAGCGCTACTTGTGATGCGAGCCGTGAAGGCTGCCCTGCCGGGCTCCGGTGAAACCGCCTTCGCCATGACCACAGCGACCAACCTCGGATGGAAGCTCTCGGACCTTCTTCTGCATGTTGCCGAGGAACACAGGCAGTTCATGGAAGCCCGATCGAAGTCCCGGCAGAACTGACCATCGGGTCCCCAGGCGGCCTTTCATGAGTCCTGGCCTGTTTCGTCTATCCATCGAGGCATTTTCCGCCGATACTCATGGCTGGAGAGGTCTGCGGGGATCGCAACAAGCGGTTCCTGCAATGGCTTTTCCGCCCATACGATGAGTGATACGCCCGTATCCAGTCCTGCCCCTGCCGATGCGGTAGCCTCCTCCGCATCGACCGAGCCTGGGTCCATCCCTGCCCTCGACCCCGGCATCCTCCCTGAAACCACGATCCCGGCAATGGACCCTTCGCTGCGCGACTCATTCAGCGTCAGGCTCTCCTCGCAGGCGGGGGACGGCTCCATCGATGTAAAGGTTGCCGACGACTGGATGAGCGCAACCGCAACCTTCATGCCTCCGCGTGATGACGGACGGCCCCTTTCCAGAGACACCGTCGTGGAGATGCTCCATCGTTTTGGCGTGACAAGCTGCCTCCTCATGGACGTGATCGACAACTCGGTCATGGAATGCAACCTCGATCGGCATTTCATACGCGACAGGATCGTCGCCGAGGGAGTCATCCCCGAGGAAATCGTCCCAGAGCATGTCGACCTCGAGGAACGCTTCGTCCCCCGGGAGCGGATGGCTTCTTCGGAGACCATCAAGGTCGATTTCAGGAAGCTGGCAAGCCAGCCAATCGTGAAAAAAGGCGAGGTGCTCGGGCACCTCGTGCCCGCAAGCGCTGGCCGCGTCGGACTCAATACGCCACTGATTATTCTGGACGGATTCGAATCGACGCTGCAGAAACTAATCGACATTAACGAGAATGAGGTGGAGTCTATCACCGTTCTCAAAGATGCTTCTGCAACAGCGATATATGGTTCACGCGGTGCCAACGGCGTAGTTGTCGTTCAGACAAAGGCTCCAACTGCCGGAAAATTACGAATTACTTACCGCGGAGATGTCAACGTAGAGGCTCCTGACCTTACGGCTTACAGCCTTCTGAATGCCAGGGATAAACTCGATCTTGAGCAAAAGGTCGGATTATACAATTATGCACGTGCCGAGACCGATGTGCCCCTCAAAAGATATTACAACTGGGTCTTGAACGAGGTAAACAGTGGTGTGAACACCGACTGGATGGCCATTCCTCTGCGTATGGGTGTCGGACAGCGTCATAACTTCCGACTGGAAGGGGGAGATCAGACTTTTAGATATTCCGCTTCAGTGCAAAACAATAACATTCAGGGTGTTATGAAAGGTTCTTTCCGAAATACTTTCAACGGAACTATCAATCTCACCTATATGCTGAAAGGGATTAAATTTACCAATCAGCTGAATATTGGCATTGGAAATAACCAAAATTCACCCTATGGCGCATCCTCCGTTTATAATTTGCTTGGGGGTTTCAGTGATTACGTGAAATTAAATCCTTATTGGCGACCCTATGATGCCAATGGCAATGTAAATAAATACTTGGGTGATCCGGGGAACTATGATTATACTTCACGCTGGAATTCGCTGCCTACCAATCCGCTTTACAACGCCACGTTGAATGGGTTTGACAAAACCAAAACTTCAAGCATCGTCAATAATTTTGCCATAGAATGGACAGTCGTCAAAGATCTCGTTTTAAGGAGCAGAATTGGTTTTACCCTTAACATGGATCAAAATGACATCTTCAGATCGGCAGATAATACCGCATTCGCCAACTACACCATTGATAATGTTTTCAGAAAAGGTGATTACTATTACGATGTCGTTAATGGATTTAACTATGATGGTAGTCTGAGTCTTACTTATTCAAAAGTACTGGCAGAGAAACACTCCATATTTTTTGGTTTCGACTACAACATGCGTCAGACAAAAAGTTCTGAATACAGCTTCCGTGCCGAAGGTTTTAGCAACTCGAATTTTGACTTTCCTTCGATGGCCCTTCAATATGCACAAGGCGAAAGGCCAGGCGGCAAGGAGAGTCTGGTCAGGGCCGTAGGATTTACCGGTAACGTCAACTACACTTATGACAACAGGTATTATATCGATGCCTCTTTTCGTGAAGACGGATCCTCCCAGTTTGGAGCGAAGAAACGATTTGCCCCTTTCTGGTCAACCGGAATAGGCTGGAACCTCCACTCCGAAAAATTCATGAAGGACCAGACGATTGTCAACCGACTAAAAATCCGCGGCTCATTGGGTATCACCGGAACGCAGAATTTTGATGCCTACCAGGCGCTATCCACCTACCAGTATTATACCGGAGACCGTTATTACAACTGGATGGGGGCCTATATGATGGGGCTTGGAAACGATAACCTAAGATGGCAGCAAAAAATGAACTATGATATTGGTCTGGAAGCACAGCTTCTGAAGAACAGGATCGCATTTACGTTCGACTACTATATCGGCACAACCAAGGACCTGGTTTCGTCCATCAACCTGCCCCCTTCCAATGGATTTTCAAGTTATGTTGAGAACATTGGGACCATGAAGAACACGGGCTTTGAGTCAAAATTAACCTTGTTCCCCTACCGTGATCTGCAAAAAGGAATAGCATGGAGTGTCACAGGGGTAGTCTTCAGAAACTCAAATAAAATCATTGATATCTCACAGGCCCTGATCGATGCACAGGCAGTAATCAATAAAACGGGAGGATCCAATCCAAACATCCAGTACCAGGTCGGATATTCGACCAATACCATCTGGGTGGT
>JBAXTA010000080.1:0-14732 GCA_037130415.1 Spirochaetota bacterium
GGGTCCGGAGGCTGGCACAAGCCTCCATGGTCCCGAGTACGAGACCCTCTACGTATTCGGGGGGTCCTGCATGGTGAAAGATGCCCGCGATGTCGCGCGCCTCAATGAACGCTGCAACCGGCTCGGCATGGATACGATAAGCGCAGGCAATATCCTGGCCCTGGCCATGAAGGGAAGGGAACTCGGCAGGATCAGCGAAGGCCCCCGGGCGGGAAATGTCGATGAGCTCCTGGCCTGGCTCGACGCTGTGGCATATCGGACTCCGGGACTCGGCGCGATCCTCTCACGGGGCATGGATGCCGCCGCTGCAGAGCTGGGTATCGCCGAGCTTTCGATCACCTCGAAGGGCCTCGATCCTGCCGGCTATGAAAGCAGGAAGATGCCGGGGATGGCATTGAGCTACGCCCTCTCTCCCCGGGGCGCCTGCCATCTCCGGACGACCTTCTACAAGGCGGAGCTGTCAGGTGCAACCAAAGGACTGGATGCCAGGGCCTTCGTCGATACCTTCATCGATTGGGAAAACCGCCTCATCCTTGCCGACTCACTTATTATGTGTCGTTTCTACCGCGACTTCCTTACCTGGGACCATCTCTGTGTGTCAGCAAGCGAGCTTGCCGGTCGTGCTGTGAGCAAGGAAGAACTTCAGGAACTCTGCCAGGATGTCCTGACACGGATCAGGCGCCTGAACTTCGCCATGGGCCTTTCACCCAACGACGACAGCCTGCCAGGGCGTTTCTTTTCTGAGGCTACAGACTTTGCACCGGCCCTTGATCGGGCCGAGTTTGAAGGCTGGATACGTATGTATTGGGAACGACGGGGTTGGGGCAGCGATGGGATTCCCCGAGCGAGGTAAGCCCAGGACCTAGCCGCTCCCGTCAGTCAGTCAGGAGCGGCAATCCGAAGGATGAGGGCGCTGCCTACTCCTATGCCATGGTTTTCAGGAAGGGTACATCAGGGTTTACCCCCGCTCCGAAGAGCTTGAACACGACGAGATCCCCACTCCCCGAATTGCGGAATTCCACGCCGCCCCTGGCCTTTGCCTGGCTGACGAGGTACTCATCCTGCCCTGCTTCGCCCGCGCACAGGGGATGGCTATCAATATGCCCGGAACCTTTCCAGACAAGGAGGGTATAGGCAGCAGTGTCCCGACAAGAGGCGCGGCCCAGGGCGGGGACGACCAGCCTCTTCGCGCTGAATTTCCGGGAGTTGTAGATGATCCAGCTTTCAGAAAAAGAAGATGCTAGTTGTGCATTTATTGGAATGGGTGCGATCCGCCTGTTTTCGTAGAAGAAGGGGTCACCGTTCAGTTCCCAATCCACCAGCGAAAGCGCCGAGCGCTCCCCATCCCGTTCCCACCGGTCCCTCGGGATGTCCTTGTGAAGCAAGGCCTTGTCGAAATGGATATCGCCTATCCTGGCCTGGAACACCGAGAAGGTGTCGGAGGGTTCCTGGAGCTCCAGGGTCAGGCTCGTGCCTGGTGCGTGCAGGCCGCCGGCGGGCAGGTGGAAGCCCTCGCCGGGGACGTTGAGGTAGGCGCGCGAGTGCTTCAGTATGAGGTCGCTGTCCCAGGCCTCGAGGTAGGGCAAGAGGAGCTTTTCCTGAAGGCCCTCCCTGGTGATGTAGGGATGGACCCCGAAAAAGGTTTCCGGGTGCGGCCCCGGATCCGGGCCTTCGAGGAAATAGTAGCCCTCTTCCTTGGGATTCTTGCCCACAAGCCGCGAGTGCTCCTCCCTAAGGTGCACATGGAAATAAAGCCTGCAATTGAAATCAAATATTTTCGCCAGGAGGTTGAGGCCCCGGCCCTGCGCCGCACGCTCGGCGCCCATGACCAGGTCTCCGGCAGCTGCCAGGGCATCCTTGACGGTGATCCGCTCTCCCGGTATGGCCAGGAAGGACAGGCCCTGGTCCGGAATCCCCTGGGGATTGTTGATGCCCGTCTCCGAGGCAAGGCAGCGGGCGATGATGTTTCCCCGCTCTCCGAGGTCGTAGGCGGACTCCTTGAGGCCCAGGCGCCTACCCGGGGGAAGTCCCTTTCGGGCTATGTAGCAGGGCTCCAGCGGGAGGATGCCGTTCTCCCTTCCGAGGAAGGCCTCGACCTTCTCCCTGCATGTCGCAGCTACCATATCGTATAACCTCCATCGACGAGGATATTGGCTCCGGTCGTGTAAGATGAAAGGTCGGAGGCGAGATACAGGACAATCCCTGCCAATTCCCCAGGCTCGCCGGGCCTGCCCATGGGGATGCGTGAGCACTTTTCCGCGGAACCCACGGGATCTTCCCAGAAGGGAGCGGAGAGCGGGGTACGCATGTACCCGGGACTGATGGCATTCACTGTGACGCCGAAGGGGGCGAGATCCGAGGCAAAGGCCTTCGTCAGGTTGAGGACTCCTGCCTTGGAAACGCAGTACACGCCGCTCGATCCATAGGCGTTCTGGTTGATGATCACCGAGGACATCGAGGCGATGTTGATGATGCGGCCATGGCGCTGACTCATCATCTGTCGTGCAACCAATTGGTTGACGAAGAACATGCCCTTGAGGTTCACGTCCATGATCCTGTCCCATTGTTCCTCGGTGAAATCGATCATGGGGGTACCGGTGATCGTGAGGCCCGCGCTCTCCACGAGGACGTCGATCCTGCCCATGCGCGCTACCGCCTCCTCCACCAGCGCCGCCACCTCACCGTATCGCGTGACATCGCACTGGAAATGGAGGGCCTTCGCCCCGCCTGCCTCGATTTCTCCGGAGACCTTCTTTGCTTCAGGGCCGTTCAGGTCCGCGATCATCGTCTGGGCTCCCGCCCCAGCGAGGGCATGGGCGATGGCCTTGCCGAGTCCCGAGGCTCCGCCCACGACCAGGGCCTTTTTTTCCGATAAATCGAAGGATTTCATCATGTCATCCATGTGCTCATTCTTCCTTCCGTCCCAGGAGCTCCCTGGCTTTATGTACGATCCGATCCGCGTTGAGGCCGAAGCGCTGTTTCAGGAAGGCCAGGTCCCCTACCTGACCGAACTCATCCCGGATACCGATGCACTGCATCCTTGTCGGATGGGTTTCGGACAGGAAGAGGGCCACTGCGCTTCCTGCGCCTGTGGCAACCTGGTGGTTCTCGCAGACCATCACGGCTCCTGTCTTCTTCGCATAGTGCAGAACCAGTTCCTCATCGAGGGGTTTGATCGTATGGAGGTCGATCACAGCAGCGTCGATACCTTCACGCTTCAGCAACTCAGCCGCTTTCAGCGCCTCGGGAACGAGGAGGTATCCGGTAGCGAAGATGGCGATGTCCGCCCCCTCGCGCAGTACCTTGGCCTTGCCGAGCCGGAACTCCTCTCCCTGCGCGTAGATGGAACTGGCTCCCTTCCGGTGAAGTCGCAGGTAGCTTGCTCCGGGACTATAGGCTGCCTCCTTGACCAGGGCTTTCAACGATAGGTCATCAGAGGGTTCGTAGATGGTCAGCCCTGGGATGCTGCGCATCAAGCCTATGTCCTCGAAGCTCATGTGGGTTCCGCCGTTGAAGACGGCGCTGATGCCGGGGTCGGTCCCCGTCAGGTTTACCTTGGCTCGAGCGTAGTTTACGGAGATGAAAAACTGGTCGTAGGCCCTTCGGGCGGCAAAGCAGGCGAAGCTCGAGACGAAGGGTATCTTCCCCGAGACCGCCATGCCAGCTGCCATGCTCACCATGTTTGCCTCGGCTACCCCTGCATTGAAGAAGCGTTGCGGGAACTTCTCCTTGAAGGCTGTCGTACCGTTGGCACCCATCAGGTCAGCCTCCCAAAGGACGATGCGCTCGTCTGCCTCGGCCAGTTCCACCAGGGCTTCGCAATAGGCATCGCGCATGTCACGGGCGCTCATGAGGTCCCTCCCATGGCTTCCGCGAGTTCCTTGAGCGCCAATCTGGTCTCTTCCTTGCTGATGGCCATGTTGTGGCTCGACAGCTTTCCCTCGGCGATGGAAACGCCCTTGCCCTTTATCGTATCTAGTATGATCATCGACGGTCGGTCGACCTCCAGCCTTGCCAGGGTTATGGCCTCGTCGATGGCGGCCAGGTCGTGGCCATCTACCCTCTGCACATTCCAGTTGAAGGCACGCCACTTTGCGCCAAGGTCGTCCAGGTTGATGATCTCGCTGGTGAGTCCGTCGATGTTCATCTTGTTGTAGTCAGTGAAGGCGATCAGGTTTCCGAGTCGATAGTGGGCAGCCGACATGGCAGCTTCCCAGACCTGGCCCTCGTCGGATTCACCGTCGCCAATGATGGCGAAGATCCTGTTCTTCCTTCCGTCCATCCTGTCAGCGAGGGACATTCCGATCGCCACCGACAAGCCCTGCCCAAGAGACCCGGTCGTCATGTCGATGCCCGGTGTCAGGTTCCTGTCGCAGTGGCTCGGCAGGCTCGTCCCCCCCTGGTTGAGGGTAAAAAGGGTTTCCCTTGGGAAATAGCCTTTTTGCGACAGGACCGCATACAAGGCAGGGCCTGCGTGCCCTTTTGAAAGGACCAATTTGTCCCTTTCAGGGTCCCTGGCCCTGGCTGGACTGGCGTTCATCTGGCTGAAATAGAGGACGGTCAGGACTTCCACGATCGATAACGCCCCGCCGAAGTGTCCTATTCCTATATTCCCGATGGCTTCTACCAGGTCATAGCGGACCTGCCTGGCGGCAGCCTCGAGGCGCCTGAGTTTCTCAGCTTCCATGGCTGCGCCCCCTTTGGACCCTTTTCACCTTCGCAGCCCTGCCCTTGATCCCCTTTGCCTCATATCTTCCTCGATGTGTAGGGGTCCGGCGTGACGAGCTGGCTGCTCATGCCGCCATCGATGACCAGGTTTGCACCTGTCATGAAGGGTGACTCATCGCTGATCATGAATACGGCGGCTGAGGAGATTTCCTCGCAGGTACCGACCCGGTGCATCGGGATGTTCGACTGCCAGTGGGCGAGGCATTCCTCGTGGCTCGGCGCCGCGTCCAGGATGTCGTCCCAGATCTGCGTATGGATCAGGCCGGGGCTCAGAACGTTCACCCTGATGTTCCTGGAAGCAAATTCAATCCCGAGGGACTTGCTGAGGCCGACCATCCCCCACTTGGCTGCATCGTAGGGTACCGAGCCCTTTACCGCCGCGACGGTGTGGTTGGAGGCGACATTGATGATGGAGCCGCCATTCCCGGTCTTCAGCATCTCCAGGATGGCGCGCCGGCAGCAGAGGTAGGTCCCACGCAGGTCGACGTTCAGCACGCGGTCCCAGGCCTCGGGAGTACATTCCTCGAAGGGGCAGACGAAGTTCACTCCCGCGTTGTTTACCAGTCCGTCTATGCGCCCGTATGCTTTCACTGCGGCATCGAAGAGAGAGTCGACTTCCTTCGGCGACGAGACGTCTGTCTGGACAAAGATGGCCTGGCCGCCCCCGGCGACAATGGCATCGACAACGCCCTGTCCTGTGGCTGAACGCCGCGAGGCTGCGACGACCCGCGCGCCCTCCTTCGCGAACCTTGCGGCTATGTCCTTTCCGATTCCAGATCCGGTACCGGTAACTACGATGACCTTTCCCCTGAGCCTCATGAGCGTGCCTCCGTTTGCTTGCTATGCAGTAGCGATAAACCAGGAATCGAGGGTGCTTCACGCATTCCTGCCATCTTTCCTGTCAGGACGCGAACCTGCTTTCCGCAGGGCCAAGACACTCTGAGCCAGCCTCTGTCACGAGGAAATCGTCTTCCATCCGGAGACCGCCGAGGCCGGGGAGATAGATTCCCGGCTCTATGGTGATGACCATGCCGGCTTCGAGGATGGTAGTGACTCCCGGCTCGATGACCGGGATGGGCTCATGGTAGCGGAACCCCAGTCCATGGCCCGTCGAATGGAAGAAGCCATCGCCGAAGCCCGCTGCCCCGATGACTTCGCGCGCTGCGGAATCGACCGCCCCGGCTGTCACCCCTGCCCGAATGGCTCCGGCTGCCGAGGCCTGGGCCATCATGATCGCCTCAAAAGCAGCTAATTGTCTCGAGTTTGGACTTCCGGCGACGTGTACCCTGGTCCTGTCGCACCAGAAGCCATCCGCCACCACTGCCAGCTCAAGCATGGCCAGATCCCCGGCAGCGACCTTGCGCGTTGTCGAGACCAGCATCAGCCGGTATCCATCGAGGGTCTCCATCTCGCCAGTCGAAACCTGGGCGAATCCCCGGACCCTCGTGGCACCCTTGTAGCCAGTCCCTTCGTTCATGATAGTTGATTCGACAAGGCTGGCGAGCCTGACGCCGCTCATCCCTTCCCGCAGGGCTTCCGAAAATGCACGCAGGCCCATCGCACCGATCTCGTTGGCAATCCTGAGCCTTGACAGCTCGGGGGGGGTCTTGGTGGCCCGAAGTCGGTACAGGAATTCTGTCGCATCGATGAGCTCCGCGGTTCCAGCCGCATCGGCCAGCAAGTCCCGTGTCGGGGCGGCGGGAATCGCCGGCTCGGCCACGTCCCAGGGCGGAGCGAAGGTTTCGAAGCTCCCCTCGAAACCGATCCTCTTGAAGCCACGATGCAAAACCGCATCCTTCAAGGCCCGCCGTAGCTGGCCGAAGTAATCCCCGGAAGTGATCCGGCCGAAGGGGATGACGATGAGTTGGGCGTCCCATAACTCCTTGATGGCTTCCTTCTCGTGGATGCCCGGGACAATGCAGACGGGCTTTCCTTCACAGGGAAAGAGGAGAAATGACCGTCCCGTCAATGGCCAGTAGCCGCTGAGCAGGAGCACGTTTTCGGGCAGACGGAGGATGAGGGCATCCAGACCCTCCGAAGCCATGGCCGCCCGTGTCCGCTTCAGTCGCTCTTCATCCATGTGCCCCTCCTCATTCCCTGCGCCGTCCGGTCGAATAGGCGTCCGCGATGGCGGCGATCGCCAGGATCGAACCAAATATGACATTTTCCCAGTAGGGCGAGATCCCGATCAGGGTCATCCCGTTGCCGATAAGTACGATGAGGAGGAATCCCAGGATGCTCCCGATGATGCTGCCCTGGCCCCCGCTTATGGATGCACCCCCGATGACACAGGCTGCGATATACCGCATCTCCATTCGCTCGAAGGCGATCGGCGAGGCTGAGTAGGACTTCGACGTGAGGATGATTCCTGCGATCGCGGCGATGAAGGCGGAAACCATGAAGAGGTTCCAGGTGATCCGGCTGTTCCTGATGCCGACCATGGAAGCTGCCCTTGCGTTGTTGCCTACAAAGAAGATCTTGTACAGGCTTTTCTGCTTTTTCAGGAGAAGGGACAGTATCAGGACACTGGCCGCAAGCAGGATGAAATACCAGGGAAGGCCAAAGACCTGGATCTTACCTAGTCCGATGAAGGTTTCGGGCAATCCGCCGATCGGCCGGCCATGGGTGATGACCTGGGCTCCGCTCCGGGCGATGTACATGGTTCCCAGCGTCGTGATAAAGGAGGGGATACCCAGGCGTGTTACGAGGAAGCCGTTCAGCCAGCCTATCAGCACGCCAGCTGCCAGGCCTCCCAGGATCGCAAGGACCATCGGAAAGCCGTTGACCAGCATCCAGGCTGTCGTTGCGCCGGAAAAGGCCATGACCGAGGCTACTGACAGGTCAAACTGGTTGGCTATCAACAGGAAGGTTATGCCGATCGTGACCAGGGCTTCCGGAGCCTTTCTGTCTGCCATTACCGAGAGGTTCCTCGATTGAAGGAAGAGGCCATTCGAGGCGATCTGCAAGGAAACGGCGATAAGAAGCAGCAGCAATAGGACTACCATTTCGCGCCGGGCCAGCAAGCTCCGAAGCGGGGAATCTCCTTTTGCCCTCTGCGGGCTGGGCTGGGGCTCCTTCATGCTCTTGCCTCAGCGGGGTTACGGAAGGGCGATCCCATGATGCCACAGCCGATCTTTTCCTCGAGGTGGGGATCGTGGCAATCGATCTCCATGGAAACCTTTCCCTTGTAGAGGGTCAGGATGCGATCGCTCATTCCTATTATTTCCGGCAACTCGGAGGAGATCAGGATGATCGCCATGCCGCTCCTGGCGAGAGTGCGAAGGATCTGGTAGATCTCGAATTTCGCTCCCACATCGATGCCTCGGGTGGGTTCATCGACGATCAGTATTCGAGGATTCGCGAGCAGCCATCGACCCAGCACGATCTTCTGCTGATTCCCTCCGGACAGGGAGAGTATCCTGTCCCGAAGCAAGCCGGTCTTGGCGCTGAGCTTTCCGATCATTTCCCGTGCACACTCGTTGATCCTGGCACTACTGAGGATCCCATGTCGGGCAATGCCATCTATGGTCGCCGCAACGGTGTTTTCCCTGATGTCCATCTGCATGAAGACGCCGGTCTGCTTCCTGTCCTCCGGCAGATAGCCGATGCCCGCCCGCATGGCGGCGAGCACGTCGCGGGGAGCGAAATCCTTCCCGAAGAGGCGAAGCGATCCACCCGTGGATGGCTGCACTCCGAACAACGTAGTGCAAAGCTCGGTCCTTCCTGCGCCGGTCAACCCGGCCATGCCGAGGATTTCCCCCTCGCGGAGGCTGAAATTGACCGACTGGAATCCCGGGCCGCTGTAATCCCCGACCTCGAGCGCGAGGGAGCCAGGATTGTCGCCCTTGGGCGGATACATGTCGTGGAGGTCCCGTCCGGTCATAAGCTTTATGAGGGAATTTTCGTCAAGGTTCCCCACCTCGTCTGTCGCAACATACCTTCCATCCTTCATCACTGTGGCGCGATCCGCGATGTCGAAAACCTCGGAAAGCTTGTGGCTGATGAAGATGATGATTACGCCCAGACCCTTGAGCATTCGTATGATGCGGTAGAGGATCTTCACTTCCTCGTTGGTAAGCGAGGCGGTCGGCTCGTCCAGGATCAGTATCCTGCATTTCCTCGAGATCGCCCCGGCTATCTCCACCATCTGCTGGGCGCCTATGCCCAGGTTCCTTACCGGGGTCCGGAGGTCGATATCCAGCATCTCAACGATCGACATCACGTCGCTGCCCAGATTCCCGACTTTCATGAGTTTCATGGAGTTCATGTTCACGCTGGAGGCGAAGATGTTTTCGGCGACGGAGAGGTCCGGGATCAGGGCCAGTTCCTGGTACACCACATTGATCCCAAGCTCGCGTGACTGCTGTGCGTTCCGGACCCTGAGTTCACGGCCATCCAGGAAGACCGATCCCCTGTCCTTCTGCACTACTCCCGAGATGATCTTGATCAAGGTGGATTTGCCGGCGCCGTTCTCTCCGAGCAAGGCGTGTATCTCGCCCTTCTGGACGTCGAAGGACACGCCGTCCAGGGCCTGAGTCCCGCCAAAACGCTTGGATACGTTCCGTATCGACAGCACACCGTCAGTTTCCATTCTGCGACCTTCATCCTCGGTTTAGAGGACAGCATCCACTTCGGAGCCTGTTTCCAAGGCTGCCAGGATCTGTCCTGCGCCTCTGTCCCAGGGGACAAGGCGCCAAAGACCACCCCGAAGCCTACAGCCACGGGGTGGTCCCCTTGTCAGGTCATTTCTTGGGAAGGGCCTTGATGAACAGATCCACATTGCTCTTGTCGATCACCATCGTGCCCGTATCGGTAACGAGGGGGATCGGCGGGATCTTGTTGGCTACGTCGGTGATGCCGGGCCCGATGTCCTGCATCTTGTCGGCCAGGATCCAGTACATGTAGTGCATGGCCATCCACTTGGTGCTGAAGGACTTGGATGCGACCGAAGCGGTGACGATGCCGTCCTTGATGTAGCCGAGCAGGTCCTTGTCGCGATCCATGCCAATTACGACGATCTTTCCGACCTTGCCCGCTTCCTTGACCGCCCTGGCCGCCGCCGCTCCGCCCACGGAGTCGGTACCGATCAGGACATTCAGGTCGGGGTTCGCCTGGATCAGGGCAGCTGCCCTCTCCTGGCCCTTGGCCGGGTCGGCGTCGGTGTTGACGAGGGGCAGGACCTTGATACCGGGGTACTTGGCCAGTGTCTGCACATAGCCCTGCGCCCGCTGGTCGTGCACCGGAACGCCTGGAATCGTGAGGATTCCGACCTTGCCCTTTCCGTTGACCAGCTTCGCCGCGTAGTTCCCGCCGGTGACCCCGACGTTGAAGTTCGAGGCGCCCAGTTCGCCATAATAGGTGGCTGGGTTGGACATGCCGCTGATGACGGTGATGATCGGGATCCCGTGCTTCATCGCGTTCTCGCAGGCACTCAGGATCGAGTTGTTGTCGGCCGGGGAGACGATGATGCCCTTGACACCCTTGGCTACGAGTTCATCGATGATGCGGGCCTGCTCGGAGCCGCTGCCATCGGTGGGGCCGTAGAAATTCTTGGTCCGGTCGAATTTGATGCCCAGTTCGGCAGCTGCGGCTTCCATTCCCCTTAGGCCGTCATTCCAATAGGGAACCGTCGTGTAATAGGCCACATAGGCGATTTCCCCGTTGATGGCGAACGCCGGCGTCCTGGTCTGTGCGCCGCCATTCATGACTCCAACGAGCCCCATCGCCAAACCGAGCACCAGAACCGCGAGACTTTTCCTCTGCATTGTCCGTCCTCCTTTAAGACTTCGATCCGACTTTACGATGACTGCCCGATCCATGCGGGCCTTTAGCCTTGCCTTGACTTCCCGAGGCCCCTTCCCCTCCGCCCGAAAGAGCCCGCAGAAACGGTGTTTACCAAAATAACACCAATGAGGAATACTCCCAGGATTCCCTGGAACCAGTAGATGTCGATTCCCATCATGATCATTCCGTTGTCGAGCAGGAACAGGAAGGCCAGCCCCAGCGCCGCGCCAAGGAGGGTTCCCCTTCCGCCGTTCAGGGAGCAGCCGCCGATGACGCAGGCGACCATCAGCTTCATTTCCGTTCCGACATAGGCGTTCGGCACCGAGGCCTCCAGCCGGGAGGAGGAGAGCGAACCGCTCAAGGCCGCCAGGGCGCCGATCACGCCGAAGAGGATAAAGCGCATCCTGGCTACATTGATTCCCGTAAGTTCCGCGGAGTTCTCGTTTCCTCCGATGAAATAGAGCTGCCGGAACCAGCGCACCTTGCGGAGCATGAAGTCAAGGATTGCGACCGTAAGTACGAGGAGGATGAACATCACCGGCACGCCGCCTATGGCTGCGGAGCTGAATTGGCCGAATTCCGGCGTGGCGAGCCGGATGGGATTGCCCTGGGAGATGGAGAGCACGACCCCCCGCACGATCGTCATCGTGGCCAGGGTGGCGATGAAGGCATTGACCCTGAGCCGGGTGATGATAAAGCCGTTGCAGGAACCGATCGCCCAGCCAACCAGGATCGCGGCAGGCAGGGCGAGCCAGGCGTTCAGCCCAGCCACAGCCAAAGACGTGAACACATATCCAGCCATGGCCATGACCGAGGCCACGGAAATGTCGAAGGTTCCCGTGACAAGGAGGAAGCACATTCCGATGAGGGTGAAGCCCTCGATGGCAAAGCCCCGGGACATGGAGCGGAAGTTCGCCGAGGTGAAAAACCCCTCGTTGAGCTGACTGAGCAGGATGCACATGACCACGATCATGATGACGAGGATGAATTCGGTTTGCTCGATCATCGAACGCAGAATGCTTTTCTTTCCCGCTTGGCCTGTCACCGCTTTTAGCTCCTCTTCCGTGTGAAAATCAGCAAGGTGTCCTGTGCACTGTATACAGTATTAAGGCCCAGTCTTTCCATTTGTCAAGCCATTATTCTTCGGACGCTGAAGGAAAGTGAGGCTAATTCTTTATTCGGTATTTATATATCCATTCCGGGCATGTGCCGAGGCTTGGCAGGAGGGGAACAAGGCAAGTCCAGATCACGGCCCTTTTCAGGGCCTTGCCTTGTCCCTTATTCTTTATGGTATACTGAATACAATGCAGATAGAGCTGGAAATGAGAAAGCAGGATTGCCGCGAAAGCGCCTCAAGGAGTCTGAATTTTGGATCTCAGCAGCAAAGGGAAGGCTCTTCTTCAACTTGCCAACCTGTCGGAGCAGGTCTATAGACAGATCAAACAGGACATTCTCCGAAAAGAAATCGCCCTTGGCAGCATGCTCGTGGAAAGTGAACTCTGCGAAAGGTATCAGGTCAGCAGGACGCCGGTACGGGAAGCCATCCAGATGCTGAACGCCGATGGAATAGTCGAGAAGGTCAAGCATCACTCGACGAGGATCATCGAGATGTCTGAGCAGGACGCGCTGCACCTGATCCAGGTCAGGACGGAGCTGGAAATAGTCTCGCTCATGGAGAATGAGCTGCGCTTCACTGCAGAGGACCATGCTGATCTCATGGGACTTCATGAGCGTTGCATTTCTGCCCTCGACAGGGATGATCTTGTCGGTCTCTATGAGACGGACGGCCAGTTCCATCTCGAGCTGGCCCGCCGCTCGGGCAATCCCTTCCTCACCGAGGCCTACAAGAAGATCAATTCCAAGGTGCAACTGCTGCGCAGCATTGAGTACTCCCAAAAAGAGCGCATATTGCCCATAGTGGCGATGCACCCAATGATCCTCGATTGCCTCCTGGGGAGGGACCTCGAGGGTGCGATCGGGCACATGAGGCGGCATATCCGGGCTTCCAATGATTTTATCGTCTTCCCGGGGCCTGGAGACACGGAGCGCAGCGATGGCCAATGAGGGGAAGCCGATTGAAAAACGCGGAATCGGCGAGATAATCTACCAGTACATAAAAAAAATGATCCTGAACAAGGAGATCCTGGGCGGAGAGAGGATACCCGAAGAACAGATCGCCAAGTACTTCGAGGTCTCCCGGACGCCAGTCCGCGAGGCCTTGCGGAACCTGGAGAAACATGGACTTGTAAGGATAGTTCCCCGCCATTATGCCGAGGTCGTCAAGCTGCAGAGCGATGCGACCGAGCGGCTTGGTATCCTGAAGCTGCGCATCGACTCGCTGGCTGTCAGCCTCTGCGTCGAAAACGCAACTGATACCGATTGCGACCTTCTGGAATCGATGGCGAAGCAGATCCTCCGGCTTGCGGAGGGCAAGGATCTCGCCTCCGTCAACGAGAACGACAGCGCCTTCCATCTGAAGCTTGCGGAGCTGAGCGGAAACCCCTTTCTTTACCAGATCGAGCAACTCCTTGACGTCAATGTCCAATTGCTCAGGACTACCGTATATACGAGCGATGCGCAGGTTACCGAAGGTCTCAAGCTCCATCTGCCCCTGGTCGAGGCTATCAGGAAGCGCGACAGGGAAGCCGCAGTAGGTCTCATCCAGCAGCATCTCAGGGATTTCTACCTGCCCGGGAAGTGAGACGCTTCCATGTCGCGGTGCCGAACCCCTGCGACGGGAGCTCTCACTTCAGCCGATAGCCCACACCCCAGACCGTCTCGATATACTCAGGTTCCGAAGGATTGATTTCGATCTTCTCGCGGATGCGCCTGACATGGACCGTGACGGTGCTGAGGTCGCCGTACCTTTCCTCACCCCAGACCCTCGAGAAGATCTCCTCCTTGCTGAAGACCTTGCCCGGGCTGCGGAGGAGGAGAAGGAGGATGTCAAACTCCTTTCCCGCGAGCAGGGCTTCGACGCCCCGGACACGGACCATGCGGCTTTCCGTGGCGACTTCCAGGTCGCGCATCCGGACAAGATCCTTCAGTTCCGCAGCTGAGCCTCCGGTCAGGCGCCGGTAGCGCGCGATGTGCGCCTTGATCCTCGCCATGAGCTCGCCTGGGCTGAAGGGTTTTTCGACATAGTCATCGGCACCCAGGCCCAGACCCCTGATCTTGTCGATGTCTTCCCTGCGGGCTGAAAGTATGAGGATGGGCTTCTGGCTGCGAATCCTGAGCTGTCGGCACACTTCGAAGCCGTCGAGACCGGGGAGCATCAGGTCCAATACGATGAGGTCCGGATCGGTGGAGAGGGCCAGTTCGAGGCCCTGCGGCCCATCCATGGCAAGTGCGGCCTGCATTCCGTTGATCTCGAGGTAGTCGCGGATCAGCTCGGCTATGCTCCGATCGTCCTCGATGACCAGTACATGCTCTCCCATCTCAGGCTTCCACGGGCAGAGGCCCGGTGCCGGCTTGAGCGCCGGAAGCTTGAAGGCCGGAAGGGGAGGGAATCGGCAGCTCCATGACGATGCTGGCGCCTCCGCCTGGAGCGCTCAAGGCACTGATCCGGCCGCCATGGGCCTCCACGATCATCCGGGCAATCGAAAGGCCAAGGCCGTGACCGCCACCGTCCATGTTCCGTGCCCTGTCCGCCCGGTAGAAGCGCTCGAAGACATGGGGAAGGTCCGCCTCCCGGATGCCCGGGCCGTCGTCCTCAAAAACTATCTTCACAATTCCTTCATTCACCGTTCCTGTCACGCACAGATGGGCAGAGGGCCCGGCGTGCCTTGATGCGTTCTGCACGATGTTGGCAATGACCCGCTTGAGCTGGACGGCGTCGAAGTCCAGTTGACAGGGGAGGGGACAATCCAGCTCGATGCGGAGTTCAGGGAAGTCGAAGGCGAGTTCTGCCAGGACCTCCCCCAGGAAGGCGGCGATATCGAGAGCCCTGCGGTCGAGGACGACGGCACTGGTCTCGAGGCCGGAAAAAAGGGCAAGGTCATCGACCAGGCGATTCATCAACACGGCCTTGCTCCGGATGATCGCAAGGTAACGGTCCTGCTTTTCCTGCGTGTTGGCGACTCCATCCCCAAGACCTTCCACGTAGCCCCTGATCGCTGCGATGGGCGTGCGGAGGTCGTGGGAAATGCTTGCGATCAGCTCCCTCCTGTTCCCCGCCCGATGATTTTTCCACCCTCCGGCAATCCAACCTTCCGCCATTT